>JAUYJC010000452.1 GCA_030688735.1 Deltaproteobacteria bacterium
GCCGTATCCCTCGAATTCGGCGACATCGAAGGCGGCTTCGCCCGCTCGGACCATATTTTCGAGGGAACCTTTTTTTATCCGGGCAATACTCATCTGCCGATGGAGCAGTACTGCGCGGTCGGTTTTTACGGCCCGGACGACAAGCTCACGCTCTGGTCGTCAACCCAGACACCGCACTATCTGCACCGCGCTCTGGCCAAAGTGCTCAAGCTTCCGGCCAGCCGCATCCGCGTGATCGCGGCGCCCGTCGGCGGCGGCTTCGGCGGTAAGAGCGATCCATTCTCGCACGAGATCTGCGCGGCCAAGCTGTCGATGATTACGAGGAGGCCGGTGAAATTCACCCTCTCGCGCGAGGAATGCTTCTATGTCCATCGCGGCAGACATCCGGTCAAGATGTGGGCGAAAACCGGCGTCAAAAACGACGGCACGATCCAGGCGATGCAGTATAAGACTTTTCTCGACGGCGGCGGCTACAGCAGCTACGGGTTGGCGTCGGTTTACTATACCGGCGCGCTCCAGACCGTGACGTATAAAGTGCCGGCGTACAAATTCGAGGGCGTGCGCGTTTTTACCAACAAACCGGCGTGCGGGCCCAAGCGCGGCCACGGCACGCCCCAGCCGCGCTTCGCCGAGGAAATTCAGATGGATGAGATCGCCGAGAAGCTCGGCATCGATCCCCTCGAATTGCGGCTCAAGCAACTCGTCGAGGCCAATTCGGTCACCATCAACGGTCTCCAGATCAGCAGTTGCGGCCTGCGCGAATGCATCGAGAAAGTCGCCGAGCGGGCGGAGTGGAAGAAAAAGTTCCGCAAGCTGCCCTTCGGCCACGGCATCGGCTTTGCCGCCAGCGCCTATATCACCGGCGCGGGCCTGCCGATTTACTGGAACAACATGCCCCACTCGGGCGTGCAAATTAAACTCGACCGCAGCGGCGGCGTCACGGTTTTCTGCGGCTCCACCGACATCGGCCAGGGATCGGATTCGATTCTCGTCTACGCGATCGCGGAGGAGTTCGGCATAGATCCCGCCGACATCCGGGTCGTTACCGCCGATACGGATCTCACTCCGGTCGATCTCGGCAGTTATTCCAGCCGGGTTACCATCATGACGGGCAACGCTACTATTCAGGCATGCGGGAAACTCAAGCCGCTGCTCCTCGAAGCGGCGAGCGAAGCGCTCGAGGTGCCCACCGACGATCTCGAGTTCGCCGACGGGCAGGTTCGCAGCGCAAGCTTGCCGACGCGCGGCATCAGCTTCGCCGAGTGCGTGGTCAAGGCGGAGGGAAAACACGGCACGCTGGGCGCCACCGGCAGTTACTGGCCGCCCAAGAATCCCCGAGAGTTCAAAGGTTCCGGCGTCGGCCCAACGCCGGCATACACCTTTTCGACGGCGATCGTCGAGCTTCACTGCGACAGCGAGACCGGCGAGATCAAGATCGACAAGGTCTGGATCGCCCATGATTGCGGCAAGGCGTTCAATCCGTTGCTGGTGGAAGGCCAGACCGAGGGCAGCGTCTACATGGCACTGGGCGAGGCCTTGATGGAAGAGCAGATCTTCCGCAAAAACGGCCTGCACAAGATTCCGTCAATTTTGGAATACAAGAGTCCGACCACGCTGGAGACACCGGAGATCGAAACGATCCTGGTTGAAACCATCGATCCGGAAGGACCCTACGGGGCAAAAGAAGCGGGACAGGGACCGCTGTTACCCGTGGTTCCCGCGGTTTCGAATGCTCTATATGATGCGATCGGCGTGAGGATCCACGAGATTCCCATCAGCCCGGACAAAATTCTCAGAGCGCTTGAAGGACGGCTGAAAGCCGTGTCGATTCCCCAGTTTGAATTTCCCGCGCCGCTCAAGTGGCAGCCGGGTGAAGGGGTGAAAGTCGAGCAGAAAAGTTAGCCCTTAATCCTGCGCCCAGTCGTCATCGAGGCTACATCGAGAGTTGTGTGATTAAAACTGTGCGGGACAGGAATGAAGATCGGAGGCATCATTTGGCTCAGACATGTTGTCGACAAACTTGCCTTCAAACATCATGTCGAGCCGTACGAGGTGGAAGAGCTGCTTGATAATCGGCCCAAAATTCGCTTCGTTGAAAAAGGCGAGCGCAAGGGAGAGGATGTCTATCTTGCCTTAGGACAAACTGATGCCGGGAGATATTTGGCAGCTCTGTTCATCCACAAGAAAACTAAAGAGGCCTTGATACTGAGCGCCAGAGACATGGCGGATAGAGAAAGAAAGAGATATGGCAACAAGTAAGTCTAAACCTTTACCCAAATTGGGCTCACTTGATGAGCTTGTGGCGTTCTTCGACACACACGATATGGGTGATTATTGGGATCAAATGCCGGAAGCTAAATTTGACGTAGACGTCAAGAGCAGAAAACATCTCGTCGCCATTGACAAAGAAATCATCCTCAAGCTAAACAAGATCGCAAAATCGAAGAAGGTCCCATCCGAAAAGCTTATCAATATTTGGCTTAGAGAGAAGATCGAGACCGCAAAGCGAGCCTAAGTTGAACTATGTTAAGATTACCAGACTTTGAATATATCCAGCCGCGCTCTTTGAGAGAAGCGGCCAAGGTGTTGGCTGATTTGGGTCCCGACGCGATGCTCGTGGCGGGCGGCACGGACGTTTATGCCAAAATGAAACGGGGTCAGTTTGCACCGCGCCATCTGGTGTCGCTCAGAGGCTTGCGCGAGCTTAAGGGAATTCGTCAAACTAAAGACGGCCTTTGGATCGGCGCCGGCGAAAGCCTGACGGCGGTTTCGCACCATCCCGTGATCGCCAAGCGCTTGCCCGCCCTCGCCCATGCCGCGGAATCGGTGTCCACGCCGCAACTGCGCAACATGGGCACCATCGGCGGCAACGTCCTCGTCGATACGCGCTGCAATTACTACGACCAAACTTTTTTCTGGCGACAGGCTGTCGGGTTTTGCATGAAAAAGGACGGCCAGATCTGTTTGGTGGCGCCCGGCAGCGAGAAGTGCCTGGCGATCGCGTCATCGGACACCGCACCCGTGCTGGTGAGCCTGGGCGCAGTGGCTGTCCTGGTAAGCAAGCAAGGTGAGCGACGCGTCAAGCTCGAAGAGTTATACCGCGACGATGGGATCGATTACTGCGCCAAGGGCAAAGACGAAGTGCTTAAAGGATTGCTCATCCCCAAAGAAGCGCTGAGTTTCCGTAACGTCTATATGAAACTGCGCCGCCGCGGATCGTTCGATTTTCCGATCTTGGGCGTGGCGGCGACGATGGACATGGACAGCCAGGGAGAGTGCCGGCATGCGCGCGTCGTACTGACGGCGGTCGCTTCAGCGCCGAAGGTCGTCTCCGAAGCAATGACCTTGCTTCAAGGTAAAAAGATCACCAAGGAGTTGATCGAAACCGTCGCCGATGCCGCGGCGAAGATATCCCACCCGCTGGACAATGCGGATTTGGACTACTGGTATCGCAAGCGCATGGCGAAAGTTTATACCCGCCGCGCTTTGGCACAACTGGCAGGGATTGAAATAGCGGCCCAGCCGAGTGCCTAGGCGATCGCCATGGAAATGGATCTCAGGGGCTTCCTCGACGATCTACAAGAACGGCTCCCCTACGATTTCGTGCGCATCGAGCGGCCGGTGGCGCCGCATCAATTCGAAGTGACCGCTCTGCTCCAGCACCTGGAGAATCAGAAAAAATTTCCTGTTCTGCTTTTTGAAAAACCGCTTGGCATGGACGGCAAACCCTCCGCTTTCCCGTTGCTGAGCAATGTCTTCGCCACCCGCCAGCGTTGCGCTTTGTCTCTGGGCATGAAACCTAATGAAGGCGAATTGCCGCTGAGCCTGGAGTACGCGCGCCGCGAAGAGCTTTTGCTCCCGCCCGTAACGATCTCCGCGCGGGAGGCGCCGGTCAAACAGGTCGTCAAGCGCGGCGACGACGCAAACATTTTCGAGTTGCCGGTGGTGCGGCACCATGCGATGGACCCGGCGCCGTACATCGACATGACACCGGTAATGAAGGATCCGGACGGAGGGTTCTACAACATCTCGTTCCAGCGCAACATGGTGAAGGGACCGCGCAAACTCGGTCTCCACATGTCGCCCAGGCACAACTGGCAGATTCACCGGAAAAACGAGGAAAAGAACCGCTCTACGCCCGTCGCCATTGTGATCAGCCATCACCCGGCATTCTATTTGGGCTCGTTGAACGTTTCACCTTTCGGCGTCGACGACTACGCCAAGGTCGGCGCCATCATGGGAGCGCCGCTCCGGCTAACGCCGTCGGAAACTTTGGGCGCGGAATTCATGGTGCCGGCCGATGCCGAGATGGTGATCGAGGGCCATGTGCTGCCCAACGTAAAAGAGGTGGAGGGGCCGTTCGGGGAATTCACCGGCTACTACGGGCCGCAGCGGCTGCGCAACGTCATCGAGGTAAGCGCCATCACGCACCGGCGCGACGCTATTTTTCAACACATCTTCACCGGCCACCGAGACACCTGGGTGCTCGGCGGCATTCCCAAGGAGGGAAGCCTGTTCAATCTCATTCGCGGCGTCGTGCCGACGGTCAAAGCCGTCCATTTCCCAATGTCGGGCGGCTGCCGCTTTAACTGCTATATCTCCATCGACAAGAAAGTCGACGGCGAGACCAAACAGGCGGCGCTGGCGGCGCTCGGCGGCTGCGACTTCGTCAAGCATGTGGTGGTCGTCGACGCCGACATCGATATTTATAATGAAGAGGAAGTGATGTGGGCCGTGGCTACGCGGGTGCAAGCGGACCAGGATGTGGACGTTATTAGAAACGTCAAGGGCAACACGCTCGACCCTTCGCAGACCGACAACATCATGACCGCCAAGATGATCATCGACGCCACCAAACCGGTGCAGCGTCCCTATGAAGCGCGCGTCGCGGTGCCAAAAACCGCCATGGAGAAAACGCGGCTTGAAGATTTCATTCCGCGCGCGGTTATCGAGCGGCTGCCGAAGGTCTAGCTGGAGACAATTGACTCGCGCAAGGACGCCAAGTGACCGGACGGGGCCGTCATCCCGAGCGAATGCGAGGGATCTAAGAAGGATTTCTCCCTTCGGTCGAAATGACAAAACGTATCCCTTCGCAGCCAGCAAAAACGCGGGAGAAAGCTCATGAGAAAAAAAGTCTTTTGTCTTGCGCTTAGCGCCATGCTCTTTGCGCTTTGCTTGTCCGCCGAGGCGCAGCAGCCAACGAAAATCCCCCGGATAGGATGGCTAACTGGCTCCTCCCTTTCTGCAAACTCGGCCCGCAGAGAGGCATTCCGGCAGGGTCTGCGCGAGCTTGGTTACATTGAGGGGAAAAACATTGTCATTGAGTGGCGATCTGCTGAGGAAAAACTCGATCGCCTTCCCGCGCTCGCGGCGGAGCTAGTGCGTCTCAAGGTAGACGTCATCGTCACCGGCGGTGCGATAGTAACCCGTGCCGCCAAGGAAGCAACTGTCACGATTCCCATTGTCATGACGCAGGATGTCGATCCTGTTGGAACTGGGTTCGTCGCCAGCCTGGCGCGACCTGGCGGGAACATCACGGGATTGTCCAGGCTTGCCCCGGAGCTAAGCGGAAAACAACCGGAGCTACTGAAAGAAACGGTTCCCAAGCTCTCCCGCGTGGCCGTCTTCGGGACTTCAACCCAGCCGGGCAGCGCACAAATGTTAAGAGAGGTGGAGCTCGCCGCAAAGGCGTTCGGAGTGAAGCTTCAATACCTAGACGTCCTAAGTCCCAAGGATATTGAGACCGCATTCCGAGCCGCAGGCAAGGGGCGGGCTGAGGCAGTCCTTTTCCTGGTGTCGGGCGGCGTCGCTTCTGCTCACCGAACACAAATTGCAGAACTCGCGGTAAAGAGCCGGCTCCCGGTGATATACCCGCAGAGCAATTATGTGGAAGACGGAGGGCTGATGACCTACGGCGTGAGCATCAACGACTTGGACCGGCGCGCCGCTACATATGTGGACAAGATTCTGAAAGGCAGAACGCCCGCAGACCTGCCCGTCGAGCAGCCGATGAAGTTCGAGTTCATCGTCAATCTGAAAGCGGCTAAGCAGATCGGCCTGACGATTCCGCCCAACGTGCTTGTTAGAGCCGATAAAGTAATCCGATGAGCGGGGAATCTAGAACCTGTCCTGAGTTTTGCCGAAGGACCCAAAATCATAAGGCTGACGGACAGGGTGATCAGGTCATTTTGATTCTTGACTTTTGAATAGGCTTAAGGCAGCAAGATAAGGCAAATGGCAAAGAAGACCCCTGCAAAGAAGACTCGAACCATTAATCAACAACTCACATTGTTGCAGAGAACTGTTCAGGCCGGAATTCGCCGGACAGACGCGAGGTTCAACCGGGTCGATTCGAAATTTCAGGGCATGGACGCGAGGTTCAATCGGGTCGATTCGAAATTTCAGGGGATAGACGCCAGGATTCGCCAAATGGATGCGAAGTTTGGGCTTGAATTTCGCGAGGTCCGAAAGGAAATGAACGAGAGGTTTTCGTCAGTCGAAGACCGCATAGATCGCTTAGCCACCCATGTCGATGGCTTCATGAAGCTCCATGAGACCCTCGATATCGAAATGAGAGTCATGAAAGAACAGATGAACCGGTTTGAAGAGCGCCTGAAACGTATCGAGGTTGCTCAGGCGATCTAGTTTGAATCCGTTTATATTTGGCTGAGATCAACTACCAATACCCCAAAGTTAACGGGGCAGAACGTTACACCCAGTTCCGCCGTGCCGCCGCCTACATGGACAAGATACCCAAAGGCGCCAAGCCCACCGAACGACCGGTCGAGCAGCCGCTGAAGGTCGAATTTGCCATCAATCTCAAAGCGGCCAAGCAAATCGGCCTGACGATTCCGCCGAATGTGTTGGTTAGAGCAGATCGAGTAATCCGATGACCGAGCAATCAAAAATCTAAAATGGAAAACATATGCCACAAGACTTTCGTAGCTATTTAGATCTGATCAAACAAAATCACCCGGAAGATTTCCTTACTATCTCCCGCGAAGTCGATCCGGCTTTTGAAATCACCGCGATCACCGTGAAGATCGAGCAGCAAGCCAAACGGCGTCCGATCTTGCTCTTTGAAAAAGTAAAGGGAACCAAGTTTCCGGTTATGACTAACCTTCACGCCAGCCGAGCCAGGTTGGCTATGGCGATCAACGCTAAGCCGGCAGAAATGCAAAAGGCTTATCTGCGGGCGATGGAAAAACCGATTGCACCGAAGACCGTCTCTAAAGCGCCGGTGAAAGAAGTGATTCTCACCGGCGACCAGATCAATCTTTATAACCTGCCGCAAATCCTGCACCACGTGCAGGATGCCGGCGCGTACATCACCGCGGCCATCTCATTTGCCAAAGATCCCAACAGCGACACTTGGAACTGTGCCTACAACCGGCTGATGATTCAGGGCCGCGATAGGACTTCGATTCATCTCACGTTGGCGAAACATCTCTGGGAGTTCCAGCGCGCCGCCGAGGCACGGGGAGAAGCGCTGCCGGTCGCTTTCGCCATCGGCGTTCATCCGGCCATCGCGTTAGGCTGCCTTGCGATTGGCTCCATCGATGAGGATGAGCGCGCCATCATGGGCGGGCTCTTGGGCGAGCCGCTGGAGCTGGTAAAGTGCGAGACTTCAGAGCTGTTAGTTCCCGCTCACGCGGAGATAATTATTGAAGCGGAAATTTTGCCCCACGAGCGCACGCCGGAGGGTCCTTTCGGCGAGTTCACCGGTTATAGCCTCGGCGAACGGCAACGCGAAGTCGTCAAGGTACGCGCGATCACGCACCGGCGCGACGCGACTTTTCTGGACATCACCGTTGGCCACCTCGATCATTTGATGCTCTCCACCACTCCCATCGAGGCGAATCTATACCGTGCGGTGCGCGCGATGGTTCCGACGGTGAAGGCGGTGCGCGTGCCGGCGCCGTTTACCGTTTACGTGTCCATCGAGCAGCGCATCTCCGGCCAGGCGAAAAACGCTATCCTGGCGGTGTTGGGCAACGACCTCTATATGAAGCGCGTGGTGGTCGTCGACCAAGACGTCGACATCTTCAACGACCGGCAAGTCAGTTGGGCGATCGCGACTCGTTGTCAGCCGGATCGCGACATCCTCATCATCAGCAATACGCGCGGCTCGGATCTGGACCCGTCGACTAAAGAAGACGGCAATACCGCCAAGTGGGGCGTCGATGCTACGGCCAAACCCTCGCTTGCCGGCTACACGCCGCGCCACAGGGTTGCCAAGGACGTCTTCGACCGCCTGGACCTGAAAGACTTCGTTCCCGCTTCCTGGCTGGCGCAAAAAGATAGCAAGCGCTAAAACTTGCCATCGCTTTTGCGGTGGAAAAACCCGGAATATTCACCGCGGAGGCGCTGAGGACGCGGAGAAAATCGAATGCGGATATCATCTTGAAAAACCCCTCGGCGAACTCTGCGTCTCTGCGGTGAACTTGTTTATCCCTTTCAATTCAAAAAATGGAGAATTCTTTGGACCTCCACAGCTTATTTCACCCCCGCGCCGTCGCTTTGATCGGCGCCTCCACGGAACCCAATAAGCTCAGCGGGAGACCCCTGCGCTTTTTTCGCGAGTACGGCTACGCGGGCGGAATCTATCCGGTCAATCCGAAATACCAAGAGATGGACGGGCTGCCCTGTTTCGCAAAGCTATCCGATATTCCGGCTGAAGTGGACTTGGCTGTGATCACCCTGCCCGCTTCGGCGGTCCCCGGCGCTTTGGTGGCGTGCGGCGCCAAAGGCGTGAAAGCGGCGGCCATCATCAGCTCGGGATTCGCCGAAGTGGGCGGCGAAGGAGCTCGCCTGCAAGAGGAGATCACGCGGATTGCCGCCGAATATGGCATCGCGGTGTGCGGTCCCAATTGCTCCGGCTTCGTCTACTTTCCGGAAAGAGTGACGGCATCCTTTAGCGTGGGGCTAAATGACGGCTTCCCGGAAGCGGGACCGGCGGCCTTCGTCAGCCAGAGCGGCGCGTTAAGCTCTTATATCCTCGGGGCGGCGCGCGAGCGCGGCTTGGGATTTCGCTACTGGATTACCACCGGCAACGAGTGCGTGCTGAGCTTTACCGATTATCTTCGATACCTCTTGGAAGACCCCGAAGTCCGTCTGATGCTCGGATACCTTGAGGATGCGCGCGACGGGGTGGCATTTCAGGCGGCGGCGCGCCGGGCTTTGGAGCTGGACAAACCGCTCATCATCATGAAAGTGGGCCGTTCCGAGGCGGGCGCCAAGGCGAGCGTTTCGCACACCGGATCACTCGCTGGCGCGGATGAAGTCTACCAGGCGGTTTTCTCGCAGAACGGGGTGCTTCGCGCCGAAAGTTTGGATGAGCTATTCGATCTCGCGCTCCTCGCCCAAGCGCCCCGCAGGCCGCGCGGCAAGCGCGTGCAGGTGCTCTCGATCTCGGGAGCGGCGGGCATTCTCATGGCGGATGTGGGCAGCGAACTGGGACTCGATTTCGCGGATCTCTCCGACGCCACCAAAGATGAGCTAAAAAAAATTATGCCGCCGTTCGCCGCGATTACCAATCCGATGGACGTCACGGCGGAAGCGGTAGCCAGGCCGGAACTTCTCAGTCAGGCCGCTGAGGTAATTCTTCGGGATCCGAACGTGGACAATCTCGTGGTGTTCTTCGGCATTGTTCCGGGAGCCCACGAGAAGCTCGCCGCCGCGATCGCGAAAGTGGCTCAAGGCACTGACAAACTCGTCGTGATGACTTGGTTCCCTCTGCCCCGTACGGATATTTGGATGAGCCTGGCCCGATCCGGTGTGCCGGTTTTTCCCGAGCCGGTGCGCGGGATTCGAGCGCTTGGCAAGATGGCTCAATATGTGGAAGCGCGAGAGAAAGCTCTTGCGCGCCATTCCGTTGCGATCGAAAGAGAGCCGGCTGTTGCGTCTGCGGTCGAGAGGATTATCACTGAAGCAAAGACTCGCGCGCGCAAGGCATTGACCGAGGTCGAGGCCAAGGCCATGTTCAAGGCTTGTGGACTTCGAGTGCCGCGCGGCGGGCTGGCCCGCGATGCGGTAGAAGCCAAATCCTTGGCCGGAAGCATTGGTAGTCCCGTCGCCCTGAAGGCATCCTCGCCGGACCTGCTGCACAAGACCGAGGCGGGAGTGATTCGCCTGGGCCTTGAGAGCGCGGAAGAGGTGGAGCGGGCCTTCGACGAGATTCTGGAGCAGGCCAAGAAATGGAATACGCGAGCGCACTTGGATGGAGTGCTGGTGGAGGAGATGATCGGCGGCGATATCAGGGAAGTCATCGTCGGCGCGCGCCAGGACCTGCGCTTCGGCCCGGTGGTGACTTTCGGCCTCGGCGGCATTTTCGTCGAGGCGATCAGAGATTTTGCCGTCTGGCCGGCGCCGCTGACGTTGGATGAAGCCCGAGAGATGATCCGGAAAATTCGCGGCTACCCTATCCTGACCGCCTTTCGTGGCCGCCCGGCTGCGGATCTCGAAGCCGTGGCCCACGCGATCTGCGTGATCGGGCAACTCGCGAGTGCATTGCAGAATCAAATAGCGGAACTGGAGATTAATCCTCTCTTTGTGCTGCCGGAAGGCTCGGGCGTGATCGTGGGCGACGCGCTGGCAGCCCTACGATAGGCTCTGGGACAGAAAGTTGCGGATCGGTTCGGCGGATCTGCTCGCTTTCTGCCAAGAACACCTCGCTCGCTATCGATATCCCCGGCAAATCATCCTTATGTCCGAACTACCCAAGAGTCCGACCGGAAAGTTTCTCAAATTAGCCCTCTCCGAAAAAGCGCGGTAGCAGGAGAGCCCCAGTACTTAAAACCTAATGGGAGCCGCGCCCGGAGCCCTGAGGGCGCCGTTTCCCTTGGTCCCGTTAATTCACGCTCGATTTTTGTGTGCCCAACCCGAGCAGATGGAAAGAGTGAAGGACCAGCATTCACATCCGGACAGGACCTTCACGGCGGTGCGAAAGCCGGCATAGCGGTATAGAGCGGCATAGGGGTCAGCATAGGGTCAGCATAGGGGTCAGGTCTAGCAATATAGCAACGCTGACCGTTATCTACTTTCTGGCACGGAGGACACCTTGCCGCTGCGCTGGTGATCTTACAATTCGTCCCACCGTCGTAAAATGGACCTTGAAATGCTTGGCAATTTCTTCGTAACTGTACGCACCGGTCTCGTGTGCCGCACGAATACCTTCGTCACGGTTTGAGTGTCGGCAACGAATCGCACTCAGCATCGGCGCTGACGCCCGTTGCTGCACCAGCGGTATGTTGACATCTTCGTCTCGCTCCCCAACTTTACCCCGCATCTGCTCGATAAAGTCGTCGTCCCCCAAGTAGATCTGCCCTTTGAGATCCTTCCAGATGCTCGCTCCGCCCATTCCTTC
>JAUYJC010000454.1 GCA_030688735.1 Deltaproteobacteria bacterium
TTTCTGCCTCGGTGTCGAAGTTGTAGATCCCCACTACGGCGTTATTCTCAGCCATGGTCACCTCCTTGTTATGGACTAAGTCTATTTTAAGTCACGAGGGATTGCTGTCCAATAGTGGACAATCTTGAAAAGAATTATCGCCGCACGGCGCAGACCTGCCCCACCGGTCGCCTAGCAGCCCGTGGTGATGGAAATCAGTGTTTCGTTCTTCCAGGCCGAAACATAACGGATGGCGAAAGCCGCCGGCACCGCTAGCAGCAACCAATCGAGCGGCTGGAACATACCAAGACTGAACCAAACTTGTTGTTCTTTTTTGGCAAACATATTTCAGGCCACGCAAGCCGCGTGCTGCATCCAGCGCGGCTCGATCCCTCGCGCCACCTTGCGGTCGCGGAGAAAGCCTGTTCCTTGATTTGATTGACCCTTAGCTGACGACCATGCCCTCAGGCGTCGTCATTCTTGATTCGGCGAAAAAGAGCGAGGCAATGGTCACGCTACACCTCACGCACCACACGCTTTCGGGCCGCGCTTGCGATCTGGGAATTGATCTCGCCGCCAATGTACGTGATGAGCCCCATGAGGTACAGCCAGAGCATCAAGACGATCACTGCCCCGAGACTTCCATAGATGGCATTATAGCTCGGCGCATACCGGATATAGAGGGAAAACAGATAAGAAGCGCTTACAAAGGTCACCACGGCGAACAGGGTGCCGGGCACGATCCAAGTCCAGCTTTGCCTGACGTTCGGCGCGAAAACATAGATGACTGCCATCCCGATAACCAACATGGCTAAACCCGTTAAGTAGTGAATCACGAGCCATATCGTTCCGATGGTTTTTTGATAGCCAACCAGATTGGCCACGCCGCTGGCCATTGGGTCGCCGAACGTTATAAGCACCGCTCCACCGATGACGAGAAGACACAGCGCAATAATCAATCCCAGCGCCAAAAGCTGCGTCTTCCAGAACGGCCGTCCTTCCGCAACCTCGTAGGCGCTGTTGAGCGCCGCGATCAGCGCTCCCATGCCGGTCGATGCTGCCCACAGTGAAAAGATCAGGCCGAAAGAGATCAGACCACCGCTGCGATTGGCAAAAACATCCTGGACCCAGGTTTCCACTATACGAGTCGCATCGGGAGGCATCAGCCTCGATAGCCAGAACAGAATAGTTTCCTGAACGCCAGGCATAAAACTGATCACGTTCAGCAGAACAATGAGCAAGGGGAACAAAGCCAGCGTAAAGTAAAAGGCAAGCTCTGCCGCCCTGCCAAGGCAATTGTGTTTACCAATCGCGCTCCAGGTTTTTAACGCAAGCTCCTTGAGCGTAAGCCCTCCCAATATGGCGAAGTTCATAGTCTATAGCCATCCTCAGATGCTTGGAACTCTTCTCTGTTTGTGGATTTTCTCCAGCGCTCGAAAACGTCGCTGCCGTTCGCCTTGCGGGCGTTCGCGGCGGCGGCGTCACGGCGGATCATTCAAAGTAGCAACGCGGAGGAAGTCGGTTTCTCCCGGGGGGGTGTATGGCGCCGCGGCCACGATCACTACCTTATTTCCCGGCGTCACAATCCCCTTTTTGAAAGCGAGGTCTATTGCCGCCTTTATCATGGCATCAATCGATGTGAATTCTTCTAACAGGAATGGCTGGACACCCCAGACCAGCATGAGCGGCCGCACGGTTTGGGGCTCAGGGGTGACAGCGACAATGGGCTGGGCCGGCCGGTATTTCGCAACGAGCCGAGCCGTCTGGCCTGCCCGGGTACAGCAGATAATGGCTGTTGCTTTAGCCTGATGGGCCACGAGACTTGCGGCATGGGCAACAGCTTCAGAGGAGGAAACGTTGTCGGTCGGAGAAAGGGATACGAAGGGCCGCCGGGCAAAAAGTCGGCCCTCCGCTACCTCGGCAGTCTCCGCCAGAACCTTGACAGCCTCGACGGGATAAGCGCCTACGGCGCTTTCCTCTGAAAGCATCAGCGCATCGGAACCGTCGAGCACAGCGTTTGCAATATCGGCGACTTCCGCGCGGGTGGGTCGAGGGTTTTCAACCATAGAACGAAGCATCTGTGTGGCTGTCACCACAGGTTTGGCGGCCTGCATCGCTTTGGAGATTAGCTCCTTCTGGATGTGAGGCACCTGAGCGATCGGAACTTCAATACCTAGATCACCGCGCGCCACCATGATGGAATCAGCAACGGCAAGAATTTCGTCTATCATATCCAACGACTCAAGCTTCTCGATTTTGGCCATTAGGGGAAGGTTTGCTTGGCGGGCTGCAAGGAAGCCTCGGGCAGATTTAATATCAGCCGGAGAGCGGACAAAGGAGAGTGCAACCAGATCCACACCTGCTTCAAGGCCGGACAGAAGAAGCTTCTGGTCTCGCTCTGTGAAAGCGGGCAAGCTTGAGCTTCCCCCTACCGCGTTGACGCCTTTGTGATTCGTAAGGACCCCACCGAGAACGACTCGGCAAACGATCTCCCGTGGGGCGACTGATTCGACCGTGAACTCCACTGTCCCGTCGGCAAGCAGAATGCTTTGACCCGGCCTCACTTCGTCAGGAAGTTTGGCATAGCTGACCGATGCGGATTCATGATCCCCGGGAACGTCCTCGGTTGTGAGGCGGAAACGATCTCCGGCATGAAGCTCCACCGAGCCATCTTTGAAAACGCCAAGCCGGATCTTGGGACCGGGTAGATCCTGAAGGATGGCAACAGGTTTTCCGGTCTCCTCCTCGACGACCCGGATGCGGCGTATGATGGACTGGTGTTCGCTTACCGTTCCGTGGGAGAAGTTGAGCCGAAAGACATCCGTGCCGGCCTCCACCAACTTGCGAAGCATCTCGGCCGATTCGGTAGCGGGACCAACGGTGCAAATGATCTTTGTGCGACGCATGATTGCTCTCCAGACGGTTTTCGTCACGATAAGTCTTCACTTCAATAGCCTCTTGCGGATCGATTGCAATTCCCGCCGGCGTTTCGCACCGGGCTTCGGGTAGGCCATTTTCAGCCCGTTGAATACGTCGAGGATGATCTCGGAAATGATCAGCCGGGCGTTCTTTTTATCGTCGGCGGGGACGACATACCAGGGCGCATCCTTTGTGCTCGTTGCGCTCAGGCACGCCTCATACGCCTGCATGTAATACTTCCACAATTTTCTCTCTTCAATGTCGGCAATACTAAGTTTCCAGTTCTTGTCCGGGTTATCGATGCGCTTGAGAAAGCGCTTTCGTTGTTCGTCCTTCGACTGGTGCAGGAAGAACTTGATGATCCGCGTGCCGTTGCGGTGGAGGTGCGCCTCCAGGTCCACGACGGAACGATACCGCTCCTGCCATATGGCCTTTTCGTCGAGCAACTCATCCGGCAGCCCCTGGCCGCGCAGGATCTCCGGATGCACGCGAACGATGAGCACCTCCGCATAGTAGGAACGATTGAAGATGCCGATGCGCCCGCGTTCCGGCAGACGCTTGGTCGTGCGCCAGAGAAAATCATGTTCCAACTCTTCGGCGCTCGGCTCTTTGAAACTGAAAACCTGGCAGCCCTGCGGATTGACCCCGGACATGACGTGCCGGATGGCCCCGTCCTTGCCGGCGGCGTCCATCGCCTGAAAAATCAGCAGTATCGCATAACCGTTTGACGCGTAGTGCAGACGTTGCAGCGAGCTCAACTCCTCCACCTGCTCTTCGAGGAGTTTGTGGTATTTCTTCTTCGACTTGTAAACCGGCTTCACGCGCGTCGGCCACTTTCTGAGATCGATCTTTTTCCCGGGTGGCACCCGGAAGTCTTTTTCGTTGATTTTCATTTTTCTATCCCTGTTGGTTATTTGTGCGTTGATCGATGAGCCGATTCAGCCTCGGCCGTTCCAACACCCCGGGCGGGTCGGTCGCTTGCCCTAAAGTGCAGACGACCTTTGTCTGATGCCACGGCGGCGGCGCGAACGCCTCAGCGATTGGTTTGGCTGCGGTGGTGGACATCTCAAATTCTTGGCCATGAACCAAGGGGCGTGATTCCCGTTGAGCCCCGTCATAACCAGCCACCGGAAAATCCAGCTCGGCGCAGCCCGGCGACAATATAGGGACACTGGCGTATGAACCGCCATACGAGTCCCGAACGATGATTCTCGATCATCAATACAATCGGCCCTTGATTCAGCCCGTAATTCCACAGTGAAACCCAACCCACCTCGCTGCCCGATTTAACCGGATAGCTGGGATTGAAGCTCGCTTTAAAGCCATAGCACTCGGCCTTTTCCAGATGGACGTCATCAATGAAATACCGGGTCGCCGGCAAAACGATCTCCGGCGCGAATGGCAGTGAGGCGATCACCGCCCAGGGCGCAAGCGTGCCGTCGTCAGGTCCGTACGGCGCGCCGCGAGCTTTATAATCGAAGAACACCCGATCGACACCGTCAATTTTTCTGGTCGATGGCCCAGGACCATCGCTCGCCGTAATCCCCCAACAGCGCTCACCGTAGAAAGCGAACTCTTGCGGATTTCGAATCGCATACTGTTGCTGCACGTAGGTGGCGCGACGACTGTTTTCGAAGTAGTCGAGGCCCCTGTCCCGCATGTATTCATCCTGGATGCCGCGAAAGTCAATCCACACGTGGGAGAGTTGATGAATAAAGAGCGGACCCGCATAAACGAACTCGATGCCATAAACTTTCCTCCATGCATACGTCGACAACCAGGCGGCGTAGCTCACGTCAGGCAGGGGATGAGTCGGAGAACCCAGGCCGAGGATATACAATAACAGGGCCTCGTCGTAACCCTCCCACCGATACTTCAGGAAACCGCGCTCCGGTTTCCACCCGTGGGTGACGCTCGCCTCGCCGTTCTGCGCCCATTGCCAATCGGCGCGGAGGTAGAGTTCCTCCGCCAGCGTGCGGATCTGGTGCTCCGCTTCAGAATCACGATCGAAATAAGCCGCCGCTGTCAATGCGCCGGCGAGCAGGAACGTGCTGTCGACCGTGGACAGCTCGCACTTCCAGGCCCGCCGCCCGGTATGCCTGTCCAGCCAGTGATAATAAAAGCCTTTGTAGCCGGTGGCGTCGCGTTCTGTTCCCTGCGGGCTGTCCCGAAAAAATCGCAGGGTGGCGCGCGTTATCTCAACCGCTTCAAGGCGGCTAATAAATCCGCGTTCAACTCCCACGGGGTAAGAGGCAAGTGCAAGGCCCGTGGCGGCGATGCTGGCCGGCCAGTCGGACCTGGTTTTATCGGCCACCAATCCATTGGCCGGGTTGGTCTCCTTTAGGAAGTAGGCGAACGTGTCCTTTTGGATCTTTTCCAACAGTC
The DNA here is from genome assembly GCA_030688735.1 of Deltaproteobacteria bacterium. Lineage (GTDB taxonomy): Bacteria > Desulfobacterota > Binatia > UBA9968 > UBA9968 > JACPFE01. The sequence continues at coordinate 5,284 of JAUYJC010000454.1, forward strand.
CGTCGTCGTCATCGCCGGGCTCAACCATAAGTCATCTTCCTTGAGGCATCTCGGGCAGCCAGTTCCATGGGTTCGAGAACGCCGTCAACAATCGTCGCCGAACCCAGGTCGGTGCCCACACCAATAAAGAGCGTGTGTTCTCCTTCGTGCTGTTCAACGTTTGCATCGCCGTGTCGTTGATGATTTTTACCAAGCGGCCGAACGCCTTTTTGAAAACTAAAACCAACGCAGCCATGTCCGTCGAAACTCGTCCATCCGCCGTTGGGATTCTTTCATGGTTATGCTTCTTTCTTGGCGATTATAGTCACTGTCTTTTGATTTCGATTTTCACGCTGTTACGTGTATTCGAAAAGTCTTGTTCCTGTTCCTCAACAGATCGGTCATTTTTTGGGTTCAGGCTTGGCTTCAGCCTTAGGCTCGGTCTTCAGTCTCAGCAGTCGCGCGTTGATGGCGACAATCACTGTGCTCGCCGACATCAACACCGCGCCCAGAGCGGGGCTGAGCAGCACGCCCCAGGCGTAGAGCGCTCCGGCGGCCAACGGAATGGCGAACGTGTTGTAGCCCGTAGCCCAGAAAAGATTTTGAATCATCTTCCGATACGTGGCGCGAGAAAGCTGCACGATGGCCACGACATCCAGCGGATTGCTCCGCACCAGAATCACGTCGGCGGTTTCGACTGCCACATCGGAACCGGCTCCAATGGCGATGCCTACATCAGCCTGCGCCAGCGCCGGGGCATCGTTCACGCCATCGCCGGTCATGGCCACCAACACGCCGCGGGATTGGACTTCTTTCACTTTGGCGGCTTTGTCCTGGGGTAAGACTTCGGCGAAGTATTCATCCAGTCCGACCTGGTCCGAAACCCATTTGGCCGTCGCTTTGTTATCGCCGGTGAGCATCATGCAGCGGATGTTCAACGCTTTGAGCGCAGCAATCGCTTGCTTCGCTTCCGGTCTGACGATGTCGGCCAAGGCAATCGCTCCTTTCAACTTCCCGTCAACGAGGATAAACACAACCGTCTTGCCTTGGGCTTGCAGGGGCTCGATGCGTTTGTCGGTGAGATCGATGTTCTGTTCGTGCAAGAAGCCCGGGCTGACTACCTTGACCTCTTTGCCCTCGACCCGCCCTTCGGCGCCTTTGCCCGGGATGCCTTTGAAGTTTTCGACCGTGAGCTTCTTTTCCGAAGAGGCGGCGATGGCCTTGGCGATGGGATGTTCGGAATTCGCGTCCACGGAGGCCGCGTAAGTGCGCAGCGTTTCTTCATTGATATCCGACGAAAGTATCAAGGTGTCGGTCACGCCAAAGCGGCCCTCGGTAAGCGTGCCGGTTTTGTCAAAAATTATGGCCTGCAGTTTCCGGGCGCCTTCGAAAGCAACGCGATTGCGAATGAGCAGGCCGTTGCTCGCGGCCAAGGCCGTGGAGACGGCCACGACCAAAGGCACAGCCAGACCGAGCGCATGCGGACAGGTGATCACCATCACGGTTACAGCTCGTTCGATGGCGAAGGCAAATTCATGATTCATGAAAACCAGCCAGATCACCAGGGTGAGCGCGCCGCTGCCGAGAGCAATGACGGTGAGCCACAGCGCCGCGGTGTCGGCGAGGTCTTGGGTTTTGGATTTGCTTTCCTGGGCCTGTTTGACGAGATCGATGACCTGCGACAGAAACGAATCCTTCCCGGTGCCCTTGACCTCAATGGTTAACGAACCTTCGCCGTTGATGGCGCCGCCGATGACTTTTCCGCCAACGTTTTTGGGTGCCGGAGTTGATTCCCCGGTAAGCATCGCTTCATTGACCGAGCTCTCGCCCGCGACGATGACACCGTCCGCTGGGATTTTCTCCCCTGGCTTGATCAGGACTTTATCATCCACCGCCAGTTCGCCCAGCGGCACGTCCTTCACGCTGCCGTCGGGCATGAGTTTCGCCAGTTCCTCCAGGGCCTTTGAGGCGCCCATCACGGACTTCATTTCAATCCAGTGCCCCAACAGCATGATGTCAACGAGGGTGCCCAGCTCCCAGAAGAACATCTTGCCGGTCAGGCCGAACACCACGGCGCTGCTGTATAGATAGGCTGTGGTGATGGCGACGGCGACCAGCGTCATCATCCCGGGCTGCCGGGATTTGAGTTCGTTGAACAAGCCTTTGAGGAACGGCCACCCCCCATACCAAAAGACCGCGGAAGAAAGGCCGAATAGGACATAGATGTCGCCGGAAAAGCGGATGGCTTCGCGCAGGCCCACCAGCGCTTGGAGCAGCGGCGAGAGCACGAGAATCGGCAGGGTCAAGACCAGCGAGATCCAGAACCGTTTCCGGAAATCCGCCGCCATGTGAGCATGATGGTCCTGGTGCTCGTGGGGCTCCCGCTTCGCTGCAGAGTTCATCCCGTGCTTGTCGGCGTTCGATTCCATGGACCAACCTTCCTTTGTTAAGTGAGATCCGTCGAAGCAGGGGGCTCATCGGCCGGTAAGGGGAACATGCGGGTGGTGCCGCTGACGAATTCGTAGACCTTGTCGTCGACGCACAAAGAAATCGGCGCCGCCGCGCCATCACGTCCGCGGACCCTGAGCGAGTCGCGCGTGAGCCGCAGGTCGAGCGAATGCCCTCGATAGCGGATGCGCATGTCGAGGCGCTTCATTTCCTGCGGCAATTCCGGATTGAGCCGCAGAACATCACCCCTCACCTCGATGCCCGTCGATACACGCTGCAGCAGATCGACCGACCCGGCCATCGCGCCGAGATGCACGCCCTCCGCCGTGGTGCCCTGCTGGATGTCGCTCGTGTCGCTCTGCAGCGCTTCCGCGAAGAAATTCATCGAGCGCGGCCGGTCGGAACGGGCCAGGACCCAGGCACACACCACACGGGATAGCGTGGAGCCGTGGGACGAGCGTGCGGCATAGTAGGTGACGTTTTTCGGGATCGTCTCGTACTCGAACGGATAGCCCAGGCGCGTGAACAGCTCCCCGAGCTCCTCCGCGGAAAACAGATAGAACAACATCAGCACGTCGGCCTGTTTCGAGAGTTTGTAACGGTTGGCGCTGTCGTTCTCCCCCTCGAGGATAAGATCGAGACGCTGAATATTTCCATACCGGGTCTGGTAGTCCTCCCAGTCGAGCTCACGCAATTTTTCGTAGCCCTCGAACTGACTGATAATTCCATCGTCATGGAACGGTACAAACATCCTGCGGCTGATATCGCTCCAGCGCGCGATCTCCTCTGCCGACAAGCCAAGTCGCGTCGTGAGCTCGGCGCGACGCACCTCGGACAGCAGATCGAGCACATCCAGCGCCCGGCACAGCACCCAAACGGCCATGACGTTGGTATAGGCATTGTTATTGAGGCCGGGCGCCGCTGAATCCGGGTAGCCGTCGTGGAACTCGTCGGGACCCATCACGCCGCGGATCTCGTAGCGCCCGCGCTCGTCATTGAAACTCGCGATGCTCGACCAGAAGCAGGCGATATCGAGGATCAGCTCCGCGCCGTAGGAATGCAGAAACTCGACATCGCGAGTGGCCTGGAAGTACTGCCAGACGTTATAGGCGACGGCGCTGCCTACGTGACGCTGCAAGTAGGAGTTGTCGCGTACCCAGCGCTGCGAGCGCGGGTTCAGGTTGAACGCCTGAGTCTCCTCCTGCCCATCGCTGCCGCTCTGCCAGGGGATCATCGCTCCCTTGTACCCGGCCGCCACGGCGGCGGCGCGGGCCTCGCCCAGGCGCCGATAGCGGTACATCAGAAGCGATCGGGTAATTTCGGGCATTCGATAATTAAAAAACGGGAAGATGAACAGTTCATCCCAGAATATATGGCCCTGATACGCCTCCCCGGTCCAGGCCCGCGCGGGTACGCCGATATCGAGTCCGATCGAGTTGGGCGATACGGCCTGCATCAGGTGAAACATGTTCAAACGCAGCAGCATCGAGACGTTCAACTTGAACCCGGGATCGGCCGGCAGGATATGCACGTCGAAGCGACGCCACAAGTGTTTCCAGGCCAGCACATGATCCGCCATCACTGCATCGAAGCGGCCGGCACGCGCAATGGCCTTGCGCGCCTCCAGACCGCACTCAGAGATGGCATGATCGCGCGAGGTGTAGAAAGACGCCAGCTTCTCCAGCACCAGCGTCTCGCCTTGCTTGAGGTCAACCCTCAGTTCCTGCCCGATATATCCCGGTTCCTCGATGACCCGGCGCCGCACATCGAGAAGTTGTCCGTCGAGGAATGCTCGCGTTCGCGCCGTCTGGGCGACATGAATATTCGACTGGCAGGTACGCACGAGCAGGCACACACCGTCCTCACCGACGAGCTCGCCTGCCAACGGCTCCAGGTGCTTGTTGTTGAATTTGCGGTACAGCTTGGCGCCCGCGTTGACGACTCGTCCGTCGATCGCCGATCGGACCGTGACGCCAGCGGACCAGTTGTCAGCAGTCAGCGAAACTTCCAGCGCACTGATATGCATGTCGGCCATCGAGACCAGGCGTCGCTCGCGGAGGGTGCTGCGCCGCCCCTGGACATCCTCGAAACTTATGTGCCGCAACAGCATGTCGTGCCGCAGATCGAGCTCCTGGCGGTAGGACAGGATCGTGACCGCTCTCGCATCGAACCAGTCCTGGTCGGCGATGCGCAACCTGAGCGCGAGCCAGTTCGGGAAATTGACGAGGTCCTCGTTCTCGACCACCCGGCCGGCGATGTCGGTGCGCAACCGGTTGTAGCCACAGCCAAGGTAGGTCCCCGGATAGTGAACGTCGTCCGCTACTGCTCCAACCGCCGCTCCACGGGTCGCGAAATAGCCATTCCCCAGGGTGCACAGTGCCTCACGGATTCCCTCGCGCGCCGGGTCGAAGTCATCGAACACCAGCGACCACGCGGAAGGGGGTTCCTCCGCCACTTGGACCTGGCCCATATCGGTCACGACGACATCGGCGCCGGCTTCACGCAGCGCGCTCGAGCGCCCGCGGCGATCGACGCCGATAACACAGCCGAATCGGCCGGCGCGCCCCGCCTCGACGCCGGCAATCGCGTCCTCCACGACGACAGCCCGCGCCGGTTCCACACCGAGGCGCCGTGCAGCCTCCAGGAAAGCGTCCGGTGCCGGCTTGCCCTCGAGTTCGAGGCGGGTGACGTCCGTCCCGTCCACTCGCGCGTCGAACAGCTGCGCGATATGCGCTGCCTCGAGCACAGCGGCGCAGTTGTTGCTGGAGGACACGACCGCGGTCTTGATCTCCTGCGCGCGGAGTTTGCGCACCAGCGTGATCGACGCTTCATAGGGCTCGACGCCCTGCTGCTTCAGCTGCTGCTGGAAATACTCGTCCTTCAGAATGCCTAGCGCTCGCACGCTTTGCACGTCGGGGCCGTCTTCGGCTGCACCCATCGGCAATTCGATCCCGCGCGATGCGAGGAAGGCTGCCACGCCGTCGTAGCGCGCCTTGCCGTCGACGTAACGCGGGTAGTCGGTGTCTATATCAAAGGGGACGAACGGCTCGCCTGCCTGGGTGGCGCGCTGCTCGAGAAAACCGTCGAACAGCTTTTTCCAGGCCGAGGCATGCACGCTCGCCGTCCTGGTCAGCACCCCGTCGAGATCGAACAAAACCGCGTCGTAGTCCCGCGGCGAGAGTGTGATGACGACTATCATCCGGCCTCCTGTCTGGCGCTCCCGGCGCGGGTTGCCGCATCCAGACCCCGTTCGGTCTGGGCGACGACCCGTTTCACGGCAGGGAACCGTTCGCGTTCCGCCGCGCCGAACGCCTGCTGCAGGCGCGCGCCGAGATCGACGGCGATATTCATCTCCTCCGTTTCCACGGCGATGGTCTCCTTGGCCCCATTTTCATCTTCATAACAATGCTCCTTTCAGACACCTTTTTTGTTTTCATGATCATGTTCCTTTTCAATTGTAAAACCCAAAACGCGGCAAACCGTACTTGCAATCATCCATTCCTCATCCGTATGAATGACGCGGACGGGAACTCGGCTGGCGTCCGCGGGAATCACGCCCGCAGTTACCGCGTTGCGCGACTTATTAAGTTTGATCCACGGCACCTTTTCGGCGCGCATCAATGCGATCGGGTCTTGCTTTGCCAAACGAATTATTTCTTCGAGCTTCTGCACGATGCGCGGCGCTGTTCCCACGTTCACCACGCGAGTTATCGCGCCGTCATTTTGAAGAGATCGGCAAACATCTGCGCGAGCTTTTCCTTTACGGACGAATCAGCCTGCGCCATATTGGTCGTAATCTCGTCCCTGCGTGCAACGATCGCTGATAGTTTCTGTTTCAATGCTTCATCGTTAGTGTCGTTGAGCGTTTCCCTCAAGCCGTTGAAAAACTCGGTTGAGAACTTCGAGGCCTCGGCATAGTTGTTCCGATTGGCCTCATAGCTCATGATACCCATTTGTCCGCGCAATTCAGCAAGCCTAAGCCGTTTTTCGGTCAGCGCGAGGTTCTGTTGAAGCTGTGAATTTTGCTCCGTAACCTTGCTGGCGCTCGTGCGCGAAGGCAAATATCCTACGAGATATCCCGTCACGAAGACAGCAATCAAAACGCCTGCGGCTAACAGGAAATTCTTCGAATTGGAATACAAAAGAACTTTTTTTTGGTCTGGCATAATCGGCTCCATGGTCTCACACTTCTCTCCCACTCACTGAAACACGTGCACCGGCAAGTTCCAACCCTGTCGATTTATTCCTGGCTCTGCGGATCGCTCTGCGAAATAATCCACTTGTTTCAGTTATATTTCTCCGCTGCCCGCTTTGCCTAAGCAATATCGACGCCGCATCCCGGTTTCTCGTTCGTTCATCGCGCCCTCAAAGGATAAATCGTTGCCAGCTGCCGTAACGATCTTCAACTGGACCACGGCGAAGGCTGAGTGCGATGACGACAAGCCCACTGGCGACAGCGATCCACGGCCAAGCTGGCGTTCCGCCCTCCAAAAGCCATGGCGCGAGGAGCACCCACACACCGCACAGCACGTTGAACAAACGCACCAAACGAGCGGGTTCGGCGAACGCGACCACGGCAAACGTCACCACCAGCGCGCCAACGATGTGCGTGCTATTGGCCGCGGCCCCACCCAGTCCGAGCACCGACGGCGCGGACATGAGCCAGACGCCAACCAACGCGCCCAGCAGCAAGTTCCACGGAGCGGAGAAAACCTCGATGCCGTGCAGCAACTCCACAAATCCGGAGCGCCTCTGGACCGGCTGCGACTCTTCCGCGGCGCTGCTTTTCCCTAGCCATAATGCGCCCCAGACGCTGCCGCCCTCGCGCCGGGTGCGGAGGAGGAATTGGCTGGTGGCGATCACTTCATCCAGCGCCGGTGGCACCATCAGGAGCATCACGACCGAGGCCGCCAGGCAAAGCGTGCACCAGGAGCCGACACTGACCGGCTGAAGGATCACCAACACGATGCTGGTCACACCCGGCGGGATAATGAACAAGCCGAACAGCAGCACCATCCACGGCATCGTGCGCCAGCGTCGCCGTCCGCCAATCAGCCCGGCCAGGGCGTCGAGCAGGTACGAGAGCGCACCCAGCCCAGCGTCTGACACCGGAAAGAGTTTCGAGATGTCCGAGGTGAGCACGCTGCGGGTGCCATTGCCAAAGAATGGGTCCCACGGATCGGTGATGTGTCCGAGTTGAAACGCCGCCATGTAACGCGAGAGGAAAAAGCCGATCATCGCCAGGAACACGATCCCCAACCTTTGCGCCCACCCGGAAGGATTGTAGCTCCATTCCGGCGGGATGCCTGAGCCGGGGCTATCACGCCCGAGCCGCGGCACAATGACCGCAAACGCGACCATCAGCGCGCCGGTGAGCAAGTCATTGTTGTAAACGGCGGCGTTCGGCGCCCACAACAAAAGTGGCGCGGTCATCACCCACAGGCCCACGCCGCATGCGGCCCAAGCGGCCCACGCATGGCGTATCGCGAGCGCGCTGAATAGCATAGCCGCCGCGCCACTCGCCAGATCGCTCCAGAGCAGCGCAGGCATCGTGACGCCGAGGGCGGGCGCGGTGCCAATCAACCAGAGACCGAGAAACAGGTTCGCCACGTGCGGCCAAATTGGACCATTCGGCGATGCGGTCTTCGCCTTCAACTTGTTTTCCTTATACCAGCCAGGCGGGTCGGCTTTGAGCGCGGCGATCATCTTCGGCAATGTTTCGCGCAGACAGTGGCCCGGCTTCCAACCGAGCAGCTCGTGCGCGCGAGAAATGTCGAGCGCATAATGGTCGTCAGCCAGATCGATCATCCACGGCTTGATGAACGGGCCGGGGCCGGGCAACACGCCCTGGAGCCAGGCGCCGAACTTGGCAAATGCCTTGGGAATGCGATGCGTCTTCCGTTCTTTGCCGTGAAGCTGGCGGCTGATGGAGCGTTGGAGTTCGTCATAGTTCAGCGTGTCCGGCTCGCCGATGAGCAGCGTCGTCACTGGCGGGAGTTTCTGGCGATGTTCGACGGCGAGAACCAGCACCTCGACCAGATCCTTCAGATGCACAAAGGACTGTCCGTGCGTGATGTCGCCCGGAAAAACGCGGGCGATGAGGCGGTTTTCGTAAATGCGCTTGATCTGGTGCGCGATCGGAATCGAATGGCAATGGTCATCGTAAACACCGGCGATGCGCAAGAACACCACCGGCACATCGCCTCGCTCACGCAGAACAAGTTGTTCCGTCTTCACCTTCGACTTGGGATAATCCCACTTCGGTTCGACCGGCCAATCCTCGTCGATGCGCTGGCCCGGCTCGCACGGCGCGTGGACAAGCATCGTGCTGGAAAAGATGAACTGCTCGACCTTAAAGTCACGCAGCCCGCGCAACAGCCGTTCGGTGCCGCGCACGGTCACTTGCTCGTAGAGCAGGCTCGGCTCACCTGAGAAACTGTAGTAGGCCGCGAGATGGATGATCGACGCGATGCGCGTATGCCCGAGCCCACGCACTTCGTCCAGCGCGGCGCGCACGCTTTCATCCGAGCTCAGGTCGCAGTCGATAACGACCTGGGTCTCCGTCGGCGGATGGGGCGGCCCTTCGCGATCGAAGCCAATCTCCGAGTATTGATCCCCAACCCGATCGATAAACGAGTTGCCAATGAGTCCGCTGCTGCCGGTGATGATGAGAGTTTTTGAGGTTTGCTTCGTTTGGGGGGTGAGCATTTCGTTCATGGTGTCGTCTCCTTTTTCGTCAGATGTTTTGTCTCTCAGGACAAAGCAACTCATTCGCTACATGGAAATGCACTCCTTCCCGCTTTGGCTTTTCAGCATAATATTTCTTTCGTTCTTTGCATTCGCTACCGTCGCTATTGGCGTCCGGCTGACGGCGTGTCGAGAAATCGGCGGTATTGCGATCTGCACAAAAACTAATAGCGGAGGACGCTTCGCTATGAGCATAACCCTAACCTGGATGCCAAGGACGTTTGTGGCTTTGCGATCACACAGCATCGTTATTTCAACAGCGTCGTGGATCGAGTTTCGTCCTGCCAATCCGTGTGGAACTCGCCATCGCGGTCCACGCGCTCGTATTTGTGCGCGCCGAAAAAGTCGCGCTGGGCTTGCAGGAGATTGGCTGGCAGCCGCTCGCGCCGAAGGCTGTCGAAGTAAGCGAGCGACGCGCTCAATGCAGGGATGGCGACGCCGTGGGTAATGGCGGTGGCAACGACGTTGCGCCAGTTGGCCTGGCCGGCCTCGATGGCCGCGCGGGAGAACGGGGCGAGCAGGAGGTTGTCGAGCTTGGGATCGCTCTCGAAAGCTTCCCTGATCCGCTCCAGCAGGCGCGAGCGGATGATGCAGCCGCCGCGCCAGATGGTCGCTATCCCGGCGATGTCCAAATTCCAGCCATGATCCGTGCTGGCGCTGCGGAGCAGGTCCACGCCCTGGGCGTGGGTGACGAGTTTCGCGGCGTAGAGCGCATCGTGCATCGCGGCGACAAGGCCCGCGCGATCCCCGGCAAAGGCAGCGGACTCAGGTTTCGGCAGTAGCTTCGAAGCAGTGGTCCGCGCCGCTTTTTGCGATGAAAGGATCCGGCTGTCCACGGCGGCGTTGATTGTGGACACGACGGTCGCCTGCCGGTTTGCGGATTCCAGAGTCCACATGCCGGTGCCCTTTTGCTTTGCTCGGTCGAGGATCAGATCGACCAGCGGCTGGCCGCTCTCGGGGTCTCGCTTGCGAAATATTTGCGCGGTGATTTCAATGAGGTAGCTCTCGAGATCGCCCTCGTTCCACTTCGCAAAAATCTCCGCCAGCCGGTCCGCGTCGAGCCCGAGGAGTTGGGCGAGAACATCGTAGGCTTCACAGATGAGCTGCATCTCGGCGTATTCGATGCCGTTATGCACCATTTTCACGTAATGACCGGCCCCATCCGGGCCGAGATACCGGGCACACGGCTCGCCCCCGACCTGCGCGGCGACCCGGGTGAAAATAGGGGCAATGATTTTCCAGCCCTCCTCGGTGCCGCCCGGCATCAGCGACGGACCTTTGAGCGCGCCTTCCTCGCCGCCCGACACGCCGATGCCAATGAAGTGGATGTTCTGCTTCGCAAGCTCGTGAAAGCGTCGTTGGCTGTCGGTGAAAAGAGAGTTGCCGCCGTCTATCACGACATCGCCCGCGTGGAGGAGCGGTGCGAGGTCGCCGATAACCGCGTCGGTCGCCTTGCCGGCCTTGATCATGATCATGATTCGACGCGGCCGTTCGAGGATGGAGACCAACTCCTCGAGCGAGCGGGCCGGCTTCACGTTTTTCCCTGGGGCGAGCCCGGCGGTGAATTTCTCCGTGATCTCCCAGGTACGGTTATAGACCGCCGCGGAAAATCCCTTGCTATCCATGTTCAGCACCAGGCTTCTCCCCATGACGCCGAGGCCGATCAGTCCGATGTTGCATTTGTTCATAATATTTTATGCCTGTTGGCTTGTGGATGGCCCCGCATGCCATCGGCGGCGGTCGCGCCGGAGCAAGTGCTCAGCGGCATCCGGACCCCACGATCCGGCTTCGTAATTTGGCAGGTCGGCCAGCGCCGCGGAGGCCCACTTTCCCACGATCGGATCGACGAGCTGCCAGGCGCGAAGAATTCAGTCCACCCGCGGGAAAAGCGTCTGGTCGCCGCCCATCGCGTCGTACAGCAGCCACTCGTAGGCGCCCGGCATGCTCCTCCGTTGCCTCGTAAACTCGAAAAGGGCCGGCATCAACTCGCGGCGGGCCAGATCGCCAGTGACCCCGAAGATCACGATGATGCAAGGCTCGGGCAGGGAACTTCCGTTCAGATCGTTGTCAGTCATGGCTGCTTGGAACTTTTAGAACTCGATTCCGCGCGAGCGGAGCAACCCTTCGAGGTCGGCGGGATCCCGCAGATGCGCCGCATTCATTTCTACCGCCCGCGCGCCTTCCACGTTCTCCTCGCGGTCATCGATGAACAGGCTGTGCTCCGGCTCCACCTGCGCCACCCGCAACGCCATATCGTAGATTTTCCGGCCCGGTTTGCGAACGCCGAGGAAGCAGGACGAGAAAAAAGTCCCGCAATACTGGCGGAGACCAAACTGGCTGATCCGGTGGAGATTCAGGTCGAGGGATTCGTTGTTGAGGGTTCCCAGCCGGTATTTGCCGCCCCTGGCCAGCTTTGCCAGCACCGCGAGCGAACTCGGGTGCGCCCGGGAATGGCTTCGCATGGCGTGGACAAACTCTTCGTGGGTGAACGGGCGCGGCCGGTGAAAGATCACCGCGTCGAGATATTCGGGGAGCGTTATCTCCGCTCTTTCCAGCGGTTCAAACAGTTGCTCATGCCGTGTCTGGAATTCATCGAACTCCAGCCCGAATTGCGCCGCAGTCTGCTCGCGCCCGGCAGTATCCCAACCGTTGGTCAGCAGCACGCCACCGACGTCGAAAAAGATGAAGCTAATGGTCTTCATTGAAATGATTGTAGATCTGCTACCGCTTGCGCGGCGAATTGCGTTTCAGCGCATCCTGATTACTCGCACCCAAGGATATCTCACTCTTTTCTTCGATCATTTCCCTGGAGCCGGTTTGCGTGTGAGGCGCTTCTCGGGCCGGCAAAAGGAGGATCCCAATACTTCGGCCGATCGTAATGATCGTGAAGTTTTCCCTCGTATTCCCGATCGAGAGTGTCCGGATGATACTCAGGCGCATTCTTGATCGCTTCCCGGGATAAGTTTACGTAGACTTTGGAATCGTCCCAGCTCACTCGCTCAATCCACCGCGGTGCGATAACCACCTTCTTGCCCGGCAACCAATTACGCGTATCCACCACCATGTAGCGGATCTCCCAGGTTTCATCGTCAATAATAAAGTCTTCGACATGACCGATCTCGCCATCCGTCGCCTCGATGTGATAACCGGTCACGTGAGCGGCGCTGCGCAGATTCGAATCCCCCGCTTCTTCTCGCTCCGCGCGCCGTTCTTCAACTCGTTGCTGATCGTCGACCGGGAGCCCCGGATAGTACATGGGGCCCCACAAGTAAGGACCGCTCCAGTAATAGGGGTAACCGTAGTAGCTGTGAAAATAGGCCTCGTGCTGGCGCGACACCGGCTTGTCGGTATCAATGCTGGGACTTTCCTCGACTTGCTTCTTCGTCAGGGTGACATTGAGCCGCTCCCCTGCTAAATCCGCCTTACCGACCGCGATAGGCGAGATCAGCACCTTTCGGTCCAGAAGCCAATTACCGGTGTCGGCCACCAGATATCGGATGGTCCAGG
>JAUYJC010000467.1 GCA_030688735.1 Deltaproteobacteria bacterium
CCCCGATGCAGCGGCACATCCCTTGGTCGATCGCCACTACACGCTTTCGTCTGGCAAGGGCCATCGCCCGACGCCTGTGTCAGTGCCCGTGTTGCGGAAAACCCTACTCCAGGGGAAATAGCCGTTCTTAACACAGTACAAATAACTACTGTGGTTGAGGGAGCGGGTTCGTTGGCGGGCAAAGATCGATATATTTGCGCCTATGGATCTATAATGTTTTACTGGCGATACGGGGCCGTAACCGTGTTCACTTCCCATTGATATGAAGTCCTGTCCAATATGCGAAAAAAGTTACGATGATCTGGCAGAGGTGTGCCCGGTTGACGGAGCGATTCTCACAGAGGTCGGAGCCACGCAAGACAAGTTCATTGGGAAGGTAATCAAAGGACGATATCGCGTCGTGAAAAGACTCGGCGCCGGCGGGATGGGAACGGTCTATTTGGCCGAGCAACTGAGCATAGGTCGGAACGTGGCGCTAAAGGTCCTGCACGGAGAATTCGCCAGAGATGAGGAGTTCATAAAAAGATTCCGTCAAGAAGCGCGGCTTGCCGCAACTTTGAGCCATCGCAATGTCATCACCGTTCATGATTTTGACCAGGCCGATGATGGCAGTTTGTTTATAGCGATGGAGCACGTTGAGGGGCGGAATTTGAAGGAGTTGGTCCAAGAAGGGCCGTTGGACGTTGAAAGAACGCTACGGTTGGGAATTCAAATCGCCGAAGGATTAGCCGCGGCGCATCGCGCCGGAGTCATTCATCGGGACATCAAACCGGAAAACATCATGCTGGTTGCGGGAACGGATGAAATCAAGCTGATGGACTTCGGCATCGCCCGCTTGAGGGAAACCGGGACAATGACCCGGCTGACTCGTACCGGGATAATCATGGGCACTCCGGCCTATATGGCGCCTGAACAGATCGAAGGTCAGGAGGTGAGTGAAAAGACCGATATCTATGCTTTCGGAATCGTGCTTTACGAGATGCTGACCGGAGTGGTGCCGTTTACGGCGCCGACTCCGAGTGCTGTTCTTATCAAGCACCTGAAAGAGCAACCCTTGCCTCTCAGGGAGCTGCGTAAGAACATTCCCTCCTCAGTGGAACGAGTGGTCATGCAGGCTCTGGAGAAAGAACCAGAGAAGCGGCCGAGAAGCTTGACCGAGGTTGGGAAAGAACTTGAGGAGGCGGCGCGACAATTGCAGGCGAGAACGCCGACCTTTCGAACAATGATCGAGGCTTTTGGACCCGGCAAAGAATCTCAGAGCACGTTGGGTAATGAGGAAGAAACAGTTGATCGCTACGATAGGACTAGAACGGTAGCAGAGACTCAGGGCGTGGAGGAAACACTCGCAGAAACCCGGCGAGTAAGTTTTAGTGGGAGGCCAAAAGCAAGGAAATGGAAATATGTCGGGATAGGGGGCCTGGGTTTATTATTGACTGGCGCCGTGGCGCTGGGCATCTATTCCTGGGTGACCTCGCTTGTTGCTCCCCATATCGTGTCATTAAGGATTGAGACTGATCGTAGCCAGCTTGAGCCAAGCGAACGGGCACGAGTTAAGCTCAGAGCGCGACATTCCGACGGCGCAGAAAAAGAAGTCGTCGAAGGAATTCAGTGGCAAAGCAGCGACTCATCCGTGGCGACGGTGAATTCGTCAGGTGAAGTAGAAGGCATCAAGCCGGGTCAGACCGAGATAACGGCTTCGTACGAAGGCAAAACATCCAACCCGTTGTGGCTGGCCATTAATAGTCGAGTGCCTCCAATCCGAATTCCAGAACCTCCGATCCGGGAGATTACGAATCTGGTGGTGGGTGCTCGGAAGAGTACCATCATCGTGGGGGAGCGGATTGAGTTGACTACCCTGGCGAAATATTCAGACGGCAGCGAAGAAAAGAATTTGCAGGAGGTCAGGTGGGAAAGCAGCGACCCGGCGGTGGCGAGGGTTGATGAGAGCGGAAAGCTGGAAGGACTTAGGCAAGGTCAGGTTCGAATCACCGCGCAATATAGAGATAGGATGACCGAGTTCATGACGTTTACGGTCAAGGCGACCGTTCAGATCGTCTCTTTGGCGATTCACGTCGACAAGACCGAACTCAAAATCAATGAACGTCTCGCCGCCTCGGTGAAGGGCACGTATTCCGACGGAAAGGTAGTCGGTATTTCTAAGGGAGTGAAATGGAAGAGCGGAGATAGGACCATCGCCGACGTTGACGCAGAAGGCGAACTGACTGCCCAAAGAAGCGGTACGGTGGATATCGTAGCAAGCTATGGAACCGTCGAAAGCTTGCCAGTACGATTCTCTGTGGTCGCAGATACTCCAAAGCTCTTGTCTTTGCGACCGTATGCAGAGAAAAAGGAACTCGAAGTCGGTGCGGTTGAACCTCTAAAAATGAGAGCGAGGTACTCGGATGGCAAAGAAGTGGAGATCTCGATCGGTGTTAGATGGCGAAGCAGCGACAAAAATGTGGCTTCGGTAAGATCACAGAGCGGCAGGGAGTCGCTGGTGATCGGCCAAAGTGCCGGCACAGCAAGTATTTCCGGGGCCTATGAAGGCATCGTAAGCTCCCAACTCACCTTTCTTGTCAAGGAAAAAAAGCCCGACGGGCTGCCGGAGGAGCGAAGAGATAAAGTCTCGCCCGGCAGGTACAAAGTGATCCGATATGCCGCGGTGTATAGAGAACCGCGCCCGGATTCTAATGTGATAACAAAATTGGGCCCCGGAACGATTGTAAATGTAGTAGCGGCCAGGGGGGAGTTTTTGAGGATTGAGTCCAGGACGGGCAACCCACCTGGCTATGTCCTACGTAACGACGTGACGGTTGCTGAGGACGAGACAAAAAAGGAAATCGACCGGCGTGCTCAACAGCAAGGACAACAGGCGGGTCGGCCAGTCATCGCGGCACGTTGGGCCAATACCAGGAGCGAAGCCGCAAGACTAGCCCTGGAAGAGTGCGGCTCGAAAACAGGGAGCCGTTGCAAGGTCATTCGGTCTGTATGCGCAATAAAAACTGGTGTCCCGCAATTTGGAGCTATCGCCTACTCGTTCGTTACTGAAAAAAATGGATATTCCTACCGCTACTCAAGTAGGGAAGGGGCCGAAGCTAGAGCGCTCAGCGAATGTGGCACCGATTGCAAAATTGCCGTAGAGTTTAAGGATTCATGTGCGGCTCTGGCCGTGGGCCAAACACGATAGTCAGCGTGGCTCACCGCGGAGGCGCTGGTCGTGAGAAAAAATCACTTTTTCGCGAAAATCACCGGTTGCAAGAATTTGATTTCATTGAGACCCAATTTACAATTTTAATGGATTTTGATTTTTTCCCCATGACCGCTGAGGGCGCAGAGAGCATAGTTATGCGGCGGGGTTCTTCATTGAATCCTCTGCGTACTCTATACTACTATAGTTCAAAATTTGCGCGGCGGGCGCAAATGATCTGGAAGCTGAAAGCAGTCGGAGTCGGAAATTCCTCCCGCCAAGGCGCAAAGCATGTCCTGAGCAACGTCGAAGGGTCGCCAAGTTCAGAGGGGATAGATAAAAATTCCTACGAATGATTTTCACCTGTAATCTCCGACCTTTGCGGCCTTAGCGTCTTTGCGGGAGATACTCCGAGATTCGGTTGCGGCTTTGCCGCGCTGGGCCCACGTGGTGAAAAAGGATTCGAGCACTCAGTACGAGATTTCCCGAAAGGAGTGCTCTTGAAACCTTGCGGCGAGCCGTCCGATTGCGGTAAAGTCATTTCCGCGAGTTCGCGGCTCCGCCGGGCCCGGGTTTCAAGATCGGCATTATGAGTTACACCCAACAAAATCGCCCCATGGAGGTTACGACCCCTCTGGGCACGGACAAACTCTTGCTGGTGGGGTTCACGGGCCAAGAGGCGGTCTCACGCCTATTTAGTTTTCAGCTGGATCTGCTCGCCGAGAATGAGACGGATGTGGCCTTTGACAAACTGCTGGGGCAAAAAATCACCGTCCGATTAGACTTGCTGGAGCGCGACAAGCGCTATTTCAGCGGCATCTGCAATCGCGTCAGCCAGGGCGAGCGAGACGATGTGTTTACTAGCTACCGAATGGAAATTGTTCCCGAGCTGTGGAAGACCACAAAGAAGGCGCAGAGCCGGATTTTTCAACAGATGTCGGTGCCGGACATTCTCAAGAAGGTGTTAGAAGGGCTCGACGTGACTTACGAGATCCAGGGCACTTTTCATCCGCGTGATTTTTGCGTCCAGTACCGCGAGACAGACTTCAACTTCGCCAGCCGCCTGATGGAGGAAGAGGGCATTTACTATTTCTTCAAGCACACTTCCAATAGTCACCAGATGGTAGTGGCCAATACGACCCAGAGCCACCAGGATTTGCCGGCCAAGAGCAAGATCCTTTACGAAGATGTTAAGGGCGGGACGCGGGACGACGATCGCATCTACGACTGGGAGAAAGCCCAGGAATGGCGTTCGGGCAAATATACGCTCTGGGATCACTGTTTCGAGCTTCCCCACAAGCACCTGGAGGCGGAGGCTAATATCCAAGACAGCGTCCAGGCGGGTCGCGTGAGCCATAAGTTCAAAGTAGGCGGCAACGACAAGTTCGAGATTTACGATTATCCCGGCGAGTACGCCCAGCGCTTCGACGGCGTGGACCGGGGCGGCGGCGACCGGGCCGGCGATCTGCAGAAAATTTTTCAGGACAACCGGCGGACGACGGATATCCGCATACAGGAAGAGGCCGTGCCGGGCTTGGTGATTCAGGGCGCCAGCAACTGCCGGCAATTTGTCAGCGGCTACAAGTTCACCCTGGAAAGACATTTCAACGCCGATGGCCAATACCTGCTGACAACCGTGGCCCATTCGGCGCGGCAATCAGGCGACTATCGATCCGATGGCGGAGATTTCCATTACAGCAATAGTTTCACCTGCATACCGGTGGCGGTGCCCTATCGGCCGCAGCGATTGACTCCGAAGCCGGTCGTGCAGGGAACGCAAACGGCGATCGTGGTGGGTCCAAAAGGCGAGGAGATCTTCACCGACAAGTACGGCCGGGTGAAAGCGCAGTTTCACTGGGACCGCGACGGGAAGAATGACGAGAAGAGTTCCTGTTGGATACGCGTCGGAACCGTTTGGTCAGGCAAACAGTGGGGTACGATCAACATTCCGCGCATCGATCAGGAAGTGATCGTTGATTTCCTGGAAGGCGACCCGGATCAACCGATCATCATCGGCAGCGTTTATAACGCGCGCGAGATGCCGCCGTATAAACTTCCGGATGAAAAAACCAAGAGCACTGTCAAGACCCGCAGCAGCCTTAAAGGCACCGCAGATAACTATAACGAAATTCGCTTCGAGGACAAAAAGGGCCAAGAGCAGATCTTTATCAACGCCGAGAAGGACATGGACACGCGGGTCGAAAACGACGACCGCCAGATCGTGATG
The DNA here is from genome assembly GCA_030688735.1 of Deltaproteobacteria bacterium. Classification (GTDB taxonomy): domain Bacteria; phylum Desulfobacterota; class Binatia; order UBA9968; family UBA9968; genus JACPFE01. Next base: position 5,415 of record JAUYJC010000467.1, read on the forward strand.
AATGACCGGCATGTCATCGTTGAAAACAATCACAACGAGAAGATTGGCAACAATATGTCCATCCAGATTGGCACCAACCTGGATGAAAAAACCGGAACAAAGTTTGCCCATGAAGCGGGTCAGGAGATTCATCTCAAAGCTGGCATGAAAGTAATCATCGATGCGATGCAGGTCTCGCTCAAAGGCGCCGGAGGTTTTGTCGATATTGGCCCAAGCGGCGTGACGATCCAAGGGACGATGGTGCTGATCAACAGCGGCGGCGCCGCCGGCACCGGCAGCGGTTCAAGCCCGAAAGACCCAGATGAGGCGGATGATGGGACCAAGACGGGAAAGAAGAACTAGACGAAGCGTGCTCGTTTCTCGTGCTCGTGCTCGTGCTCGACGAACACGAACGACGATTGAGGATCGAGGATCGAAGATGTGAAAATCTCGAGGATGGAAGATGGAAGATTGAGGATTGCAAAATGCGACTTCTGACCTCTGGACGACTGGAACTATTTGAACGTTTGAACCGTTAGCGCAGCTAACCGAATGAGGTGAACCGACCATGCCTCCAGCAGCACGAGTCACTGATACAACTACTCACGGCAGCCCACTTATACCTGGACCCGGCAGCCTAAACACTTTAATCGGCAATCTGCCCGCCTGGCGTACGATCGTCGACCAGCACGCCTGTCCCGCAGTCAGCATCAGCGGTGCGGACGGCGTGGGCAACGTCATCATGGGCAGCCCGACCGTTTTCATCAACAACCAGATGGCCTGCCGTGTCATGGACATCGTCGTGGAAAAACCGGGAACGGTCATGGGTCCGATGAACCCGATAGTGATGGGATGCATGACGGTGATGATTGGGGAGGTGGGGATGGGCTCACCGCAGGCATCGGCTTTGAAAGCTGCCGCCAAATCGGGGGCACCGTTCTGCGAGTCCTGACCTTCGTAGGTTCACCCCGTTGGGGTGATTAAGAACCGAGTTCATAACGAGGCGAAAGGGAAGTGTCACATTGTCTGTCCAATGGGAGATTCTTAGAGACACGCTGTCTAAAGAAGTAACCAAAGGGCAGTCTCTTTACGCCATTCTCGACAGCGCGCGGGAAATCGATATTGCCTATTGGCTACTGGAGTCCAAGGACGTAGAGTATGTGTCGCTTTACAAAGGGAGAAAAGAAGAGCCGATCTGGGATGCGGCGCCCTATCTCGTAAGTTGCCCGTCTGATTCCCAAATCTTTCGGTGGATTCTAGCAAAGGGGTGGGGCCATAGCTGGGGCGTCTTTCTAACCAGTACGGCAAATCTTGAAACTCTCTGTGCTCACCTGCAGCAGTTTCTTCTGGTAAAAACCGAAGACGACAAAGAGTTCCACTTTCGGTTTTACGATCCACGTGTCTTGCGGGTATTTTCGACGACCTGTACGGCCGACGAGATCCGACAGTTCTTTGGACCGGTGACTCGCTTTCTGATGGAAAGCGAGCAACCCAACCACCTCGTCCGGCAGACCGTCAGTGTACAGGGGTTGCGGCAAGAAGAAATCTCTCTGGCTGCCGCCGCGCAAAGCAACACGAGTCCGAATCCTTAAGTTGTCTGAGACCTATGTTCACAATTCGCAAAGCGCAGATCGATTCGCTGGCGAAGGCGCGAAGCCATGACATCCTCGAGTCTCGGCTCCAGCCGTTTCGCAAACGGGGCTTAAGGGCCGAGGTCGATCCACGGTCTTCCGATATCTTGCTCACGAGCCCCGCGGGCGACAGTGCGCGTGTTACCTCTCAACCCGACGGTGCGTCGATCCTTACCAAAGAAGGACGAACTTTCCTGATCGAACATGGTTCTCGTCGTCGGCTGGCGGCAATCACAAACTCAGGCGGGCTTCGAATCGGGTTCGATCATGACGAGCTAGGTCGGCTGACCACCATTCAGCGCGGGCAGCATAGCTCGTTCGGTCTCAATTATGACGAACGTGGTTTGGTTGACAGCCTCACCTACCCGGACAGGACAGCCACTCGCTTCACTTACGGCCCCACGGGGAAAGGTACGTCCGTCACTGATCGGAACGGTCGTGAGTCGCGTCACGAGTTTGCCGACACCGGTGAAGTCACACGAGTAGTCGATGCGCGCGGGGGCGAAACTGTCTTTGACTACAACGGTTGGACGTTGCCGTCGGCGATGCAGCTCCCCAACGGCGACCGCCACACGTTTGAATATGACTCAAAGGGCCGGCCGGCAGAAATGCTGGTCAACGGAAGCGTTCATGCGACTTTCCGTTACGATGACGACCAGAATGCGCACACCATCGAGTACGCCGACCGAACTTCAGCACGGTTTATTTTGCAGGGAGAAAGAATCGTTGAAGCGATCAACGAGACCTGCACCGTCAAACTCGAATACGACGACAAGGGCCGGATCGCTCGCGAAGATACCGACGGACAGGGCGTTCAATATCTCCGCAACGAAATCGGACTGCTCATTGGCATCGTTACCCCCGACGGTGAAAAAATCACGTTTGATCGTGACGGTGACCTGAACGTGCGCCAGGTCACGGACTGGGCCGGCGGCAAATATGCAATCCATTACGAGGCCAATGGCGCGGTTTCGCAGATAGCCTATCCCAACGGCGCCCGGATCAGCCTCACATCAACAGCCATCGGGCTTCCAGAGTCACTCACACTTTCTCCTCAACAATCATCTGCCAGCCCGATCATGTCCGGTAACTGGACATACGACGTTTGTGATCGCGTCAAAAGCTTCAAGGGGGATAGCGAAAGCCGGGAATACCGCTACGACGCTGAAGGACGCCTGCTCGAAGTCGTCGCATCAGATGGGGCTCATTCAGAACGCTACGAGCTTGACGCCAACGGTAACCGCACGAAAGACGGCTCCGTTACCGCTACGATCAACGACCTCAATCAAATTACCGATCGCGGCGGGCAATCTTTTACCTATGATGCGCTCGGCAACATGGTGTCCGGCCCATGCCCGAAGGGTCCGGCGTCGTACATGTATAACGGGAGCGGCTTGCTGGTTAGCGCTCGCACGGCAGCGGGTGAAACACGCTACGGCTACGATGCCTTTGGCCGGCGAATCTTTAAGCGATCTGCGGGGGAAGTGACCCGATATGCCTGGGCAGGGCAGCAACTGCTGTCGGAAGTGACCACCACAGAAGGAAAGACGACGCGCCGCGATTATTTGTTTTTCCCAGAACGCGCGTATCCCTTGGCGATGCGCATCGATGGAGCCGTCTATTACATCCATCCCGGACGATTGGGCGAGCCGCTTGGCGTGACTGACGGCAAAGGCGAAGTTGTTTGGAGAGCCGACTATGCCGCCTTCGGTCAAGCTAGAATCAGTGTGGGAAAAATCACCCAGCCATGGCGACTTCCCGGACAATACTACGACGAAGAGACCGGTTTGCATTATGCGCTGATGCGCTACTACAACCCGGAACTCGGCCGCTATCTCACGATGGACCCGATGCGCACCGACGGCGGCAGCCTTAACTTTTACACCTACTGCGATGGCGACCCGCTTAACCGCTACGACCCCACTGGCGGATTCATCATTCCGGCGATCCTCATAGCGGCAGCTATTGGTGCTGTCATCGGAGCAGCCATCGGCGCGGGAGTTGAAGCCTACAGCCAATACAAAAAGCATGGTGAAATCAAAGACGGTTGGGCGATAGCAAAAGCTGCGGGGGTTGGGGCTGTTGTTGGCGCGATTGGTGCTTCGGTGGGGTGGGCCGTCGAAGCGGCAGCGGCGGCAGCAGCTATTGGAGTCGTTGCAGCGGGGGCCTTGGCTGGCGGTCTGAGTGCAGCGGTCGAGTATTGTGCTGAGGTAGCTCTTACCGATACGAAGTGGAATTGGGGTGATCTCGGGAAAAGTGTAGGAATTGGAGTAACCATCGGTGCCGTTACAGCGGGTGTAGGTGGTATGATTGCCGCGAGAGCTGCGCGTAAGGCTGCGCGGGAAGCGGCGAAAGAGTTGGCTGAGAAAGCAGCAAGGAGAGCCCGAGGAAAGGCTAAGTTTCAGGAGGCTCTCAAAAAAAATCCTGAAGGGATTTGGTCAAAGAATCTGGATGCGAAGACGAAACAGGCCGTAGACGATTTCAAGACCGGAAAGAAATTGGCTAACGGACATACGTATGGTGATGCGGCTAAAAAACTCAAGATGGATGGCAAATCGCCCGCAGAGCTAGAGAAAGAGCTTCTGGAGAGTGGATTTACGAAGCAGGCCGATTTTGTGCGGGACCCAGTAACGAAGCAACCGATTGTGCATGATGGTAAGCCAATCCCAATGGACGTTTACACGCATCCCGATGGTTCGATGGTGCGTGTCAAGCCGGAGGGCCATCCTGGCAGCCCTCGCCCCCACCCACACGCCAGCAAGTCAGTACGGAATCCGCCAGATGGAGATTATAAGAACTTCGATCAAGAAGGCTTTAAAGTGGATAACGACGGCAATGCAGTTCCGAAATGGCCTAAGGATGGGGAAAATCCCCATCCAGCGAGGAGTCCGGAAGGAAATGAATTTACTGATGGATGGGCGGACACCGCACATTCCGATCTGGGAGGAAAGTGACATTTATGGAAGCCTGTTATCATCTCACTTTGCCTGATAACGGCACGTTTGATGTTAGTGCTCTATCGCGGAGATTGTCCGCAAATCCAGCTGTTTTTCGCCATCCTAACTCCCCGCAAGCTTCTTATATCGTTTGTGCGGACGCGACCATGGTCCCATCGTTGCACGGAAGATTACTGAATAATCTTAATGAACCCTATGACACGCAGGGCGTCATTGTTCTTCGGCCCGAGTATATTTCGGTGTACCAGTCCGTTCCTCAAGAGATTATGAGTCAAATTGCAGATTTCATCGTTCCTTTAATTCGCGATCTCAATTGCAACATCATAAATGAATTCGGCGATGATATTACGGACCGGTATAGAGGCCGGCTCGAAGCACTTTTCGGAAATTAGAGAAGGAAATCGGAGTTAGATGGCGACGTCGTCGGGTTAAAAGGCGGGTTCCGGTGTTAGCTTTTAATGTGCGGAGGTCAAGTTAAGCAGAGAAACAGGTCACAGCGAGAAGCGCGGGGAGGAAAGCCGGGTGAGAGAGGTTGCAGGAGTGAGGGCCGATGCGGTATTGAGTGAGGTGGAAAGTTATTTTGGTATCAAGGGCGAGGAGATTCGAAGGAGAGAGCAGAGATATACACAGGCGCGGTATGTGGCGAGTTTTTTGCTCCGGCGCCATTGTCTCATGAGCTTACGGGAAATCGGTGCGAGGGTAGGGCTGCATTACAGCGCCGTGGGAAATGCGATCCGTCAGGTCCGGGACCGCCCGACTGCGTCTCAAGCGATATCGTTGAGAGCGTTGGAAGCGAAATTAAAGAATCGATAGACGTGACCCCGAGTGCTGCCAAAGCTTGCGCGGAAATGGGGGAATGATCACCATGGGTCAGACAAACCGAGGCCCACTAGGTAGCGACACCAACCAGCCGATCATTGACAGAGGGACCAATTCCCTCAGTGAGAACTGCCCTCCCGGGTCAATCTGCGCCGTCCCGATTTCCCCGATCACGGCGCAATGGAACCTCACCAAGGCTTGGTTCAGCGAAATGAACGACGCTATAGGGATGCTTGCGTGGTGGGGATTGGGCTCGCCGTCCCTGGGTTTGCGCCACGGCGGTGACCTCGAATTCGGTCCGGGAGATTCTGCAACCGAGGCCATCAAGGACACCGCCGCATATCAGGAAGCCGTCCAAATCTACAAGGAATGGTTCAACGCCGGTCAGCCTCCCGGAAAGTTCGAGAACAGTTTGGGCACTGAAAGTGAATATGTATCCGACAAGGGTTACTTTTATGTGAAAGGCCGAGCCGCGGCCGGGAGCGACGCCGGTCCGCGCGCCGATGCGACCCAAGTGCTGAAGCACCCTGTCTGGGCCTACAGCGGCCAATTCGCGATCCGGTTCACCGATACCGGGTATCCGAAAGTGGGCTATGTCAGTGTTCAGATCGAGAATTACACCTCGCTGCCGTCTTACCTTCACGGCATAGGGTCCGGGTCACTCAAGGTTCCTTTACTGGAAAAGTTGTACACAAAGAAATCCGGGATTCCTTTCGTATCCCGCAGCCGACAAGTCTACCGTTTCCTTGCCTACATCCCTGGGGATTCCAAGCCAACGAAGGGAGCGCACGGGTCTGGTGAAGCTACCTATAAAGTCGTTCCTAGCGACAGCCTGTCAGCTATTGCTAAGGCGCAGTACGGTGATATGGAGCTATGGCCAATTATCTATGAGCGGAACCGGGAAACCATTGGCTCCAACCCGGACAGAATTAGCGTCGGGCAGACTTTGCTGTTGCCCGCAAAAAACAAACTCACAGCGGAACAGATCAAGCACGCCAAGCAAACTGCTCGACTCCGTCGTTCCGGCACAATACCAGCCCCACCGCTCCGTTGACGTCACCGCGCCTTGGCCAAACGACCTGACTGGTCGAAAGCCGCTTGGACTTAGGGGGCACCGATTAGCTGCGGCTTGGCAATGTTGTGGCATCTTGCAGTGTAGGAGCGAATCCTGTCCAGGTAACCGCTAGCCACGGGCCTGGAATCCAGCCTTGCAGTCAGCTTGGTAACAGGCTGATTGATGCGTAGGCGGGAGAGGAGGCGAGGTCGGTTTTCCAACCATCCCTTCGCTTGGTTGATTTCTGCTTGTCGACCGGCCGAAGTTAACGACTTCATCGACGTCGCGGCGGATTTAGCTGTTCAAGGCTTCGAATCCCTTTCTGAACCGCAATGCCTGTTGCGACAGGTTGTCAACGAGCGTGCATATTGATCTTAAAGGGCATATGGTTACCGCGCGACGGCTTGTCGGGATAGACAATCGCCAGTGAAACTTCGACTACGAAATAGGCAACGAAAAGACCGAGAAGCGCAGTCATCAAACAACGAACAATCCGGCTCCACAACTGCGAAATAGCCGCCCATTGCATGCCGGCATGAAGCGCGAGCAAGATCGCAACATATGACGGGAAGAGAAGACGGCCCTGGAAAACGCTCCAGAGATCATACCGCCACCCTGCCGCCATGATTAGGAGAAAGTTCAGCAAGAGAATGAAAATCACCACGCCCTGATAAACAGCGCGATCTTGAGCAGGTTCGCTTGACATCGTCGAATAACCAAGGGTAAAAGACTCCTTCCCCAGCCGAGCGGCACCGATCACCATCAAGATCGTTGGGCAAAGGGCGACGAGATAAATCAGGGACCCCAATCGATTCAGAGGCTCGCTAGTATTGCTTTGAAAACTCGATTCCGGGATCAGAGAATACCAGAAAGAACCATAGGTCATCAGCGGATAGGAATGCACGGTGGTGGGTGAAATAATCGGCGTCTTCACGAGCTTGAATACATCGAAATCCAATAAGGATCGAGGGCCAATCCAAGTCGGTTTTTGATGGCGCGCCCAATCTGAAAAATCAACGTTGCTGATTATGGGATTTCCAAAAATGACGGCGGATTCGACGTACTTATAGCAACCAAGGATACCCGCGATAAGAATAAAAAGACCGAGTCGGTAAACGAGCTGACGGCCCGCGAAGTCCCACTGACGGCCCGTGATCCAAAGGAAAACTAGCAACGGCAATAGGAATGCCAAGAATACGGCTTTGGTCAGTAAGCCCAGACCCAACGCAAGTCCCAGCAAGACATCATTGAAAAGTGACGGCATCACCTGCGCACGCCGGCATTGGTAAAAAATGAGTGCTCCAAGAAAGATCGCTAGCGTATCATTTGAAATGAACAAGCTAAACATGATGAATTGCGGGTGAAACACGGCCAGCGCGAGACACCAATGCCGTAGCTTTCGGTTGATCCACGGAAGCCGCAACAGTAATAGAGCAATGAGAACGAGGGTGCCGGCGGACAATGCGAGTGACAGGCCGTGGACCGCCTCGACACCGCCCAGGTGCAGTAAGACTGCGGCTAGATAATAATACAAGGGTGGATGGTAAGCTTGATGGAACAGGTCAGCGTGAGGCGGAACCCACCAGCGGGCGACGTATTCGATCACTTCAAGATGGTTATCGTTGTTCAGATAACCCATATTGCCGAACACTACCAATCGCAGGACAATACCCGCGCCAAGGAGTAAGAAATTGCACTCGGAGCTAAAGGCAGTAAAGGATTCTCTGACCGGTGCCGCGTTGCCCAAGACTCCTCCCTTCTTTCTCATCTAATCCACAAACTTAAGCCAAAGGCATACCTTAGCCTGACCCTCGTTGAAAATCACATCGTCGTAGCAGTCAATAAAGTGAGTATGGAAAGAAAGTTCTTCGGGCGAAGAAAAAATCTGATGAATGAAATTTGTTGGGCGAAGAACTTTCCCGATCGGTTCACCTCGTTCGTTCTCAAGTGCAATAGTCAATTTGACAAAAATCGCCTAACAGTATCCATGGATTTACAGAAATCCAGTCAGGGGATCGGGTACCGGAGATTGTCACCAATCTTGCGGCCTACCGGCTAGTTTGCGTGAAAGTTGGGTTGATTTTTCGAAGGCAAGTGCCGCTTCTGCGAACATGCTAAGCTGGTTGTACACTACACCCAGATCAAGCCAAAGCTCATGGCTGTCCGGCAAGGAGGCCAGCGCTTTCTTGTATACAAGAGCTGCCTCGGTATATTTTTTTTGCTCCATCAAAATTCTGCCCACACATTTATAGGCTCGAGCATCATAGCGATCTATTTCCCATATCTTGCGGCACAGTTCCATTGCTTGCGCATTCTCGCCGGTTTGCAAATAGGCAATCGCCATGCGGAAATAAGCATCGGTGAACTTTGGCTTTAAGGACAGCGCAACGCGATAGTCCTGTAGAGCTTTATCGAATTGACCGAGTTTGGCGTAGAGTTCGGCTCGATAGTGCCAATTGTAGGCCGAGCGAGGTCCCAATGCGACAGCCTTGTTGAAATCTTCCAGAGCCTCGCTCGTTCGGTTAAGGAGTGAGTTGAGGTGGCCGCGTAACAGGTAGGCGGGAGAAGATTTTGGCGCAAGCTGAACTGCTTTTTCCAACATTTCTTTAGCCCGTTCATAATCATTGGCATCGAGAAAGTATCGTCCGAGACTCATGTGCGCGCGGGAGTTCGTCGGATCTTTCTGTAAAACATCGCTCCACAACGTGAATTCATTTCGCCAGATGAGGTTTCGCTTTATTGTCATCGCCGCGAGCATAGTCAAGACGATCACAACGACGGCACTCTGAGCGACCCAACGCCCCCGTAGGTTCTGTTTTGCATCGTCGTTTGTTCTGTTCCGTAACCACAAGGACTTATCGAGACCAAGCTTAGTAACAACGATACACAGTCCTGCATAGGCAAGGTACGGCCGATAGCAGTTAATAGGCTCGGTGAGAGGAATAAAGCTGGTTTCAGGAAAAAGAGCGATGAAGAACCAGAGTATAAAAAAAGTGACTGAGGGCGCAAACTTCCATGCCCGCCACGCGCCACCAAGGACAACAATGATCACCACAAGGGAAAAGAGTACTCTGGTATCCCAAAGCGTGCCGGACCAGCCAAAGTCATGAAAATCGATGATCATTGGCTGTGGCCACAGGAAAAACTTTAAATAATACAGCCACGCGCGCGTGGAAGTCAGCAGGTAAGTCAGCGAGGTTGTTTGATAGGACGTAAGTACGCCCGTAAAGTTATCAGGCAACAAAAAAGCACGAAGGCCGAGATATCCGAGAGAAACCCCCAGTGCTGGAATAAAAGTCTTTGCGCGGCCCCATTCTAGAATATGAAATCTTTTCAGGTCTGCCGCCGGCGAACTTGGACGCAAAAATTCACAAAGTATTAAAGCCGCCGGCAGGGTGATAACCGTTGCTTTTGTGGCTAACCCCAATATGTACGAGATGAGCCCAGCGATGTGCCATAATGTGGTTCTTCCTTCTGTGTTACTCTGTAAGGGCCCACGCAAGAAACAGTAAAAACCGACGAGATAGAAGAAGGCGGCTAAGAGGGCACTACGCGCCCAGATATAATTGACAGCTTGACTATTAGCCGGGTGGACTGCAAACAGCGCTGCAGCAATTAGAGGAGCTCCGGGCATCCGCCATTGGAAGCCGTTGGATGGCTCTGCCGAGTGAGAGTTGGTTGTCTCAGCGAAGATGAGATAAACAAGAATCGCTGAAGCCACATGAAGGAGGAGATTGAGAATTCGGAAGCCGGTGGGGTTTAGTCCCCAGATCGCATAATCAATCGCGTACGTAAGCTGTAAAACCGGTCTCCAGTCAGCGTAATCGGCCAAACTCAAAGTCGAGGGATCAGTGAAGAATGCAATTGTGTTTCTTAGATCGCGAATGGCGGGATTATAAACAATTCCATGTAAATCGTCGTAGTGAAAACTATTGGGAAGCGAGTTCGCATAAATAAGCGCCGTAACTATAGCCAGAGAGGAAATTGAAAAGGACTTGGTATAGCGTACAGGACTATTCACCTAAAACCAATAATGCAGGGTCTCATGTGCCGGCGGCATCTTTCACCCCGGGCGATAGACGTTCACAGATCGCCATACGGTGAACCATTCGCCGCTCAACTGCTCAAGTTGACCGGGTCTGACTAATAGCAGCCGAACTATTTTTTTATTCAGGGAATGGCGATATCAAAGCAAAGCCTCGCAGAAATTCAGCTCTGGCCACAGGCACATGTTGTCTTAAGAGCCGGGCGAAACGTCCCGGCTCTTGCCTTGTACCTCTCTCAACCAGGGCAGTACGTACAGGAAGGAGGTGGCGGGGGAGCCGGCAAGTTCGAACCTTTTGGCCCTCCCGGGGTACCGCCGGTGGTAGGCAGAGAGACGTGCTCGCGCAAGAATTCCTGTAAGGGCGAGCCAAAAATCAATTGGATTCCTGAGGTGACTCTATAGCGTTCACGGTTGTCGAACTTCGCTTGAATTAGCTGAATCACAACGGGATCAAAGACTTTGAATGACAGGCCCACGCTCCCCCCGACTCCTACTCCGCCGTTGTCCCGCCGCCCCGGTCCGGCAAAACTGTTCACCAGGAAGCCGCCGTTCACCTCGATTTCGTTAGTAGGATAGAATCTAAGGATTCCTTGCAGCTCGTTGATTCCAGTAAATTTCTGACCACCAACGCGGTGGACGGAAGACACAGGCTGCGAGTAGCTCAGGAGAGCGTCGAATCGATCAAAGTAATATCCGCCTGTGCCCCTAAGACCGACATAATTGAAATCCTCGCGGGCCCGATGTTCATAGTCCAAGAACAGACCTACTTTGCCGGAGGCAAAATTAAGCACTGGGCCGGCATTGAGCCCGAAGCGAAATCCCTGACCCCCGGAAAGGAACAGGCCTCCTTGAAGACCAACGTCTTTCGCTAGGGGAAGAAGACCGAAAGCATCCAGGCCTCCAATGCCACTGGCCGAATTTCCCCCACCTCTTTCTGCGCCGCCAAATCCGGTTATCCCTCCGACTGGCTTCAGGTCGACAGCAATCCCAAGGGATTTTGCAAGAAAAAAGAACACGATAAAAGCTAAAGCGAGACTCGATTTAGTTTTCACGTAACCCCCTCCTCGTATCCGACGCTTATATACACAAGCGTTTACCTAACCTGGCCCGACTTGTCAACTAGTTTTTACGTTACAAAAAAATTGTTCTGGCCCAATAATATCAAGCCAGCTCCCATTTCGGTCGAACTTCATCTGGTGCCGCCAGCTTCTGGCTGGCCACCGCATGATATAATTGGAGGTGTTTTAAAGGCGTGTCGACTACGCATCACCAAATAAAGTCATCCCAGAGGGAAGGTGACACAGGCCTCTGATGGGCGGCATCCAGTCCAAAACTGAAAGTGAACGAAATGGAAGTAATGGGGGCACATCTTCCTGAAGTCCTCGAGAATTCGAGATCGCTCTAGCTCGGAATACGGATCCGGCTCGTCCCGTTGTTCGGTCAATTTTGATAAAATCCCTGTCAAACAGATTTGTCTTTAAATACCCGTCCTTTCTTGCATCGCGGCACATCCGCCGAAAGGCGTGATGAATGGCGCGATTAATACAAAGTTGCGCACGGGGGGGCGCTTGATTCCTGAACAGCAAGCTCGTAAAGTCTGCGCAGTTGTGAGCCGAACTCCTCCAAAGCTAATTTCTCACCACAGAATCCGAAGCGTAGCGCGGCCGATTCCGTTGCTAATGCTCTTTGCCCTCGTTTTCGCCGTAAGCGTGCTAGCCGCCGACACGTCGCCGGCCAAACGAGTGTTGATGCTGTTTAGCGCGACCCTGCTCCCGTTCAAATAACCACGCGCACGTCATCGTCGTTTTCAATTTGTTTCAGTTCATCATCGAGGTTGCACGCCAGCTCATAACTCCAACAGTTAAGCCACCGCCTTTGGCGGTGAGAAAAACAAAGGCTCTGCCGTGTGCGGGAATTGATTCAGCAGAAGTACGGTCGCAAGCGCAATTTCGTAGGGCTGCATTTTGGGGTCCTAGGATATTGCGCGAGTACCGCGGGATTGGATGAAGCGATGGTGCGCGAATACATTCGCACGCGAGAAGAGTACGAGAAGAAAGAAGAGCAAATCCAACTCGACTACTAAGATGAACACTTGGCATGCCCATAGCCCCCTTACAAGGGGGCTTCCTCATACTACCCGCTCTGCGGGTAGTACATGATTTTCCCAGCCTGTTCAATCGTTTCGCAGACGCGGTGGACCCGCTTATAAAACTCCTCGTTGGTGGTCAGGAGCATGATGCCGCGGTTGAATAGTCCAATCCTGGTTGTGCCGACGGCGTGCTCGATGGTCAATTCATCGTACTCCAGAGGATCCTCCACGAGCGGATCACCATAGTCACCTGCAGCCTCAAGAAGCTGGTTATCGCAAATCGCGACGACGATATCCCTGGAGATCGCATCTCCTTCCAATTCCACTCTTTCCAGTCCGGTCAACTCTTCAAGATCATCGTCATCGACGAGGCCATGCCGGTAAGTTACGCGGTGGATTTTTGGCAACTCAGGTCTGCCTCCCCGTCCCAAGGTGTTCGTTGCCAATGATGGATTAGTCCGCCATCTTCACAAATCGAGCAATGCCACGTGATATTGTTGGTGCGCGCTTCGAACGCTGCCAGGATTGTCCCGGGACATGATTTTCTACCGGGCCTTCTCCGGCGTTTAATATCAACCGCACACGAAGATTGAACCGGTGCAGTCGTCACAGCCTCGACGATCGAGCCAAGATATTGGACCAGGTGCCAGGAAGTGAGCTGTGTCGGGACGGCTCCCTCCGCATCCAGAAAATGCGCCATGTCGGTGACCCACATATTCAGCTCGACTTCGTGAATAGCAATTTTTTCTACGATGCGTTAGGGCCAGCACAATATTTTTGCCCTGGACGTTCCAAAAAAAGTGTTGTGAATAGCGTTGTGAAATGAACGGCAAAATGAGCGAATTTGGGGGGAAAGGCGGGTAACGGAGAGTAATCGATTTGCTGCGTGATTTCAGTCGGTTAGTCGATATTTCAACCTGTTGATAAATGGCGCTGGACTTGATTACGAATCAGTTGCTCTACCAACTGAGCTAGGGTGGCTCACAGGGGTTTGACGAAGTGGATGAGCGTCGCGACGATGAACGAGCCGATGTATGAGTGGGGTCAGGCCTGAGTATTGACTTAATGTCTTCCTACTTCCTACTTTCGCTCCATGGCACGCAAGCCCAGAGTCGAGTTTGACGGGGCGCTGTATCATGTGATCGTGCGCGGCAATCAGCGACAGAGAACCTTTCAAGACGACCAAGACCGAAGCGCTTATCTTGAACGCATCGAGCACTATCGCCAGCGCTACGGGTTTCGGCTCTACGCCTACGTCTTGATGTCCAACCACGTTCACCTCTTGCTGGAGACCAAAAGCGTGGCGCTCTCCAAGATCATGCAGGGGATTCAAGCCAGCTACACTCAGACCTACAACCGGCGCCATCGAAAGGTTGGGCACCTATTTCAAGGGCGCTACAAAGCGATTCTGTGCGACCGCAATACGTATCGGCTTGAACTGGTGCGCTACATTCATCTCAATCCCGGGCGATTACGAGTTCCCGACGATCCCTGGCGCTACCGATGGAGCAGTCACGCCGCCTATTTGGCTAAGGCAGGTCCGGTCAAGGTCGACACGCAAGAAGTTCTCAGCCAATTCAGCTCACGAGTCGGAGTTGCCCGGCGCGCATACCAGAGTTTTATGGAAGACGGAATGAGGCAGGGGCACGAAGAGAAATATTACCAAACCCTCGACCAGCGGTTTTTGGGCGACGAAGGGTTTGTCAATGAGATAGCGAAACGGATTAAAGCGAAGGAAATTGAGATTAAAGGAAAGACGGTTGGGTTTGACCGGTTGTTACAAGCGATCAGTACAATGCGTCAGGTGGAAAGTAGGATATTGATACAGGCGGGACGCCAGCGCCAGTGGGTGGCGGTAAGAGCGCAGTTAGTTTATCTGGCGCGGGAGTGGTGTGGGCTAACGACCAAGGAGTTGGCAGGACGGTTTCATCGGGACGCGTCGATGATCAGCCGGCTGTATGGTTGGTATCAGACGCATCGGGATAAACAAACGGAGGAGAAGCTCGCCGGCGAGTTGGCCAACTAGTCAATACTCAGCCCTGACGCCAGCCCCTGACCAGCCCCTGACTGACGCCAGCCCAGCCCGCCGTCGTTAATAGTATCCCGACAAGGGATCCGAGGCGTAACTCCAGCCGCCAATCCATTGGGGGGCCTTGCCGTCGAGCTTGCCGGCCATCAGCTTAATATTGTTGTCGGTCAACGAGGTTGCGGCGGACACTTCTTCATTGGCAAGCCCGCCCTTACCGTGAAGCGCCTTTCCCATGCGCAGTTTGTTATGCATCATTTCGTGGAAGGCAAGGGCGGCGAGGGCCTTCGGATCATCTTTAAACCGGCTCACATACACCTCTGACAGGCAATCGCCGCCGGTTTTCCACGTGGTTGTCCCATCGTGGCCGAGGGCCCCCGAGAAACCAAACCCTCCGGTAAGAGAACTATGGGAAGACCGGACAAAGTATGCGAGTAACTCATTGGACTGGATGGAACCTGGGGGAGAGCTGCACCATTGAACCCAGCAATCGCTGAAGCTGGTCTGCTTGATCACCCGGTCGAAGAAGCCCTGAAGAGTCGAGCGAATCACGGCGTAGTTGATACTAAGTTTTCCGTTCGGGATCTCGGCGATATAAATGTTATAACGAGCCATGGATTAACTGAGCCTCCCCGTTTCAAATAGTCAGTGGCGCCACCCGTGTAGTTTTCACTTACAAACTCAGACTCGCACGGCACCACGCAAAGATCAATTGTCGCTCTTCGTTGTTTCCCGTCGCTGAATCCATTGATCTTTCCTTTCCATGCCGAGAGGGTTGCTTTGCACATCGATGGTAATATTTATTCCACTCGACAAAACCGCCCAGCGGGGCGAGTGTTCAACACGGTGGGGTCAGGCAAACCTTATTGCTGTTTTGCTAGTCAAGAGAGGTCAAGTCCGCTTTTAGCTGTTAATGTTGGGAGGTCAAGTTAAGCGGAGAAGCAGGTCGCAGCGAGAAGCGCGAGGAGGAAAGCTGGGTACGGG
>JAUYJC010000487.1 GCA_030688735.1 Deltaproteobacteria bacterium
TGATCCGAGCGCAATAGGCGTCGAGATCGAAGGTCGCCCCCGTCCCTGGGCCAACTGGGGCGGAATGCTCTGATGAATACATGTCGTACCCTCCGCCGTGATTTCACCAACGCAGAACTGGTCTCAACCGATCGCAACGATCCGGCCATTAGTGAAAAGCCGTCTTTTACTCCGACGGGAGCGCCGCGTCAAGTAAAACCTCTAAGGACGGAGCGTTGGGGACGGCTTTAACAGCGGCTGTTGGCAGAGCGATAACGAGCGGTCTGTATTGCTTACGTCGACCTATTTTCCCGCTCCGCCGCGCTAAACGGCGTCTGTACAGCAGGGATCACTTCCTTGGCGAGAAGCCGCACCTGGTCGGCGTGGGTTTCCTTCGGACCGTAGGGGCGCATGACGAACTTCGTTGCGCCAACGTCTACATACTCTCTCAGTTTAAGCCGCACCTGCTCCGGCGTGCCAAGCGCTGAATATTCGGTCGGCGAAATGTCTTGGCGCCGGCGAATCGACTGGCCTGCAATCTTCAAAGCTTCGTCCGCGTGGGGCGCGAAGCAAAAAGGCACCAGCACGCCGTAGTGATCCTCGGGAATCTCACGGCCGACTTCGACGGCGTGAGCGCGAATCGCTTCGATGCCCGCGCCGACCTCCGCGGGCGTTACCGAAGAGGCAAGCCAACCTTCCGCCAAACGTCCCGCGCGCCGGAACGCAGCCTTACTCCGCCCTCCTACCCACACCGGTGGCCCTCCTTTCTGATAAGGCCGCGGGAGCAAGGTTAAATCACGCACCGAATAGAATTGTCCCTCGAAGTTGACGTTCTCTTCACTCCAGAGTTTCTTCATCAGCGTAATCGCTTCATCGCCCCGCTTGCCGCGCTCCTCTTTACGCACGCCCACTGCGTCGAAGTCGCGGGAATCGTCGCCGCCGATGCCGACGACCAGAAGCAGCCTGCCCTTGCAGAGAAAATCCAAGGTCGCAAGTTGCTTGGCGAGCAGCACGGGATGGCGTGTCGGCAACACAAGCGCGCTGGTGCCGAATTTCATATTGCGCATGCGCGAGGCCAGGTAAGCCATGAAGACGACGGGATCGAGGGTCGGCCTTGGCGCCGCGATGCGGTCGCTGACCCAAACCGAGTCGATGTCCCAACGTTCGCAGTCATCGATGAACTCGATCACTTTGTCGGGCGAATCCCCGTCCAGCGCCCCATCCCCTAAGCTGATTCCGATACGAACCTTCAACATGACGTTTCACGCGTCCCGATCATTAGTATTCGAATAGGTGATCCAGTTGCAAAGTACCGGTTCGCTATTACCCGCAATGTTGGCGCCCTGGCCGAGAAACGCCGTCCACCTCTCACCAAACGTTTTGAACTGTTTGAACGATTTGAACGGCTTGAACCCTCTTCCTAGCTAAAGATTCGGCATGATCTCTTTGGCGCAGATCTCCAGGTGCTCCATCTCGTCGAACATCGGATTGAAAACGATATGCTGCGCGCCGGCGCTGACGATCTCTTGAATCTTCTCCGTGCACTCCGCGCTGCTGCCCCAGATGGAGACGCGCGGCCCAAGGTCCGCATTCTTGTAGCGCCTGCTGAACCACTCGCGTATGCGTTTCTCGCCGCGCACCCTGTCGTTATCGACGGCGAGATAGACTCTCTTGCCGTAGTTGAAAGTCGCGAGATCGCGTTTTGTCTCGTCGAGAAAACGCCGAATCATCGCCGATTCACGGATGAACGCGTTAGACGAAGATGAGCCCGCGCCCATCCAGCCATTGCCATATTTGACGGCGCGTTTGAGCGCGTTCTCATGATGGCCGCCGAACCAGAGAGGCAGATGCGGCTTCTGCATCGGCTTGGGCTCCATCGACACATCCCTAAAGTTCCAGTACCGCCCTTGAAAGCTCGCTTTGGACTCGGTCCAGAGGAGCTTCATTATCTGCACGGACTCTGTGAAACGCGTCACTCGTCCCTCGCGCGTGTAGCCGAAGACATCTTCGTGCGATCCGAGATGGCCGCCGCCGAGACCGACACCAAGCACCGCCCGTCCACCGCTCATGCAATCAAGCGAGGCATAGGCCTTGGCGAGCTGAATCGGATTGCGCAGCGTCAGCAAGATCACCGAGGTGCCCAGGCGGAGTTTGGTTGTAATCCCCGCGACGTAACTGAGCAGCGTCACCGGTTCGAGCATGATGAAGTCGCCAATCGCCCGTTCTTGCAACCAGAGACTGTCGTAGCCGAGAGTTTCCGCCTTGATCGCAAACCTGCGGATATGCTCCATGTCCACCGGCCCGTCGAAAAACACTTGGGGAAGTTCAATGCCGCAGGGTAAGTGGTTGGCCATAGCGTAGGTGCTCCCTTAAACAAGGATTCAATAAAGCACTCACATCCCGATCCGCAACCCGCCCAAGAACTTTTATCACCGAACCCGCGACGAATGCCAACTCAAACGAGCTTGACAGCCTGGAACATATAGCGATAGAAACAATCCATCAACGCTCGTTTCACGGGGAGGTCGAAATGAACCTGAGGCATCAACAGACTCTCGCTGTTTCACTTGCAGCGCTCGTTGTGTTCGTCGGAACAAGCGCAGACATCCAGGCCCAGACGCGGGTTTCGGTCGGCGTCACCGAAACCATCGAAACCCACAATCCGTACGGCGACAGCGTTTCGCTGCTTTATGGCATCTGGAGCGAAATCACCGGCCCGTTCTGCACCTACAGCTATAGCAAGGGTGATTTCGAAGGGCGCCTGGCTGAGCGCTGGAAAGTTGAAAATCCGACGACCTGGATTTTCTCTCTGAACAAGAACTACAAGTTCAACGACGGCTCGCCGGTGACCGCGGAAGATGTCGTTCACTCGATCATGACGCGGGTCATCAAAGACCCGCAATCGAAACAGAAGGCGTCGGTGGCGCCGTCCATCGTCAACGCCGAGGCCGTCGATAAATTCACCGTCAGGATCACCACCGACAAACCGACCGCGCCGCTCCTGAGCCTTCTCTGCGACCGCTTGATCGTTACCAGCAAAGCGGCCTTCGACAAATACGGCCGCGAGGCGGCGGACAAAGAGCACATGATGGGCGGCGGGCCCTACCGGTTGAAGGAGTTGATGCCCGGCCAGCGGCTCGTCATCGCCAAGCGGCCCGACCATCCGGACGCAAAAACGAATCCGCGCGCTCCCGACG
>JAUYJC010000209.1 GCA_030688735.1 Deltaproteobacteria bacterium
CGGCCCATCCGAAAGTCGACCCGGTTGAAAAAACACGACCTAAGACCATCTATGCCGTGGGACCGGAAGATATCCAGCAGTTCAATAAGTATGAAAAGACTTGGAAAGGGATCTTCAAGATTCGGTAGTCATTGGGGAAAATAGTCAAACGGGTTGACTCTAAAAACGGCATACTGTAGGTGCGCGCACATTGTGTTACTAAATGCGACACAACGATAGCTGTCACAGGAGGTTTGTTCGATGTCTGAATTCAAAAGAAGGTACGTAGGTTTCCTTAGCGTATTGGCAGTAGTGGCCCTGGCGTTTGGTGTTTCCCATGGGGAAACACTCGAGGAACTGCACAAGAAGGCGGTCAAGGAAGGTGGCAAGTTTAATTTTTACGGCACATTGGCGCAGATCAATGCGGCCAAGATTTTACCTGCATTCGAAAAACGCTTTCCGGGAATAAAAGTAAACCACGTCGACGCCACGGCTGATAAGCTCGCCGTACGAGCCATGACAGAAGCTCGCGGCGGCAGGGTCATAGCGGACGTTTTTCAAATGTCGTTGGAAAATGTGTTGCAGCTTCATGAACAAAAGCTAACTATGGATCACGGTTTCCCTGAAGTTGACCCCTACCCGTCAAACTTAAAAGGCCCATTTTGGGTGGCGAGCTCAATGACGATAATCATTGGTGCGTGGAACACAAACTTAGTAAAGAAGGGCGACGAGCCTACGCAGTTTGAAGATTTTGCTGATCCAAAATGGAAAGGCAGATTGATCGGAGAGCCTCGGGACGTCGAGCTTTTGATGGGTCTGGCCCAGAAATTCAAGAGCGACGAGAAAGCGATCGCCCTGATAAAAAAAATCGGAGCGAACAACGTCGAATTTCACAAAGGTCACTCTGATCTCGCGGAGTTACTCGTGGCGGGTCAAGCTGCGGCCTGCATTACTTGCTATATCCATCATTATCCCAGGCGAATTAAGAAAGGTGCACCCGTGGGATATTCGCTCACCGAGGGGATTGCGGCGATAAATGCGACGGCACTGTCGAAAGGAGCCCCACATCCGAATACCGCATTGCTTTTCGCTCGTTGGGCAACAGGCGAGGAGGGGCAGAAAGTCTATGCGGACGGCGGTCGAAATCCAGCCCACCCCAAGGTCGATCCCACGGATAAGATTCGCCCGGAAAAACTTTATCCCATAGGAACCGAGGAAATTAAGGAGTGGAAGAAATACGAAAAAGTATGGAAACAGGTTTTTAAGTTACGGTAATATCCCGAGGAGTGCGTCGGGTTGACTCAAAGACTGCGGAAATGAAAAGTTGATAGGGTGAAGATTGTGTTGTCAATTTCCCATCGGCAACACATTCGCAAAAAAGGAGGTTTATAATGCGATCAGGTAAATTCTTTTTGTTAACGGGCGGCAGTTTCCTGCTGTTATTGATATTCGCCATCGCCGGGCGCTCATCGGCCGAAACGATCGATGAGGTTTACAAGAAGGCGGTCAAAGAAGGGGGCGTGCTGAATTGTTACTGTTCTTTGGCCCAGATCAACGCGGAAAAGATTTATCCGGTTTTTGAGAAAAGATTCCCGGGCATAAAGATCAACCATGTCGACGCCACGTCGGACAAACTCGCGGCCCGGGCGATCACCGAGGCGCGCGGCGGCAGAGTCATCGCCGATGTGCTTGAATTCGGCTTGGAGAACATCGCCCAAGTCTACGACCAGAAACTGCTCTTAGAAAAACTTCCCCCCGAGGCTGCGGAATATCCGGAAAATTTGAAGGGGTCCTACTGGATTGCCAACAACATGATCTTTTTCGTGGGCGCGTGGAATACCAGCAGGGTGAAAAAAGAAGAAGAGCCAAAATCGCTGGACGATTTTGCCGACCCAAGATGGAAGGGCAAGCTGATCGCCGAGCCGCGCGACGCAGAAATGGTCATCGGTTTCATGCACAAGCACAAAAGCCTCGAGAAGGCACGGGCTGTTCTGACCAAGATTGCGGCGAACAACGTGGAGTTTCACAGAGGCCACTCGCAGTTGGCCGAGCTTCTGGTGGCGGGGCAAGCTTCGGCGTGTTTCACCTGCTATTCGCATCACTATCCGTCGCGCATTAAGAAAGGCGCGCCGTTGGGCTACATGCTTTCCGAAGGACTCGGCAGCATTATCGCCGTTGCGGTATTAAAGGACGCTCCGCATCCCAACACCGCTTGGCTGTTTGCCCGCTGGGCGGCGTCGGAAGAGGGTCAGAAAGTCTACGCTATGGGCGGGCGAACGCCGGCCCATCCGAAGGTTGAGCCGAGGGATCCCATTCGTCCGAAGACGATTTATGCGATCGGCGTCGACGATATCCGGAATTTTGCCAAATATGAAAAGGTTTGGAAGGAAATTTTCAAATTAAGATAGTTTTTCACAATATCACGACAAGCTGTTGACTCGACTTCCTTTTGTTGTTAAAGGGAAGCGCTTGAGTTGACGGCTTGCCGGAATAAATTGATCCTGGAGGATTGCCGATGAATACAGCTTCCCGATTACGTAGGTTGTTTTTGAGTATAAGCATTTTACTTGCTCTTGGCCTGGCAGCGTCCGCGAATGCGGAAACCCTGGAGGAGCTTCATAAAAAGGCGCTTAAAGAAGGGGGCACACTCAACTTCTATGGTACCTTGGCGCAGATCAATGCCGCGAGAATACTACCGGTTTTCGAAAAAAAGTTTCCCGGAATTAAAATCAATCACGTCGATGCCACTTCGGATAAGCTGGTGGCGCGGGCGGTGACCGAAGCGCGAGGTGGTCGGACCTTGGCCGATATATTGCAAATACCTTTGGAAAACGTCGTTCAAGCCCATGACCAAAAGCTATTACTAGAGACCAAATTACCGGAAGCCGCTGAGTATCCCGATGGCGCCAAAGGGAGCTATTGGATCGCGTCGGACCTGCAGTTTTTTGTTGCGGCTTGGAATACGAACCTGGTTAAAAAACAGGACGAGCCCAAGAGCTTCGATGAATTCGCCGATCCGAAATGGAAGAATCGGCTGATCGCCGAGCCCAGGGACCTCGAGATGCTTCTGGCGTTCGCCAAATATAAATTCAAGAGCGATGAGAAAGCGATTGCGTTCTGGAAAAAGGTTGCGCTGAACAACGTCGAATTTCACAAGGGGCACTCGCAACTGGCCGAGCTGCTGGTCGCGGGGCAAGCGGCGGCTTGCATCACCTGCTATTCCCATCATTACCCCACAAGAATCAAAAAGGGCGCGCCGTTGAACTACATGCTTACGGAGGGTGTGGCTTCGATCAACGGCACGGCCATTTTTAAGGATGCGCCGCACCCCAATACGGCAATGTTGTTCGCCCGTTGGATAGCGAGCCTGGAGGGCCAGAAGGTCATGGCACAAGGCGGGCGAACTCCGGCCCACCCCAAAGTCGATCCGGTGGATAAAACTCGCACGGAGAAGATTTACTTCGTCAGCGCGGACGATCTGAAGGAATTTCCTAAGTACGAGAAGATCTGGAAAGAAATCTTTAAGCTTCGGTAGGGCTTGCGCGTTACTCGGGGGGAAGTCCCATGTCGACGATCGCCATCCCCAGCAGTGTAAGGTCGAATTTACAGATATTCCGCGATCCCGCGTTGCTTATCCCCGTGGTAGGGGCGGGCGTGCTGATTTATCTGGCAGTTCTGCCGCTGTTCATGCTTTTCATGGGGAGTTTTGAGAAAGAGGTGGCTCCACGGGAGTTCATTTACAGTTGGCAAAATTACCGGGCGGCCTATGCCAGCGAATACACCTATTCGACGTTTATGAACTCGCTCATCTTCGCCGGGGGTTCTGCCGGGTTGTCGTTTCTCCTGGGAACGACGCTGGCGTGGCTGGTTGAGCGTACCAATGTGCCTCTGCGGGTAGTTTTTGTACCCATCGCCGTCGTGCCGCTGATACTGCCTGGCGTTCTGGAATCCATCGCCTGGATTTTTCTGCTCAGTCCGAAGTTCGGCTATTTAAACGTCGCGTTAATGTATCTCTTCGGCTTGGAGTCGGCGCCGTTCAATGTTTTCTCCTTGCCCGGGATGATCTGGGTGCACTCGGTGGGGCAGGTTCCGCTGGCCTTTCTCATGATGGTCGCGGCGTTTAAATCCATGGACCCGTCGCTGGAGGAATCGGCCATGATGTCGGGCGCCCCGACATGGCAAACCCTGAAGCGAATCACCTTGCGTCTGCTGATGCCGACCTGCGCTTCCGTGCTTTTGATATTGTTCGTGCGTACCTTGGAGTCGTTCGAAACACCGGCGCTGATCGGGATTCCGGCGCGCATTTACGTTTATACAAGCGAAATTTACCTGGCTTTCAACGAATATCCTCCCGATTACGGTCGTGGCGCCGCCTTGGCCATCGGGCTGCTGCTTTTGAGCGCCCTCGGCGTGTGGCTGTACACGCGCTCGACCAAGGAAGGAAAGCGGTTCCAAACGGTAACGGGGAAGGCTTTCAGGCCGCGCCAATTCGAGCTGGGCGGGTGGCGTTGGTTGGGATTCGGCTTCTTGATGGCGTACTTCTTGTTTGTCGTATTGATGCCGTTCCTGGTGCTATTTTGGGCGTCGTTTCTGCCCTTCTTTGCCACGCCAAGCTGGGAGTCGATCCAAAAACTGAGTCTTGAGAATTACACCTATTTGCTGAATTTCAGGCCGTTCTGGGACGCCATGCAGAACAGTGTCATTTTGGCCATATCAACCGCGACGGTAGCCATGGTGTTGACCTCACTCATTGCCTGGATAGTCTACAAGAGCCGGCTTCCAGGGGCATGGATTCTCGACTTTTTGGCTTTCGTTCCAATCACGGTTCCAGGGATCGTGCTTGGCATGGCGCTGATCCTGCTTTACGTCGCATTCCCGATCCCGATCTACGGCACCATCTGGGTGCTGCTGATCGCCTATGTGACTCGCTATATTCCCTATGGAATGCGCACCGCGTCCGGATCGATTTTGCAAATCCACAGCGAGCTGGAAGAAGCCGCGGCGACTTCGGGCGCTTCGTGGTGGGCAACCTTTAAACGTGTGACACTGCCGCTGTTGAGGCCGGGTTTTGTGGCGGGATGGATTTATATTTGTATCGTTTCGTTTCGGGAGTTTTCGACGTCGGTTCTACTCGCTACCGGCGAAAGCCGGGTATTATCCATTCTTTTGTTTACCATGTTCGAGCAAGGGCAGGTCACCATCGTGGCCGCCATTGGCGTCCTCATGATACTCGTCCTGATGGCGATCGTGATGCTTTTTTACAAACTTTCGGGACGCGTTGGTATCCAGGCATAACCGATATATCCGATATATTATAGATAAGGATCAGACTAAGCCGTGATTGAAGTCAAAGGGCTGGTAAAAACATTCATAGATGGCACCGGTAGGCAGGTTAAGGCGGTGGACCATATTTCCTTCCAGGTCGAGGAAGGCCGCTTTTATACTTTGTTGGGACCCTCCGGCTGCGGTAAGACCACGACGTTGCGCTGTATCGCCGGCTTGGAAAAGCCCGACGAGGGAGAAATCAGCGTTTCAGGCACCGCGGTCTATTCCTCCTCCAGCGGCGCCTTTGTGCCCCCGTATAGACGGGAAATCGGCATGGTGTTTCAGAGCTACGCCATCTGGCCGCACCTCACGGTTCTTGAGAATGTGGCTTTTCCGCTGCGGGTATCCAAAGAACGCATCAGCAACGAAGAGGTTCGTAAACGCGTCAGCGAAGCGCTTGCACAGGTGGAAATGAGCGGTTTGGAAGACCGCATGGCCACCCAGCTTTCCGGCGGACAGCAGCAACGGCTGGCGCTGGCGCGCGCGCTGGTGCGCCGTCCGCAGGTGCTCCTGCTCGATGAGCCGCTCAGCAATCTCGACGCCAAACTGCGCGAGCGCATGCGTTTCGAGTTGCGCGAGCTGCAGCGCCGCCTGCGCATCACGACCTTGTACGTCACCCACGATCAAATCGAAGCCCTATCCATGTCTAATTCGATCGCGGTGATGAGTTCAGGGGTGATCGTGCAAGAAGGCGGGCCGCGCGATATTTACATGCACCCGAAAACGCAGTTCGTCGCGCAATTCATCGGTTCGACCAACCAGTTTTCCGGGCAGATTACAAAGCAGACAGCGGACGACCAGGGAACGGTCAAAAAT
>JAUYJC010000498.1 GCA_030688735.1 Deltaproteobacteria bacterium
TCGCTGGTCGGGACAGTCTGTGCGAGATCCTCCGGGGGATCAGGCAGGCATGGTCCTCACCCAGCAAGCTGTTGAAATCGGTGTCACATAAACATGATCTCCAATATGATAATTTGCAACAGACCTAATATAAGGCAGGCAGAGTTCGCTAGAAAGGACCGCGTTGCGCGGGTTCAAGTCGTTCAAAATGTTCCAATCGTTCAAGATGTTTGAAAGAGAAAGACTTACCACGGAGACACGGAGATCACAGAGAACTGAATGAAAGAATGTTGCCTCCGCGACCTCCCGCCTGCCTGGCGGCGGGCAGGCAGCGGATCCGCCGCGCAATTTCCGAGTCCTTGCACTGAATCAGCATTGGCAGGGTTAGCCACACAGAAGCCTGAATATCCAGAATAGAAGAGGATTTTGCAATGGCGAAGATCAGACATTTGGCGATCAAGGCGGAAGATCAGGAGAAGACCGCGACTTTCTATAAGGAAACGTTCGGCATGACCGAAGCGTGGCGCGGGCCGGTGCGCCGAGATGGGCGTTCAGGATCCGGTGGGGACACCGGTGGACGTGTCCGTGCATGGGTGGAAGGCTTAAGAGGAAGGCAATAGGCAGTAGGCAACAGGCTCAGCCTTTGGCTGATCAGCCTCCGGCTGAAACAGTACGCGGAGAAAAGCATGACTAGAAAAATCACTCGGCGAACTTTTTGCTCGATGCTCTTGGCTCTTCCCTTTCCAGCTCAGGCGCAGCAGCCAACGAAAATCCCCCGGATAGGATTCCTAATCACTGCCCCCCTTTCCGGTATCCCGGCCCGCACCGAGGCCTTCCGGCAGGGTCTGCGGGAGCTAAGGTATGTGGAAGGGGAAAACATTGTCATTGACTGGCGATCCGCGGAGGGAAAACTCGATCGCCTCCCCGCGCTTGCGGCTGAGCTAGTGCGTCTCAAGGTAGACATCATCGTCTCGGCGGGTCCGCAACCAACCCGTGCCGCCAAGGAATCGACGACTACGATTCCTATTGTCATGGCGCAGGATCCCGATCCTGTTGGCAATGGGTTCGTCGCTAGCCTTGCGGCGCCTGGCGGAAACATCACTGGCTTGGCAACCCTTCGCCCGGAGCTAAGCGGAAAACATCTGGAGCTTCTGAAGGAGATCATTCCTACGCTCTCGCGCGTGGCCGTCTTTGGGACTTCAACCAACCCGGGCAACGTCCAACAGCGAAGAGAGATAGAACTCGCCGCAGGGGCATTTAAAGTGAAGCTTCAATACCTAGACGTCCTAAGTCCCAAGGATATTGAGACCGCATTCCGAGCCGCAGGCAAGGGGCGGGCTGACGCAGTCCTTATTTTGGTGGCGGGCAGCATCGCCACTGCTCACCGAACAGAGATTGTCGAACTCGCGGTAAAGAGCCGGCTCCCGGCGATATACAACAGCGCAGAATTTGTGGAAGCTGGTGGGCTTATGAGCTATGCGACGAGCTTTACCGACTTGTTCCGGCGCGCAGCTACGTTCGTGGACAAGATTTTGAAAGGCCGAACGCCTGCAGACCTTCCCGTGGAGCAGCCAATGAAGTTCGAGTTCATCATCAGCCTGCCGGCTGCTAAGAAGATCGGCCTGACGATTCCGCCGAATGTGCTGGTGCGGGCGGATAAGGTGATCAGATGACCGTGCAATCTAAAAATCGACTCAGGTTCACTAGAGTACAGATAGCTGTCTTTTTAAGGATCCGTCAACTCGAACGTCAGGTTTTTACCGTCGAGGATGATGAGAAAGCGGTTCAGGACATTTCGGCCCAGGAGAACGTCGGAGCGGTCTGCTGCAATGCAGCGCATGGTCGCGAGGACAAAACCTTCCAAGGTGAGCCGAACGTAATAAACCGGACGTTGCGCGTAAGTACCGTCGTATCCGCGTGTCCAAACGCGGCCCTTTGGACTGATTCCGAGCGGTACCACAAGCCTTTCCGGGATAACGGTGATATCGGCGCCCGTATCCATCTTGCCCCGAAGGACGGAACGTTTATTTATTATCACCGGATTTGCGACGGTTACGTCTGCGACGGGAGCCGGGGGATTAAAGGCGCGGTCGTAAGCGGGCACAGTCAGCGCACCACTTCTGGAGAGGGCACCTCATAAACGGTGGATTCTTTCTCAACTCTCTGGATAAAGAACGGCACATCTCCGAGTTTTTCAAACATTTGCCGGGCCAAATCTTCATCGCTCGTCCCGTGGCCGACCACGCGCCCTTGATAGAGAGCAATAAACTGGCCCTGGTAGCGCTGTAGCAAATGTGTCCGCTTTTTGTAGTAGGCTCGCTCTTGAGCAGCTAGCAGTTCTTCTCCCGGTTCCTGCTCCTTCAGCTTCTTTGAGGTTGCCATTGACACTTGCTCCTTTTACCAACCTTGTACTATATTTGCCCAACACCAACAAGCGCGGCTACTGCGCCGGTGATAAGCGCTGAAGATGGCGGAACTAGCCAGCGAGGAAGATCTTGTTACCGTTGAGGGCGTCGGAGAAGTGAGGATCAAACTTGATGAGAACCTGGACCGTCCCCACGTCGCGCTTCTTAAGCGTCACGGGCACAAAGCGGATAGGCTGTTCGATCAAGGTTTTAGAATTCGGATGGAGGGATTCGTGAGTAAAAAAATAATTTGCCTTGCGCTTAGCGCCGTGCTCTTTGCGCTTAGCCTTCCAGCTCAGGCGCAGCAGCCAGCGAAAATTCCTCGGATAGGATACTTAACTACTGTCTCCCTTTCCATTATCTCGGCCCGCACCGACGCATTCCGGCAGGGCCTGCGCGCGCTTGGGTACGTGGAGGGGAAAAACATTGTCATTGAGTGGCGATCTGCAGAGGGAAAACTCGATCGCCTCCCCGCGCTCGCAGCCGAACTAGTGAGTCTCAAGGTAGACATCATCGTCACGAGTGGTTCGGCACCAACCCACGCTGCCAAGGAAGCGACGAACACGATTCCCATTGTCATGACCAATGAAGGCGATCTAGTTGGAACCGGGTTCGTCGCCAGTCTGGCGCGACCGGGTGGGAACATCACTGGATTGTCCACCTTTTCCCCGGAGCTAAGCGGAAAACGACTGGAGCTTCTGAAAGAGATTGTTCCCAAGCTCTCCCGCGTATCCGTCCTCGGGACCTCGACCCAACCGGACTACGCACAAGTGCTAAAAGAGACGGAACTCGCCGCGCGCGCGCTCAAGGTGCAGCTTCAATACCTAGACGTACTAAGTTCCAAGGATATTGAGACCGCATTCCGAGCCGCAAGCAAGGAGCGTGTTGGCGCAGTCCTGCTGCTGCCGAGCCCCGTCCTCGTTTCTGAGCGAAAACAGATTATAGACCTCGCGGTAAAGAGCCGGCTCCCGGCGATATACTGGAGGTCTGATTTTGTCGAGACGGTGGGCTTATGACCTACGGCGTGAGCATTACCGACTTGGACCGGCGCGCCGCTACGTATGTGGACAAGATTTTGAAAGGCCGGACGCCTGCAGATCTTCCCGTGGAGCAGCCAATGAAGTTCGAGTTCATCATCAGCCTGCCGGCTGCTAAGAAGATCGGCCTGACGATTCCGCCGAATGTGCTGGTGCGGGCGGATAAGGTGATTCGATGAGGCAACCGGCATCAGGCAATGGTAGGGGAGGACCGGAGCCGGTCGTGAGTCCATCGAAGGATGTCCGGCCGTTCGGAGGGCCGACACGCAGCTCGGCCCCTACACGGGTCCGACAAGCGGCCCCGCAGACGAAAAGCGGCCCCGCAGACCAAAATCGGAACGCGGGCGGATAAGGTGATCCGGTAGGTGAAAGGCATGAGGCTTGAGATGATAAACAGAGTCGGGATAATTTGTTTGACCGTTTGTTTGATGAGCGCGAGCGAAACCACGTTGCGCGCCGCCGAGCCGAACAAGGTTTTGATCGCCAATGGCGCGATCAGCAACAACGTCGAGCCGCTGTGGATCGCCAAGGAGCAAGGTATCTTCCGCAAATACGGCTTGGACGTCGACATGGTATTTATTATCGCCGGGAGGGCGATGCAGGCAATGTTGGCGGGGCAGGTTCCCGTCGGTTTGGTCGGCGGAACGCATGTTGTCAACGCCAACACGGGAGGTGGGGAATTCTCGATGATTATCGGCTTGGAAAACCGACTCGACTATTTGTTTCTCGCCAAGCCGACGATCAAGAGCGGCGAAGATCTCAAGGGCAAGAAAGTTGCGATAGGCACGCCGGCCGGTTCCGCGTCGTTAGCGACCTATGTTGCCTTGGATCACTTGGGATTAGTGCCGCGCCGCGACAACATTGTGCTGCTCGGTGTGGGCGGTGTTCCTGAACGCATGGCGGCTCTGCGTTCTGGCAGTGTCGATGCGACCAGCCTGTCTCCGGAGATCGGCCAACAGGTGCTGGGCGAAGGATATCGCGTGTTGGTTGATCTGGGTAAAGAAAACGTGGAGTTCCAATCCTCGGGGTTGGTGGTATCGCGCGCTCTGATCAAGAGCAATTTTAATCTCATCGAGAATATCGCCAGGGCGACGGTTGAGGGCGTGGCGTTCATCCATAGACCGGCGAATAAGGAAATTGTGCTCAAAAGTCTCGGCCGCAACTTGCGCTTGAGCAAGCCCGACCAGATGGAGAAAGCTTATCAGAGTCTGGTCGGCGCGCTGCCGAAAAGACCTTGTCCGTCGGCCGATGGTATGAACGCGGTGATTAAGCTGATGGTGCAACATGGGATCAACGCGAAAGCTTCCCAGTTGAAAGCCGAGGATCAGTTGGATCTTAGCTTTTGCAAGAAATTTGAAGACAGCGGTTTTTTCAAAAGCCTTTACTGAACCTCATGCGCGCTCGATTCCCGTCGCCCCTTTCTTCCGCGCCCGTATTGACCCGCCGGGGTTGATCGGATAATTGATTCTAATTGCCTGAAAAAAATTTGGAGGAGTGTACCTGTATGCCGTATTTCGATTTGCACCAGCACCTCAAGAATCTTGAAGAGCACGGACTCTTGAGGCGGGTCACCAGGTTGATCAACAAAGATACGGAGCTGCACCCGTTGGTGCGCTGGCAGTACCGCGGACTGACGGAAGAGGACCGCAAGGCGTGGCTCTTTGAGAACGTCACCGACGCCAAGGGCCGGCGCTATAATATGCCGGTCGTCGTCGGCGCGCTGGCGGGAAATCCAGCGATCTATTACCTCGGCATGGGCTGCAACACCGTCGAGGAGATGGACGCGAAGTGGAAGAAGGCTCTTTCCGAACCGATCGCTCCGGTGGCGGTGACCAACGGGCGATGCCAGGAGGTCGTGCACATCGGCGACGAGCTCGACAAGGAAGGCTTCGGCCTGGATAAGTTTCCGGTGCCGATCTCCACGCCGGGCTTCGATAACGGGCCGTACACGACATGCTCGCACTGGATTACCGCGGACCCGGAAACGGGCATACAGAACATCGGCAACTATCGCGGCCAGATCAAGGCGCGCCGCCGCGTCGGCGTGTTCCCGTCCGGATTGGGCCAGGACATCTATCTCCACTGGAAAAAAGCGCAAGCGAAGGGAACCCATCTTCCAGCGGCGCTGGTGGTGGGCGCGCCGCCGATCGTGTCTTACGTGTCGGTGCAAAAGGTTCCCTACGGCGTCGACGAAATGGGAGTGGCCGGCGGATTGGCGGGGGAGCCGATCCCGACGGTCAAGTGCAAGACCCATGATATCATGGTGCCGGCGGACGCGGAGATCGTCATCGAAGGTTACTTGAACACCGAGTGGATCGAGCCCGAGGGACCCTTCGGTGAATCCCACGGCTACATGCATCCGCGCCAGTTGAATCCGTTCATGGACGTGACGGCGATCACGCATCGGAAAGACGCGATCTACACCTCCTGGCTGAGCCAATTGACGCCGAGCGAATCGTCGGTGATCCGCAAGATCGGCTACGACCGGCTCATGCTCGTGCACCTGCGCGATGAATGCCGCATCACGAGCGTGTTGCGCGTCGAGATGCACGAGCCGCTGACCAACACTTACAAGCTGGTGATTATCCAGATGCGCCGCCCCAACGAAGCGGAGGTGTGGCGCGCGCTGCACGCCGCCTGCTCCTTTCATCCCGGCGTCGGCAAGATCGTCATCGCGGTCGACGAGGATATCGACCCGTCCAACGAAGCGGCGGTTTTCTGGGCGATGTGCTACCGCATGAAGCCGCACAAGGACGTGCAGATCTTTCCCGGCATGGAAAAGGGTCATGCTCCGCCGTTCCTCTACGAGCACGAGACCAAGGGCACCGACGTGGTGTCGTATCACTTGCCCGCCGACGAATCGGCGATGCTCTGTAATGCGATTCTCAAAGAACCGTTTCCGCCCGTATCGCTACCCAAGCGAGAATATATGGAGAACGCGCGCAAGATCTGGGAAGAACTGGAGTTGCCGAAACTCAGACCGCAGATGCCGTGGTTCGGCTACTCCCTTGGCCAGTGGAGCGAAGATCTGGATCAAGAGGCGGTGCTGGCGGTGCAAGGGCGCCACTTCGAAGTCGGTGAGAAGGCAAAAGCCGGGCGGGTGAAGGCGAAGTAAGATCCCGGATAGGGTGGAATTCGAGGCCGAGGATAGAGGATGGAAGATCGAGGATAGCCATCTTCGATCTTCGACGGTTAATTAGACCGGTAACGCCATAGCTGAGGAATCGCCAGGCAAGTAGCTAAAATCATTAAAAAACAGATTCCGCTGCCGACCAGCAGCGCATTCGGTGCCCCCCAGGCTTGAGCGGCCGCGCCGGCAAGTACCGCGCCCAGTCCATTGGTGGCTTGGGAGAAAACCGTGATCAAGCTCGAGGCTCGGCCCAACAGTTGATCGGGCGCCAGAAGTTGAACCACCGTGCGGCGGATAGCGACGCTGAGCGAGTCGGTAAATCCCAGAATCAGCACGGCGCCCAGCGCCATCCAAAACCATTGCGAGAGTCCGAGCAGGGCCAGGCTCCCGGCAAAGATCACAGCCGCGACCACGACCAGCACGCCTTTGCGCCTGACATCGCCAAGCATCAGCAAAGTTACGGAGCCCAAGACTGCGCCGAGGGCTGGCGCGCCGTACAGCACGCCTAGCCCGGAAGCGCCCATCTTGAACACATCGGCGGCGAAGATCGGCAGGATGGGACGATAAAATCCCACCAGCGTGACGCCGAAGTCGAGCAAGAAAAGCGACAGGATGATCCGTTGGATCCAGATGAATTCGACTCCCTCGACGATGCTGCGCAGATTGACCCGGCGCCGTTCGCCCTGTGGTGCGCCCGAGCTGCGCATCCTTAGAACTGCGAACGCGGCCGGCAGCAGCAGGGCGATCGTTGTGAAGTAGGTCGCGACCAGGCCGTTGTGATCGATCATCACGCCGCCGAGCGCCGGTCCAAGGAGAAAACTGGTTTGCATGATGATCGTGCTCAGTGTCACAGCGTTCATCAAAAGCCTCGGCGGCACAAGCCGCGGAATCAAAGCCGAGCGCGCCGGCCAATTGAAGACATCGACGACGGCGCCGATGAAACCGAGCGTGTAGATGTGCCATACCTGAATCGTCCCGGTGAGAGTCAAAAATCCCAGTAGGAGGCTTGGAATCAGCTGGCCAAGGGTGCTGGCGACGAGCAGCATCTTCCGGTCGAAGGCATCCGCCACGGCTCCGGCAAACAGCCCGAAGATGACAAAAGGGAACGTTTGAAAGAAGCCGGTGAGGCCGAGTTGGAGAGCCGACCCCGAGATGTCGTAGACCTGATAGAGGCCTGCGACGTTGCGTATCTGGATCGCAAGCGCATTCAAGACGCTGGCGACCCAGAGCAACCTGTAGTCACGGATCAACAGCGAGGACCAGGGCCGAATGATTGGCTCCTGGGAACTGCCCGGATTCATATTTACGGGATTATTCAATCGATCGGATGGAAATTTCCAAGATCAGAGATCGCTCGATGATGCGTGGAAAAACAATTTGCTCGCCGACGAAACGAGGCGGATGCGCCGACTGAAAAAAATCGGATCGCCCGCCTCGATTCCGGTTGGCTTTAGCGAGTTACTCCCTGCGGAATATCTTCCAGCACGCCGCGCTGCTCGGCCTGCGCCAGTACCGCCTCGATGGTTTTGACCAGGGTGCGCGCCGCCTCGACGCTCAACTCCACCGCTACCCGAGCTCCGGGACCTTGGGCCTCGTTGACGAAGTCGATATTTAACGCGTGCTCGAGCGGCATGTCGTACGGATGGTCGTAGGACACGTTTGCCTCGCGCACCTCGAACCAGTCCTGGCCGTTCTTACCGCGGCCTTGGATTTTTGCCTGATGGGCTATCATCGTGCACATGGGGTCGCGCTCCTTTCCCAAACTATTTGAGATATTTTTCACAAAAGGCGAGAAGTTTCTTCCAACCGTCCACCGCCTGCTACTGACGATTGGCCGCCCGGTATTAGTAGAAATAGCCGTGACCCGCGCCGTCGTTGCGATGATACTAGTAGCTCTTGCCACATTTTTTAAGCTCTGCTTCGTGCAGATTGACCTGTTCCGGCGACGGCGACTTGTCGTCGTTACCGAACAGACCGATCATCGGGCAGGAGAGATCTTTAGTATAGTCGATGGGCGCCACCGGC
>JAUYJC010000499.1 GCA_030688735.1 Deltaproteobacteria bacterium
GCCACCATCTACCCGCATCAGCCGCGCAACGATTGGCAGGGATCGCTGGCGACGCTGGCCCGCCTGGCGGTGCAGCATAACGTTGAACTGATCTCCATCGGCAACGGCACTGCCAGTCGGGAGACCGACAATCTCGCCACGGAGGTGATCAAGCTGATCGCGTCGAAAATGCCTGAACGGAAGTTGAACAAAATCGTCGTCAGCGAAGCCGGCGCCTCGGTCTATTCGGCCTCGGCATTCGCCGCCACCGAGTTTCCAGAGCTG
Organism: Deltaproteobacteria bacterium; assembly: GCA_030688735.1. Taxonomy (GTDB): domain Bacteria; phylum Desulfobacterota; class Binatia; order UBA9968; family UBA9968; genus JACPFE01. The sequence goes on from JAUYJC010000499.1 coordinate 265, forward strand.
GACGTGAGCCTGCGCGGCGCCGTGTCCATCGCCCGGCGGCTGCAAGATCCACTGGCCGAGTTGGTAAAGATCGATCCCAAGTCCATCGGCGTCGGCCAGTATCAGCACGACGTGAATCAGCGCGCGCTGGCGCGCTCCCTCGATGCCACCGTCGAAGACTGCGTTAACGCGGTCGGCGTGGACATCAATACCGCTTCCGCGCCGCTGCTCGCGCGCGTGTCGGGTCTGAACAGTATGCTGGCGAAAAACATCGTCGAGTTTCGCGATGCCAACGGCCCATTCCCCAATCGCAAAAAACTACGCAAAGTACCGCGTCTCGGCGACAAGACCTTCGAGCAGGCCGCAGGATTCCTGCGCATCAACGACGGCGACAATCCGCTCGATCGCTCCTCGGTCCACCCGGAAGCCTATCCGGTGGTCGAGCGCATTCTGGCGCGCCTCGGTAAAGGCATCGTCGAAGTGATGGGCCAGCCCGGGGCGCTGAAAGGACTTTCCCCCGACGAATTCACCGACGATAAATTCGGCCTGCCGACGGTGCGCGACATCTTAACTGAGCTGGAAAAGCCGGGCCGCGACCCGCGCCCAGAATTCAAAACCGCGACATTCCAGGACGGTATCGAGTCTCTTTCCGACCTGCAGCCCGGCATGATCCTCGAAGGCGTCGTGACCAACGTCGCCGCCTTCGGCGCCTTCGTCGACATCGGCGTACACCAGGACGGCCTCGTGCATGTCTCCGCGCTGGCGAACAGATTCGTCAAAGACCCGCACGAAATCGTCAAGCCCGGTCAGATCGTCAAGGTAAAGGTGATGGATGTAGACGTGAAGCGCCAGCGTATCTCCCTAACCATGCGCCTCGACGACACACCCGGCACCTCATCGCGCTCAGGCGGCGCAGTAGACGGCCCGCGTGACCGCCGCCCGCCCGAACCCAAGCGCGCCCCGGCGCGCGAGCCACAGCCCAGCGGCGCAATCGCGATGGCGCTGGAACGCGCCAAACTGAAGAAGTGACGAGCGGCGATGCGGGAGCGTAGGAGATATTTTGGAGATACATCATGGCTAACAAAAGACTGCGCAAAGAGATGTTCGAGACCGCGCGAGGCTTGTACGACCTCGGCGCAATTGACGCGGAGACGCTGCGTGAATTCGACGCCTCGAAGCTGCCGCCGGTCAAACTATATCGCCCCACGGACATCAAACGTCTGCGGCTGAGGGCCAAAGCAAGCCAGGCGGTCTTTGCCGCTTATCTCAATACCAGCGTTTCCACGATTCAGAAATGGGAGATCGGCGCAAAGAAACCGAGTGGACTCGCGCTGAAGTTGCTCAACATCGTTGAGCGCAAAGGACTGCAAGAGTTGGCATAGCCGGTTCGGTATGCCATGCAGCGAAAGGCAAGGCCCCCGTAAACGTCGTCCGTATTATTGGCTCTATCGTCTCTGAGAACCGAGGAGGCCGTTAGCTGAACAAAGAGCCAGCATCGATCCCGGAATTCATTAACATCCAATTGAATTAATCCTGTCAGTCAAGCAACTATGCAACTTCGGACTTGCCCCCCTTGATGACCCCCTTGAGACCCCCTTGATTGGAGTTACACACTGTCTTAACGCAAGGCGCGACCCCAGTAACGAATAAGCTGTCCCGCTCCGACAAACTGATGGCCGCATTCGACGCGCTCGTTCTCTCAAAGGTTTTGGGCGTAAAGGTCGGTTTGGCGAAAATCACCCACGGGGACAGCTGGTCAACGGGCGTTTGACCGGGTCGCCGGAGCCGAAGATACTTCCGTATTTAACGGTTGCATTTCCTATCCTTCACGTTGACGACAACTAGCAAATCCGTCGATGACGATTACCTCGCAACTCTTTGAAGCCTACGTCAGGTGCCCGACCAAATGCTGGCTGAGGTGCGCGGGCGAGAATGCCACGGGCAACGCATACGCGGCGTGGGTTCAGGCGAAAAACGAGGCATGTCGGGTGGACGGAATCAAACGGCTGGTTGCCGAAGTGCCCGACGGCGGGCGTGTGGTAGCGTCGCCGACGGAGAATCTAAAGACGGCGACATGGCGAATGGCGGCAGACCTCCGAGCGCGAGCGCCAAATATCGAGGCTCGGATCCCCATCGTCGAGCGTGCGCCCTCGGCGGGTCGGGGCAAAGCGGGACAGTTCATCCCTATCCGCTTCGTTTGGGCCAACAAGGTCGGCCGAGACGACAAACTGCTACTGGCGTTTGATGCCCTTGCGCTATCGAAAACGCTCGGTCGCGACGTGCCTGCCGGCAAGATCATCCACGGCGACGACCATGCGGTGCTGAAGGTGAAGACGTCAGGCTTGCTGAGCGAAGTGCGGACTCTCATCGAGAAAACCGTCACCCTGCTTTCCGGTCCTTTGCCCCCTGATCTCATTTTGAACCGGCATTGCGCTGAGTGTGAGTTCCAAACCCGCTGCCGCCAGAAGGCGGTGGAGAAGGACGATCTCAGCCTGCTAGCTCTCATGACGGAAAAGGAGCGCAAGAAATTTCACAGCAAAGGCATCTTCACTATCACCCAGCTCTCCTACACGTTTCGGCCTCGTCGGCGTCCCAAGCGGCAGCCCGACAAGCAGGAAAAGTATCACCACGCGCTGAAGGCGCTCGCGATCCGGGAAAGGAAAATCTACGTCGTCGGCAGTCCGGAGCTGAAGATCGCGGGCACGCCGGTCTATCTCGACGTTGAAGGTCTGCCCGACCGCGATTTCTACTATCTGATTGGCGTACGAATTGGGAAGGGCGAAGCGGCGGTGCAACACAGTTTGTGGGCCGATACGGTCGAGGACGAGCGGACGATTTGGAACGCGTTGCTTGGCATCCTCGCGACAGTGGAGAATCCGGTGCTGATCCACTATGGCAGCTACGAGACGGTTTTTCTGCGGCGGATGTGCGAACGATACGGAGAGCCGTTTAAAGGTTCCGTGGTGGCTGGAGCCATTCAAGCAGCGGTGAACTTGTTGTCCGTAACTTTCGCGCGGGTTTACTTTCCCACCTTCTCCAATGGGCTGAAGGAGATCGCCGGATATCTGGGATTTCGATGGTCAGACCTCGCTGCCGGCGGCCTGCAAAGCATCAGGTGGCGACACGAATGGGCAGCTGCAACAGCACCTTCAACGAAACAATCTCTCCTCACCTACAACGGCCAGGATTGCGAGGCTGTCGGAGTGCTGGCGAGCAAGCTGGTTGAATTGCACCAAGCATCTCTTGAGACGGGAGGCTTATCTCTCGATGGGGTCGTTGACACGGCAAGGATAAAGTGGGAACACCCACACGGCTTCAAACGCAACATATTCGTCTTGCCGGAATTGGATGCCATCAACAAGGCCGCTTATTGGGACTACCAGCGTGAGCGAATCTATGTGAAATCGAACGTAAACTTAAAGCGTGCTTTCCGTCAGACATCGAGGCCCAAGCGGGTCTTGGCCCCCGATACAACAATTGAGTGCCCGCACCCGCGCTGCTGTCCGAAATGCAACTCGACAGAAATGTTCGTGCATGGAAAGGCGAGCAAGACAGTTTTGGACATCAGGTTCATGCGGCACGGAGTAAAACGATGGATCTCCCGCTACAGATTTCACCACTACAAATGTCTGACGTGTGGAGCCACCTTCTTCCCCCAGCAGAAATGGTGGACTCGCAGCAAGTTCGGAAATGAGATCGTGGCGTATGCGCTCTACCAGAATATCGGACTCCGGCTGCCGCAGCACAGCGTTGTCGGCAGCTTGAACAAACTGTTCGGCTTCCATCTGCCGGTCGGAAGGACATCAGCATTCAAGCAAGGCGCAGCGAAAGCATACGAAGAAAGCTACAACGCACTGGTAAAGAGCCTGTGTAGTGGTCGATTGCTCCATGCCGACGAGACAAAGGTCAGTGTCAAAGGCAAGACCGGTTTCGTGTGGGATTTTACCAACTTGGAGGAGGTGGCCTATATCTACAGTGAAACCCGCGAGGGTGACATGCTTCATGCTTTGCTCAAGGACTTCACGGGGGTCTTGGTGTCGGACTTCTACGCGGTCTACGACGGAATTCGCTGCCCCCAGCAGAAGTGCTTGATCCACCTCATTCGAGACCTAAATGACGACGTTTTGAAGCATCCCTACGACGAGGATCTGAAGCAGC
>JAUYJC010000505.1 GCA_030688735.1 Deltaproteobacteria bacterium
TCCGGTGGACAGCTCGACCAGGCACCCTGGAGAAGGGATCCGTCGAGTACCGCGTGGTGATCGTAACGGACATGGAGGAAGACCTTGCCTCCCAAGAGGTTTCACATTCCGGCAAGAAGGAAGAAAAGTGCCGCTTCAGTAATGACGATTTTTCGATGTTGAGCGAGGACGCACTGATTTCGGCCAAGTTAATTGTTTCGGTGATCGGCAACGATGTAATCGAACCGCAGGAGAGCGAAGAATTCGTTATTTGCTTCGGCCAACCGCCAGAACGTGAGCACGGCGGAGTGGGTAGGAAGGTGCGTTCGTTTAGTGAAGGGCTGATCGAAATCGACGACCGCGACATGGTATCGACTCTTGCCTCATCCGCAGAGCCTTTTCCTGTGGACTCAAAAGGTTTCGTGCTTTTGCGCGCGCCGCAAAGCGGCAAAAGCTTCCGCGTATGTCGGCCGGCACTGATTCATGAGATCGAGCAGCAATGGGTAGAGCGAGCAGGAGAGATTGGAAGTTGGCGCGTTAGGGTACGAGCCTCCGGCGCGCGGGCTGCGGAAGCAGAGTTTGTTCCCTTCCCTTTTCTTGAATCCCCTTCAGGAATATCGTCGCAATCGCTCTGGGACCGGGCGACCAATGCCAGTCGGCGAATGGCTGAACGGTTTTCGGCTTGTGGCGGCGGCGTCGGCCAGATCTACGACGAGAAATCCAAGATTTTTGATACAGTTGTCAAGGAGTATCTCCTGGCATGGGCTGCGTTGTTAGAAGACGGTAACCCCTCCCTCGCGCTCGTAAATACCGTCGAGATCCAATCGCTCTCCGGTCGGACGATTGGGCTCATCGTTCTGCCCAGTCACCCGCTGCGTGTGGCTTGGCATGTAGCCTACGACAACCTCGTGCTCCATGCAGCTTTCGATCAGGGGATGGCCCCCAAGGAGATTCGAGACGAGTTTTCGGTCCTAGACGGAGCGATGTTCCCGGCGTTTTTGCCAGCCTTGGAGAATGCGGGAACTTTCGTCTTTGCCGATACGCTTGGCTTGCATGCTGTGGGCATGGTGCTTGATCACGACAAGGAGCCAAAGGCTGCCGTAGCGATTCTCGCCAGAGCATTAGGGGAAAGCGAGACCGTGGATACGGTGCCGACGGTGGGAAAACAGAGTGCTCAGGTTCTGGGCAACGAGATCCTCAATTACATGGAGTGTCACGATACATCGAGGCTACTTCATATCCACGCCCTGAGACCGGGTGACGGCCTGACCGTAGCCAGGTCACTCGGCCGAGTTCAGCAGCAGTATCGTCAAGCTACGGACGAGGAAGACCTCGAGGAAAGCGAACACAAAACAGCTCCCGCGTTTGTGCTGGAGCTCTATCCGTCGCAGGAGCAGCGCGGGGTTGCAGGGCGTTTCATAGCGGAGGCACGTGAGAAACGACGCAGCGGAGCGGGAGTATTATCCCCTGAAGACTACTGGATGCTGGAATCTTTGAGCCTGCCAGGTGGGATGAACCTTCCCAGGCTTCGTTGGGCTCGCAAGAGCGAGCAAGACCCGAAGACAGCCGCGCACCTTGCCGTGGCGTTCGATACTTTCGAGTCGCGAGTAGTACCCGATCAGCAGGAACATGCACCAAAATCCAGGCCGCTTTTTGCGTTCGGCATGCTCTCGTTCCTTGAGAGGGAGTACACGAGTACTCCTTCGCCGCTTTGGCGCAGCGTCGTTCTGGCTTCAACCGACGGCGAAAAACATCCTTCGGATCGCACGCATACCGAGCGACTGGTACGCCTGCAGCAGGTCATACAGAAGTGTGTATCGCGCAGCATGAACGAGGAGGCCAATCTGCCGGCATTGAGAACGGAGATTTCCCCCGAGAAGGCCCATAGCCTCCGGGAGCTTCATCGATTGTGTGATTGGGTCATCACATTGGACCGGAATGCGGGTATCGAATATTTCGATTCGCCCCGCGACAACAAGGCAATATATGACGCCTACGTAATCGACTGCGTGCCTGAACGCGAAGACCTGGGCTGCCTGCAGTTGATCACATCGACCAGCAATCTTGAAGAGGTCAGAAATTTGTTAGATGGCGCCCTCGACCAAATGGGGCTCAGCCGGAGCCGACGGAATGCTGAGTTTCTGCTGGAGCACCTCAAGGCGCTCAGCGGACGCTTGGCCATTCGACTGACCGGGCAAAAGGCACCCACCTCCGAACTCATCGCACTTGCGCTGTGCCACGCCAATTGCTGGCAAGCTCCGGAGAGCGATCATTGCTGGACGTCGCTCCAGCGCGGCTTCCTGATTCCCGTGGACGATGTCCGCGATCTGCTACCACCCCTATCGGCGAAAAATAGCGACGAGGACGAGAAATCGACACGGCCGGACCTCATTTATGTATCCATCGTTCCGCGCAAGGGATTGCTATTGCAGTTTATCGAGGTGAAATATCGTCGACATCTACGTACCGCGCGAAGCCCGGACGTATTGGAACGTATCCGTCAACAAATCGAATCGCTGCGCAAGCGCTGGGACAAATGGTACTCCAACGAAGAGACATGCTCCTCGTTCCGGGCCGTCCGGCGTGCGAAGCTAGCTCGCGTTTTGCGTTTCTATGCGGACAAGGCACATCGCCACTACCTCCCGAACGATACATATGAAACCATCGTTGCCGAGATCGATCGAATGATCGAAAAGGGAAGTGATTACTCCTTTGTAACACTCGACACTGAGGATCGGGGTTGGGTGTTCTGTCCGGAGTATGCTGGTGCTGCCCCGCTGGAGATCTCTCCCGCTGGCTGGGAGACGCGGATCTTCCTTTATGGTCCAGTACTATTGCCCGATTCAGGGTTTCGCCGAGGAACAGATCTTCCTCTCGCTTCCGCAGATCTGCACAAGGAGATTTCTTCGCCCGAGTCGGAAGCGGCGAAAGACGAGTGCCCGGCGGAAAACGTTGATTTTAGAGCTTCAACCGTCAGTGAGTTGCCGACAGCAACGACAAATTCCTCTGATGCTGCTGATGAGCCGCTCGAGGAAGCCCCTTCCGTTTGCCTGGGTACGGATTTGCTGACGGGCACCGAAGTCCGATGGCCCCTCACGGTTAAAGGCAACCCTCATCTACTGTTGGCTGGCCTCCCCGGAATGGGCAAGACAACCTGCCTTTTGAATCTGTGTAATCACATGCTCGCGTTGGACATCCGACCGATCGTCTTTTCCTATCACCAGGACATTGACGAAAAGCTTGAACGCCTCGTCGACTCAGTTCGATTTATTGATTTTCATGGACTTGGATTTAACCCGTTGCAGGTGATTGACCGGAAGTCCCGGATGGCCTATCTCGATGTGGCAGGCGCATTGCGGGATATCTTCGTCTCGATTTTCCCTGAGCTTGGCGATATTCAGGGGGAGCGGATCCGTAGGGCCATCAAAGACAGTTTTATTGAGAATGGATGGGATGATCCCAACACGGATTTGGCACAGCTGCAAGAGCCGGCATTCTCTCGGTTCGTGGAGATTCTGAGAGCCGATCCAAAACCTGACCGTGGCCTGCGCACGCTCTTGGTCCGGCTCGAGGAACTTGACGACTACGGATTCTTTAAACTGGCCGAATCCTATGAAAGTCTTTGGGAGAGTGAGCGGCCGATCGTCATCCGCATTCACACGACGCAGAACGACAACCTGCAAAAGGCGTTTGCGTCGCTCGTGTTCTACGGTCTTTACAAGGACATGTTCCGCAGGGGCATCCAAAACCGTATCACGCATGCCGTGGTGTTTGATGAGGCGCATCGGGCCGCAAGGCTTAGGCTTATCCCGACCATGGCCAAGGAATGCCGGAAGTATGGGGTGTCGCTAGTGCTCGCGTCGCAGGAAGCAAAAGATTTCAACATTTCGTTGTTCTCGGGGATCGCGAACTACCTTGTACTGAGGCTTACCGAGGCGGACGCAAAAGCATTAGTTCGAAACGTTGCCAGTTCGGACCAGGAACGGGCGCTCATCGACAAAATCAAGCAGATGGAAAGATTTAAAGCGCTGTACTTTTGTGAAGGAAAAAGGAAGCCATCCCTGGTTGCTCTACGGTCACTAGAGTTTTCATAATTACGCTATTGTCATGGCATGTGGACA
>JAUYJC010000025.1 GCA_030688735.1 Deltaproteobacteria bacterium
GTGGGGGCTCACAAATAGCTGACTGTTGTACATGGTGCCCGTTGTCCCCGGCATACGCTCGCAAAAACCGATGACCGCATAGACTCCCGCCTCGCGCGCCGCTTGACAGAGTCGATCTGTGGTTGGGCTCGGCACCTCGACCGAGTTCAAAAAGAGCTGGGTGGCAAGCTGGCGGCTTCGCCCGCTGCTCGCCGAAAGAAAGTGGTACCAGAGCGGATGCCCGGGAATGAAACCCTCCGGGAAGCCCACCAGCCTGGCACCCCCCGCGCCAGCCTCTCTGATCAACCGTGAAGCCTTTTCCGTGGTAGCCTCCCGGTCAAGAAAAACTGGCGCCGCTTGAATCGCAGCCACACGCAAAGTCGGTAGCACATCCCCCATAGAATTTCTCCTATACTCGAAAGCGCTCCGTGAGGCAAGCTGAAATCCCATTCGGCGATATTGTACAGCAGGCGTACAGCCTCACAGGGCACAGGGGTTACTTACAGAGATCACCTCATTCCGACCCCGGCGACTCTCGGCGCGACACCAGAATCTAGACTCAGGCCTGACCCGGGCGCCGGATAGATTGTAAAGAATGTTATGCGAGACGCCGTTCCTCGTGTTTTCGTGTTTTCGCAATTGCGAAAACACGAAACAATGAAGCTAACGTTTCATAAACGCAAATATCGCAAGTCTGACACCGGGCCTCGGCATCCACAACAGGGCTGAACTGATTAAGTTCGCCCTCCAGCGAGGAATCGTCAAGTGACCGGCCTCTGTCCCGATCCAAATCGCCCGCGCGACTCGCTAGTCCTCTTCTTCAGGGACCCGTGCCGGATTCGGCAGCATCGGCCTCAGCGATCTCTCCAACAGATGCCAGAGTTTCTTACCGGCAAAGCCAAAGAAGATCACAAATCCGATCAAGGGGAGAAAGATCACATAAGCCGCGCCGAGCATCGCGCCGGCCAGCATCACCAGCGTTACGGGGAGCCCGACGTAAGCGATTTCTTCACCGCCGGGCAGCATGCCGCCCTCCCTCGGAACGGTAATGATCTCCCATCGCGCGGGAGTCCAGTAGAAACCCGCCTTCACTCGATGATGACCGTGGTAACGTTTCATGACTTTGTTCCTCCTTGTTCTAGGCCCGATCGGCCTTTTCATTTCGATTCCAATTTAACTAATCTCGCGGAAAAAATCGATTCGGAAAAGACCCAAAAAGTGGGAATAAAGAGCCTATTGTCTAGGGAAAAACTACCTGTGGAAAGGGGCGAACACCTTGGTTGACAGTAACATTCGCGCTTAAAGAGGTCAGAAAGGGAAAGACTTCACCCTGGCGACTGGCGATAATAGTGAAAGTGATGCGCTACGGCCGGGAACGAGTGCCTCTTGGGCGAAAAATTCTAAACGTACTCACACCTAGCGCGGTTCGACCCTAGCCAGAGCCGGATGGGTTAGTGATTTCGTTCGTGATCGCTCAAAGAAGGAGAAACTAGGGAAGCAGGCAAACCTTAGAAAATGGTTTGGGCGGGGAAGCATTTGAAATGTCAAAAGCAAAAACCTGGCCCTCACCTCGGAGATTCGAGCTAGATTTTTTCGAGAAGAGGAATACATCTACTAGCGATCGTCGTAACTTCTTTCCAATGCTCATTAGTTACCACATCGGTTGGACTGCTCGAAGTGCGGATTTTTTTGCAGTGTGAGCACCGTTCTTGATTTCCAATGGTTATAGAAGCGTCCAAGTGATAGTCAGAATGCTCTCGCAGTATTCGTAAAGCTTCAAGTTCATCACCACGTTGCCTAAGTCTCCCTTGTTTTAAGGCATCAATTACACCACCATGATCAGCGGCGAATCCTTGCGGCGTCCAGCTTCCCTTTTGAACTAGCCTGGTTGCGGCGATATGATGAGCCGCATAGTAGACACGGCTTATAGCCGTGCGAAGGCCTGCTTCGTCTTTGTTTTGACCGACAAGCCACTGAGCAATTGTGTAAAAGTTCTTCGGGTCAAACGCCAATGTTCACTCTGATTGATTCACGATGACCGATAGGCTGCGGGTGAGGAAAGATTGTTCAGCTTCCGAAATCGAATCCAGAAGGGCATCAAGCTTCGCCGATATTGCCTCCCATAGATTAAATCGTTTTTCAGTGTCGCCCTTTATTTCCACCTCGATGACCACACCGGCTCGGTCTTCGTATTCATGAGACCACGAAGGTCTAACTACGATGATCGGTAAAACGCCATGTCGTTTAGCCTCATCTTTGATGACCGAATATACTTTTTCCGCGAGCGAGGCATAGCCTGAAAGTCGTTCTTGCGCATCCGGTGATATTTCAATTTTTGGTTCAACCGGCGCCAACTCTCTCCATATGATAACTTGTCCGCCTCCACCGAGAGTTTCAGCCGGATTAACTACAATAAAGTTGAAGTGCCTTTGGGACTGAAAAACTCTTTCAGCCATCCCCAAGGTGTTGGCGATAGTTTTTGATTCAGTAATTGTGAGACCATGTGGATTTGGGCGTTGTAAGAAAGCCTTGGAGAACTTGGTATTGAAAGACCCCACATCGCTCACCGCGAAATTGCGCGCATAAGTCTTCGCAACAACTTCCTGCGGGACTGGTTGTAGACCGAACTTCTGCCCTAACTGCTCTCTCGGATGATAATCTTTACTGGGCATATGACTGTAGCCTTAATTCTCGATCTCTATGCCAATTTTGGAAAACGTATCTGCGAGGTAGTCATCTACGTACTTTTCGAAAGCAGGAACATCCACTTGCTTCGCATCTATAATCATTCCCACTCTCATTGTCAGGTATAAGTCAGCACCTACCGTCAGTCGATCCAGCACGATGCTTCCACCACGGTCACCAGTACGCTGACCGGCGGGCAAATAGAACGCGACACCAGAAAGTGTATCAGGCGGCAGTGATTTTGGCTTAGTCACATAAGCGTTGATGATTTCTTTATGCCGGTCCGATTCAACGCGGAACTGTAATGCGATCGTTAATTCGTGCTGTGAAAGATCCATACTGTTATCCGAATCTTTGATAGCTTGCCAGCATCCAATTCCTATTTTAGCCGCGTTTATTGCTCCAATTAAATTGATGCTGTTAAAGGTCGCCTCAAAACCGTCCAGCCTGATTCGAATAATAAAATTTGACTTAAGAACATTGTATACAATAGCGGACGATCCCGCAGATCCTTCAATCGTAAAATCTTGAGGAGTCGCGCCGTGCTCCTTTAATATGTGATAGACCTTTTCCGCCAACCCAGCGGGAGATCCCCAAAGTTTAAAAGCTGGTGACTCGAACCTGCCTTGATACCAAACAGATCCTTCGGTGGCTTTTGGCAATTTCATAATGCTCTATTCTAGTTGAATCTTCGTACTCGGCGCAAGTGGAAGGTATTAAGGTCAAGTCATTGCGAGCTGTTGCCCAAATCACCCACGTCCACGGGATCGCGCCTTTACTTTTTGACGTTTCTTATCTGACCTAGGGGTTGCCCGGAATCACGACGGCGAGTTTTTGCCGAGGCCCGTACAGTCGCTGGCATTAAAGCTTAAAATCGGCGACAAAATCTAACGTCCAGCGCCTTTCGTTAACTCGAAACCGCGATAGCTACGCCGCCGCTGCTTTTCCAGTCCGATTAACCGCTCAAATATCCTAGTCCTAGTCACAGCCTCTTATCAAGCGGTGAGTCGGTAAGCCGGTCCTTGTTACGGACGCATGGCGCAGGCATCGTCCATGACTACGGTTCGGCCATGAACGGATAACGATAATTGGTCGGCGGCAGAAAGGTTTCCTTGATGCTGCGCGGCGACACCCAACGTTCGAGATTGAGCCAGGTGCCTGCCTTGTCGTTGGTTCCCGAGGCGCGTGATCCGCCGAAGGGCTGCTGCCCGACGACCGCGCCCGTCGGCTTGTCATTGATGTAAAAGTTGCCGGCCGCGTTGCGCAGCGCCTTGGTGGCCTTGACGATGGCGAACCGGTCTTGCGCGAAAATGGCGCCCGTCAACGCGTAAGGGCTGGTCGTGTGCACAATTCCATCGTCTCTTCGAAGGCCCGCCGCGGATAGACGTAGACGGTCATCACCGGGCCGAATATCTCCTCGCTCATCAGCTTAGAGCGCGGGTCCTGGCTGGCGACGACGGTCGGCTCGATGAAGTACCCGTCGCGGTCGTCGCACTTGCCGCCGCAGATGATTTCCATGTTGGAATCCTGTTTCGCGAAGGCGAGATACTCGGAGATCGTCTTGAACGCGGCCTTATCGATCACGGCGTTCATGAAGTTGCGAAAATCACAAACGTCGCCCATCTTGATCGTCGCGATTTCGTCGCATAGCCGTGCTTTGACCGCAGGCCAAAGCGTGTCGGGAATGTAGGCGCGACTCGCCGCCGAACATTTCTGGCCCTGGTATTCGAAGGCGCCGCGGACGATGTTCGCGACCAGCGCTTCGACGTCGGCCGATTCGTGCGCGAAGATGAAGTCCTTGCCGCCGGTCTCGCCGCCGATCCGGGGATAGGACTGATATTTGCGAATATCGGATCCGATGGTGAGCCAGATTCCCGAGAAGACGTAAGTCGATCCGGTGAAGTGCACGCCGCCGAGGTCGACGTGGTTGAGCACGGGCGGCCCGATAACGGGGCCCGGTCCCGTAACCAGGTTGATCACGCCGTCCGGCATGCCCGCTTCCTTGAGGATTTTCATGATGTAGTAGGCCGGCAGCACGGCTGACGACGCGGGCTTCCAGACGACCGCGTTGCCCATCAACGCCGGCGCGGTGGGAAGATTGCCCGCGATGGATGCGAAATTGAACGGCGACACGGCGAAGACGAAACCTTCCAACGGGCGGTGCTCCATGTAGTTGAGCACCTGCTGGGTAGAGACAGGCTGAGCGTCGTAAACTTCGGTCATGAAGTAAGGGTTGAAGCGCCAGAAATCGATCAGCTCGCATGCCGAATCGATCTCGGCCTGATGGCACGACTTGCTCATATTTAGCATCGTCGCGGCGTTAAGCGTGTAGCGGTACTTCCCTGCCAGCAGATCTGCGGCCTTGAGGAGCACGGTCGCGCGCGAGGACCAATCCAGCTCGCTCCACGCCAGCTTCGCCTGGTTGGCGGCGGCGATCGCCATCTGCGCTTCCTTGACGCCGGCGCAATGATAGGTGCCGAGCGATTGCCGGAGGTTGTGAGGCGGCTTCATCTCGACGAGATTGCCCGTCGCCACCTCTTTCCCATTGATGATGCAGGGAACCTCAATGGGGTTCTTGAGCATGCGGTCCAGTTCGGCTTTGAGTGCCGCGCGCGCCGCTGATCCCGGTTCATAACCAAGGACCGGTTCGTTTATCGGCTCGCGGATTTGAAAGATTCCGTTGAACATCTATCTATCTCCCATCAGAGGCGAGGGCCTGGTCTTTCCCTTTGCTGTTTTCGCATTGAACTCCACAAATCGACGGCATGTCTATGTCACGCATTTATCTTGGCTATTTTGGTCCCGCACGCACATCCGGTTCTCAGTCAATTAATTACGACCAGCGAAAAGGAGCGCAAGCCTTGAAGCAGCGTGAAGTCGCCTCGGTTCCTGGTGTACAGGGTCGCGCCGAGTGACCGCGCGCTCAAGGCTAATAAACAGTCATTGACCAAGGCCGGCAGTTTGCTCTTGAGATCCGGTCTGTCTTGCAGAACTTTAGCCAAAAGTCCTCCGGCTTCTTTCCAATGGCCGTGACTGGGAGTCACAACTCGACCGACTCTCTCAAAAGGCCGGAATAATATTTCGACGCGATTTCTCCCCGCAAGAGAGCGGGCGCCCGCCAACAATTCTTGGGCTACGACGGAGCTGAAGTAGATGCCGGGAGCGTCCTTATCATAAAGTTCACGGATGAGGGGGAGCGTGATTCCACTCTGAATGAGGTCGATGTATAGGTCCGTGTCGATCAGATGCTTTGCCACTAAATAACCTTCTCCACACCACCTTTGCCCGCAACCTTTTCCAATGACTTGAGAATTTCTTTTCTGAAGACTACCAGGTTCAATGCGGCGTCAATCGCCTCGGTCTCGGTCTGTGCGCCCAGGATCGCCCGCACCCGGCGGATTTTTTTCTCGTCAAGATAATAGTTTTTTCGCTTCAGGTTCGTTTTCATAACACTCCCGATACAGACAATGGGTTATTGTATACGCATCGACTCCGAGTTCAAGCGCGCGGATTTTAAGATAAATGATCTCGTACAAACCCAAGAGCACTTAGGGGACATGGTTGCCTAGCTGGAATGACTTCGACAGCGGGCAAGCGATCTGAAATCCTGCTGGACGATCTTCCACTTAAACAACAACGCCCGCAAGGAACTTTATCGCGCCAAGACGCCAACGAAACAAAATCCGAAATCCGAATATCGAAAGAATCCCCGCGGACCGAAACAAACCGAAAGACTCAAATGTCAATTACGAAATCCGAAACGAGCTTGTTTGGAACATTGTAATTTTTGATCACTTAGATTTGTTTCGAATTTCGGGCTTCGAATTTGTAATTTTGTTTAAGCTTGGCGCCCTCTGCGCCCCGGCGTGCAATCTCCGATCCCTGCTTCACGCAAAAGCCTGACGAACCCAACTTGACAGCATGTTAGAATTAGCGCGTCAAACCTTAAGCCTTGTGCAAGGAGGGCGGCCTGAGAATAGCCATCAGCGTCCCGATATCCGCCACCCTCTCGAGCCCCAGAACCATGCCTAAACTACGCTCTATGTCGTCCGGGCGCAGCTGGCTACGCGCGCACTCCCGGTACTTGGCCAGTAGCTCGTCGTCGGTCAGCGGTAGCGCGGGGTCGCCCCGAGGTATGTCCACCCGTGCGCTGAAGCTTCGCCCATCCGTCGTCCGGATAGTCACCGGATTGCCTACGAACTTGGTATCCGGGCCGACGTCCGCCAAGCCAGGCCAGATGGGGATATCGGGGAAGGAAAGGTGGACTTTTTTCCTGGCCTCGACGATGCCGCGATCTTCCAGCTTGTAAGATGTGAACGTGTCGAGGGTCACCTGGTGGTCCACCACCGCAGCGGCAATGCAGTGAGGCATGCTGTACTTGGCCTGGTAGGGCGTTTCCGGCTCGGAGAAGGCGAGCACGCGCAGGGCCCGCTCCGAGGTGCCCACGTCGACCTCGGCGATGTCTTTGTCGGTGAGGCGGTGCTCTCCCATCAACTGGAGCACTCCGTCCAGCGCCCGATGGGTGTGGTAGCAGCTTGGGTACTTCTTTAGCCCGATGCCGGGAGACTCGACGTAGAAGGGGTTGCCCAGACTCTCCGCCATGCGCTCGGCGTCGTAGTGGTCTCGGCCCACCAGCGTGTCGTAGAAGCCGTTTTTCGCCTCGATGATGTCGGGGTTGGCCGTGAATCCCTCCTGGGCCATGAGTGCGGCAACCACGCCGTTGCGGCAGGCGTTGCCCGCGCCCGCAGCAGCGGCCATGCTACCGTGATTAGCCGCCAAGCCACAGGCAAAGTTGGCGGCGATGCCCAATGCCATTCTGGTCTTGGCGACATCCAGGCGGAGGAGTTTGGCGCAGGCGGCAACTGCTCCCACGGAACCATACCAAGTTTGGTGGTTCAATCGGGCCTGCATGAGCTTGAAGTCGGCGTGGAGCGCCAACTTGCCTTCGACCTCCAGTCCCAGGATGTAGGCAGTGAGTATATCCTGGCCCGATGCGCCCAGATGCTCGCCAAGGCTCAGCACGGCGGGCAGCACCAAGACACTGGGGTGGCCGATCTTCACACCACAGTCATCGTAGTCCAAGGCATGGGCAATGGAGCCATTGGCCAAGGCCGCGTCTGGAACCGAAACTTTGAGACCAGCGCCAAAGACAGTTGCCTGCGTCGGCCCGCCGAGTTTCCTTATGTAACCTGTGATGGTTTGGCTGACCGGTTCGACAACACCAGCCAGAGCGGCTGCCAAGCAGTCCAGGGCCGTGCGCTTGGCCTTCTCCACGGCATCGCGCGGGATGTCCTCGTAGTCGGTGTCGACTATGAACCGGGAAATTTTCTCAGTGGCGCCCATTATTCACTCCTTTGTCCCACATCCATACCGCTATTTGAAGACTGCTCTTCCTCTATCTCGCGCTGTTCAGCTGACGCACGAAGCGATCGTCAAAGAACTGCGCCGGCGTGGCCTTCTCAGCTTCCGTCCACGGGGCCGTGTCTTTACTTTTGACGTTTCTCATCTGACCTGGATGTTTCCCGGAATCACGACGGCGAAGTTTTGCGAGGCCCGTACAGTCGCCGGCATTGAAGGTTAAAATGAGCGACAAAACCTAGCGTCCGGCGCCTTTCGATGAAGGTGCACGGGCTTGCACCCGTGGAACCGTTAGCTTCTTCGGCGAAATCCGCCGAAGCACTCACCCTCCTTTGCTCTTCGAGCTACGGAGGGTCCGTCCGACACACTCACCCCCGGGCTCACGCCCGGGGTCTCCTGCGTAGGCGGATAACCCGAAACCACGGTGGCTAAGCCGCCGCTTGCTTTCTAGTCCGATTAACCGCTCGAATATCCTAGTCGCAGCATCTTATCAAGCAGTGAGTCAGCGGGACTTCGTATCGAATCGTTGTATAATCGAGGCCGGATCGAAAAAACCAACCGGCTGTGAACGGGAGTCGTCAAGAGCAATCGATGAAGCCGGACTTACATTTCAGCTTCGAAAGGCAAAGGAGGAAAGTTTCGGCGCGTTACTCAAATTCCGCAACTCTGGCACCACCGTCGAAGCCGAAGTTGACATAACGCTACCATATCGGATACGCTCCGGGCCAATTCGGGAATGGATGTAGTAACGCAAACGAATGCCCATCGCCAAACCGGCGCTGAGCAGGTGTTGAAGAGCACCTGCCGCATGTGCCACGGCGGCTGCAGCACGCTCGTTCACGTGCGCGACGGGCGCATAGTCAAGATCGAGGGCGATCCCGAGGGCCCCCTCAACCACGGGCGGCTCTGTCCCATGGGGGCCGCCAGCATGGAGCTGGTGCACCACCCGGCGCGTCTGACCCATCGCTGATCCGCTGCGGTGCCCGCGGCGAAGGCAAGTGGCGGCGCGCTTCGTGGGATGATGCCTACGACTATCTGTGCGAAAAGATCCGCCGCATCTGGGACGGCTACGGCAAGCAAGCGATCGCCATCGGCACCGGCACCGGGCGGCACCACATGCAGTGGATTCCGCGCTTCGCCAACATGATGGGAACACCCAACTCGGGCAATTCCGGACGGGCCCAATGCCTGTTCCCGCGCGCCAACACCATGGGTCTCACCCTGGGCGGGTTGCCTTGGTGCGATTACGGCGGCGAGCGAGCGCCCGGGGTGCTGCTGTTCTGGGGCCATAACCCGCTGGCATCCAGCCCGGACGGCGAAGTCGGTTTTCAGGTGCGCGATGCGCTGCAAGCGAAGCCAAAAATTATCGTGGTCGATCCGCGCAAAACCTGGCTTGCCAAGCAGGCGCAGGTGTTCCTGCAGCTGCGGCCGGGCACCGACGATGCGCTGGCGCTGGCGATGTTGAACGTCATCATCGCGGATGGGACCTACGACAAAGATTTCATCGAAAAATGGACTTTCGGTTTCGACCGGCTCGCCGAGCGTGTCAGGCCGCACACGCCCGAATGGGCCGAGCCAATCACCTGGGTTCCCGCCGAAAAGATACGCGCCGCCGCGCGGCTGTGGATGCAAGCACAGCCCGGCGGATTGGAGTGGGGCGTCGCGATCGAACACACCGTGAACGCGATCCAGACCATCCGGGCGATATCGATGCTCCCTGTGCTCGCCGGCACCATCGACACCCCGGGGGGCTGGTGCTTCGGCATGCACGGGCTTGCTGCCTTGCCGTCCCTAGCCGAGACGTTGCCGAAGGAGATCGCGGCAAAATGCCTGGGCGCCGGAGAGTTTCGCGTGCTCGCGGGCGCCGGCTCACCCTTGCCCTCGGCGCATATGCCCACGGTGTTCAAGTCCATGCGCACCGGCGAGCCCTACTGGACCAAGGGCTTCCTTATTTTCGCCAATAACGCGCTGTCGACTTACGCCGGTTCGCGCCAGGTCTACGAGTCGCTCATGAAGCTCGATCTGCTGATGGTGGCGGACCTCTTTATGACGCCCACGGCAGAGCTTGCCGACGTGGTGCTGCCCGCCGCGGCCTGGCCCGAGATCGACGAAGTCGTGGGCATGCCGTATATGGGCGAAAACGTGGTGCTCGCGCAGCAGAAGTGCGAGCAGGTCGGCGAATGCAGGCAGGACGAGGTGATCATGATCGAGCTCGCCCGGCGCCAGGGTCTGCCGCACTGCGACGAAGATCTCCACGACCTCTATGATCGCATGCTTGCCCCGCTCGGCATGAGCTTCAAGGAACTCGCCGCTCACGGCCCGGTGCGGGTGCCGATGAAATACCGCAAGTACGAGGAGAAGGGGTTCGCCACGCCGACCGGCAAGATCGAGATTTACTCCACCTGGCTGGAAAAGCTCGGCTACGATCCGCTGCCGTATTACGAGGAGCCTCCGGTGAGCCCCGTGAGCACGCCGGAGATCGCCAAAGAATTCCCCTACATCCTCAACACCGGAACCCGCATCCCGGTGTATTTCAATTCCGAGCACCGTTACCTCCCGGCATTGCGCCGGGGGTGCAAGGAGCCACAGGTGGAAATCCACCCGGACACCGCGAAGAAGCATGGCATCGGCCGCGGCGATTGGGTGAGAATCAGCACGCCGCACGGCAGCATCCGGCAGCGCGCGCATTTTAACAGGGACATTCATCCCGGCCTGATCGACTGCCAATTTGGCTGGTGGTTTCCCGAGCGCGAGGGCTGGGAGCACGGCATCTGGGAATCGAACGCCAACGTCCTCACCAGCCAGGCGGGGCCCTACGATCCGGCCATGGGGTCGTATCAGCTTCGCGCGCTGCTGTGCCGGATCGACAAGGCTTGAGCGGATCGGGAGTCTGGTGCTACTTGGGCTTGACCGGTTTGGTGGGCTTGGCGGGAGCCGTCGGCAAGAGCCGATGAGTGTCCAGGGTTGAGGGCCACCTGAATCTGGACTGATTCCCACGAGATGGGAATTAGCCTCGATATCAGTGTAGTAGCTTGTCCGATCCAGCGGAGTGGTTAGGCCGGTTTTCCAAGTTCTGCGCTCTAAAAATGATTCTGCTGAAAAACCCTATGAACGCTTCGACGAGGCTCAGCATGAACGGAAAATCTCCAATGATCCCGAATTCCGCAGTTGAACATGAGCGAGGGGCGAGCCTGGAGCGGCGAAGACACCCAGGGGTGCTGTTTCAAAGTCTTTTCTGCCGCTTGGCACAACGCCTTATTACTCCGACTAAATTCGCACAGCAGCGAGAGCTGTCCTTAGCTCAGGGGTAGAAAAGCTTTGTCTTCGTTGC
>JAUYJC010000513.1 GCA_030688735.1 Deltaproteobacteria bacterium
GTCAACCAAACGCGAAATTAAGCCCACCATTTCCGTAGACACACCATTGCGTGCCAGGGTCGTTGTCTTCATACGCATCGCCTCCGTTTATGCGGTATGAAAACATTATAAATGGTATTTTAGTAAATTCCCACTCCCTTACAGGAAGCGTTCATCGAGCATGACGGGGCGCAATGCGGTTTTTGCACCTCCGGCCAGATCATGTCGGGCAAAGCCTTGCTGATGAAAAATTCCAAGCCTACGGAGGCACAGGCGCGCCGCGGACTGTCCGGCAATCTCTGCCGCTGCGGCAATTATAACCGTGAGGTCGCGGCGGTGCTCGCCGTCGCGGCGAAAGCGCGCTAAGGGAGGTCGCCATGGCACAAGCACAGAAAGAATTCTCCGTTGTCGGCAAAAGAATTCCACGCATCGACGGCTACGAGCGCGTCACCGGGCAAGCGCAGTACACGGGCGACATCCAGCTCCCCGGTATGCTCTATGCCCGGGTCTTACGCAGTTCGGTGCCGCACGCCAAGATCGTTAGCATCGACACCTCGAAGGCGGACAAACTGCCTGGGGTCAAAGCGGTCGTGCACCATCAAAACGCGCAGATCCCTTGGTCCAGCGGCGGGCACACGCATAGACGGTTCATTTTCAATAACCCGGTGCGCTACGTCGGCGACGCCGTGGCCGCGGTGGCGGCCACGGACCGGCATATCGCCGAAGAGGCGCTCGCGCTGATCGAAGTGAAATACGAAAAGCTCCCCCATGTTCTGGACCCTAATGATGCGCTCAAGCCCGACGCGCCGAAAATTGGCCCGGACGGCAATCTTTCAGTGGGCAAGGGAGCTTTCAGCGCCCCCATCGAAGAGGCCTGGGGGAATCTGGAGAGTGGCTTTAAAGAGGCCGAGCGCGTCTTCGAGGACACCTACATCACCAAGCATGTGAACAACGCCCAACTGGAGCGGCGTGTCACGGTCGCCAAGTGGGACGCCGGCAAGCTGACGGTCTATGCCTCGACGCAAGGGGTTTCCAATGCGCGCACGGACATCGCCAAGGATTTTGGGTTGCCGCTAAGCCGGGTGCGCGTCGTTTGCAAATACATGGGCGGAGGCTTCGGCAACAAGAACCAGGCGCAGGACTACGACTACATGACGGCGGTTTTGGCGAAAGTTTGCGGCCAACCGGTGAAGCTCGAGTTCACCCGCGAGGACGACTACATCGGCATGCACGGCCGCTGGTCTTCGGAGCAGCATTACAAGATCGGCGTGAAAAAAGACGGCACGATCACCGCGGTTTCCCTCGATGCGGTCACCAACATGGGCGCCTACCGCAAGCAGAGCGGCAATTTGAGCGGCACCGACTTTTATAACATTCCGAACTTTAAAAAATCGATCAAGCCGGTGCACACCAACACCGTGGTCGCGGCCAACTACCGCGCGCCGGCCTATCCGCAGTCGGTGTTCGGCTTCGCTTCCTTTCTCGACCAGATCGCGTTTGAGCTGGGAGTCAATCCGCTCGACATGTTCACGCGCAACCGTGCGCAAAAGTACAAGACCAAGATTCCGTTCACGTCGAATCATGTCGAAGAGTGCATTGTCGAAGGCGCGAAACGGATCGCATGGAGTGAAAAGTGGCATCAGCCCGGCGCCAGCGCCGGCGCCAAAAAGCATGGCATCGGCATGGCCCTCGGCGGCTATCCCTTCCGCCCGGGGCTGGGCGCGGCGACGATCCGGGTCAATTCCGACGGCACCGCCCATGTGCTGGTCGGCGTCACCGACATCGGCACCGGCGCCAAGACGACCATGGCGATCATCGCGGCGGAAGCGCTCGGCATTGCGCTTAATCAAATTCAACTCACCAACGGTGATACCGATGTGACGCCATACTCCGTCGGTGAGTCGGGCAGCCGCACGACGCCGTTTACCGGTCCGGCAGTGATCGCCGCGGCGGAGGATGTGCGCCGGCAAATCTTCGCCCTGGCTGCTGGCCAGTTGAAGGTCAAGCCGGACGAATTGGACCTGCGCAATGGCGAAGTATTCGTGAAGGCAAACCCGTCGCAGAAAATCCCCCTCAGCCGCGCCGTTGCGAGAGCCGGCGAACTGATTGGCCGGGCGACCACCAATCAATCTTTCAAAGACATGGAGGGCAAGAGTTTTGCGGCCCATTTCGCCGAAGTTGAAGTTGACACCTGGACCGGCCACGTCAAAATCACCCGCTACGTCGCGGCGCATGATTCGGGCACGATCATCAATCCGTTAGCGGCGGAGAGCCAGATCAAGGGCGGCGTGGTGCAGGGCATCGGCATGGCCTTTTCCGAAGAGCTGTTGATCGATCGCTTGACGGCGATCCCGGTTAACCCCAACTACCGCGACGCTAAAGTGCCTACCCATTTGGAAACGCCGGAAGTTGAGGTCCTTTTCATCGAGCACTACGATTCCTACGGCCCGTTCGGCGGCAAGGTAGTCGGCGAGCCGCCGATCACGGCGGCCGTGGCGACCGTCGCCAATGCGATCTTCAACGCAACCGGCAGACGATTCAAAGAACTCCCAATCACACCGGACAAGATCGTCCGCGCGGTCCGGGTCTAAGAGGAGGCGACCATGAAAAGTTTCGAAAATATCGATGTCAAAAGCGTCAAAGAGGCGGTCGGCTTGCTGCAAAAGTTCCAGCAGCAGAAAAAAAGCGCCGCGGTGGTCGGCGGCGGCAGCGAATACTTACAACTGATGAAAGATCACGTCGCCGAACCGGACTACCTGCTTAACTTGAAGTCAATTCCCGGCCTCGACTATATCAAAGAAGAGCGCGGCGGCTTTCGCATCGGCGCGCTGGCGAAGCTGGCTGAGATCGAAGAGCACCCGGCGGTTCGAGAAAAACTGCTGATTCTCTCCGATGCCGCCGGTGAAGCGGCATCGCCGCAGATTCGCAACGCCGGCACCCTCGCCGGCAATATTTGCCAGCGGCCCTTCTGCTGGTACTTTCGCTCGTCCAATTTTACCTGTCTGCGCAAAGGCGGCCAGCTCTGCTACACCGTGACCGGCGACGGTCGCTTCCACGCCATCCTGGGCGGCGGGCCGAGCTACATCACCCATCCGTCGGATACCGCGCCGGCATTAGTCGCCCTCGGCGCGCAGATCAAAATCGCCGGACCGGCTGGCGAACGAACGATGCCGTTGGAGAGATTTTTCGTTCTACCCCAGGTCGATTACAGCCGCGAGAATATTCTCAAGCCCGATGAAATCGTAACCGAGATTCAAGTCCCTTATCCCAAGTCGGGGAGCAAGGGTTTCTATCACAAGGTGCGCGAGCGCTTGGCGTGGGATCACGCCATCGTCGCTGTCGCCACTGTCGTTCAAAGCAGTGGCGGCATGGTGCGCGAGGCGCGCGTGGTGATGGGCGGGGTGGCGCCGATCCCCTGGCGGGCGCCGAAGGCGGAAGGGTTTTTGCGCGGCAAAAAATTAGACGAAGCCACGGCGCAAAAGGCTGGGGAGATCGCTCTGGAAGGCGCCAAGCCGCTTAAAGACAACATTTACAAAGTGAAAATGGCGCAGGACTTGATTCAGCGGGGGCTTTTGGCATCGGTGTAAGGCAAACAGCGTGCGGAGTCTCGCGGCCGAGACTTCATTAAGTCAAAACACAATAAACAATCTCGCCTCGCACATCGTATCGGAGACCATTCGGTCAGAGTCGAGATCTCGCCCAAGTAACGTCTTCAGTTAATCCTGGCACCCAGGTCCCCGGCCTTGGCAGGGCGCTCTTGCTCAGGATTCCACTCTACAGTCGTACTGGAAGGTGCCACGGGTTTGCCCGTGGGGTTTCACATTTCTTGGACCAGTCTCACGTTTAAGCCGGGGCGGTACCCGCCGATATACATAACATGAGGACTGATCTGCTGCGGCTCGACAGGACGACCCTGCGTGAGGCGCGGGAAATTAGGCCGGTCTCGGCGCGGCTTTTTGGGGCTGATGATATGACCCACTTGCCGCGGGAGCATGGGTTGCCCTTGCTCGAGGTGGGTCAGGAGATCGGCGCTCTGGTCGTTGAAGAATTAGCCGATGGGCGGATCGTGCTCGATCTGGACGGTTCGCTGGTCGAGGCCAACAATCCCGGCGGACTCAGCGCCGGGCAAGCGCTGCGTTTGCGCGTTGATCTGATAGAGCCGCAAGTCACGCTTCACATTATCGAACCGGAGCCGGCGCTGGAGGATGAGGCGGCGAAGTTCTTGCGCCAGCACCTGCCGGGGCTGGCTGCGGAACAGGAGTCGCTCGCCGGATTGCAAGCGAAAATCGGGACGGTCAATCTCCTTGACGCAACCCATGCGTCGCTCGTCCGGCTTGAAAAGCTGAAACATTTTCTCGCCGATCTGTTGAACTCGAAGGAACCGCTCGACGCCGCGCGTTTAATGCGCTGGGTGCGCGACGGCGGGCTGCACTACGAAGCCAAACTGCTGCGCGCCGTGATGGAAAACCCCGAGCGGCTGGCGGAGATCGCCGACCACGATCTCAAGGCATTGTTGCTTGGCGCGCTCGGAGAGTTGGAAACCAACCGGTTATCGGGTGCCCCGCTGAACGCGATCGTCAGTCAGCTCGGCGACCTCGAGACCCGGCAGGCGGTCAATCTCTTGGCGCAGCTCGAAGGGCACGCCTATCAGCTCCAGATTCCACTTTTTACCGCTTGGGGATTTTCCAACCTGGCGCTCTCAGTCGAGCGGGACGGGGTGGATGACCGCGGCCGGGCCGACGACTCGGCTCAAGGCTATAACCTTCTGTTTCTTCTCGAACTCGAGGATTTCGGCCGCACGAGAATAGACGCGCGTCTGAAGGGTCGCAATCTGCGGGTTATTTTTTACGTTGAACGGGAAGACTCGATCCGGCTCTTGACGCGAGAGATGTCCTCTCTGCGCGAAACATTACTCGCGCTCGGATGCCGGGAAGTACTGATATCGGCCCAACCGTTGCGTGCAATGCCACGAGAACAGCGTCCCAAATTCGAAGCGCTGGCGTTGGGGGTGCCGCCCGATCTTCAGCTCCTAAACGTGAAGGTATGAACCAGAAATCCAATACGCGCCGGCAGGCCGCCGCGCTGCGCTACGAGCCGAAACGCGACCGCGCGCCCAGGCTCATTGCCAAAGGGCAGGGCGCCCTGGCCGAAAAACTTATCGAATTGGCCAGGCAGCACGATATTCCGATCCGTCAGGACAAAAACCTGTTACAGATTCTCTCCCGCCTCGATCTTAACGAAGAGATTCCCGCTCAAGTTTACCAAGTCGTGGCGGAAATTCTCGCCTTCATTTACCGGCTGAGCAATCGTCGCCTCGCGAAATGAAATGGACCGGAGGAGCCGCTCCGGCCGAATGACACCCAGCGAGTGAACGTCAGTGGTCGTCGATATAAGCTCGTCTATTCGTTAGGATCTTCAGGCTTCTGTGTGGCAAACCTGGCCACACGCTATTTCAGTGCAAGGCCTCGGAGATTGCACCGCGGAGGCGCGGAGGGCACGGAGCAAAGAGTTTTTGATTAAGAGACACTCCGAACTCTGCGAACTCCCTGTCTCTGCGGTGAATGCTCTTTTACAGTAAAGCTGGAGGAACCATTCGTTAAAACCACGGTTAACCGAACTTGCTGGAATCTTGCGCGCAAGTTAAGTACTCATCTTGAGACCAATGACCGGCTCAGATCCATCAAATCCCCTTTGGTCCGTCCCGCCCGCGAAGTTCACTTTGGCGGCGGGCCAAGTCCATGTCTGGCTGGTCCGGGCGGACGATGCCGCTCTTTGCATGGCCTGTTGCGAGAATCTGCTAGCGACGGCGGAGCGCGAGCGAGCGGCAAGATTCAAGTTCGAGAAAGATCGCCGCTTGTACACGGTTGCCCATGCCGCGTTGCGGTCGATCCTAGCGGGCTATTTGAACATTGCTCCCGGCGACTTGGAGTTCGAGATCGGTCAGCGCGGTAAGCCGCGCCTGGCGCCGACATTCAGTAAAGACAGCCTGGAATTTAATCTTTCCCATTCTTCCGAGGTTGCGCTCCTTGCCGTGACCCGTGAACGAGAGATCGGGGTCGATGTCGAGCACATCAAAGAACAATTTGCCTTTGCCGAAGTCGCGGAGCGTTACTTTACGACCAGGGAAGTGAGCGCGCTCCGCGCGCTGCCGGAGGCGTTGCAACGGCGGGCGTTTTACCAGTGCTGGACGAGCAAAGAGGCATTCTTGAAGGCCAAAGGTGTTGGGCTGTCCGGTGAGCTGGACGAGGTTGAAATTGTTCTCGCCGGCGAAGGTCGAGTCCAGGTGAAGAGCACACTTCCCGGCTGGTACTTAAGCGAGTTAAATCCGTGCGCGGGTTACGTCGGCGCCGTTGCGTGGGAAGGAACTGACTTCGATCTAAACTGCTATGGCTGGACGGGCCCGGCACAAGGAACAAGGCACTCCCATTCCTGAAGCAGTCTAGCTTTCCTCGCTTGCGACAGCAGTCGCTTGTCAGGGCGTCAAGAACATTTACAGCACGGGATCCCAAGCTGGGGAGTGTGCGCCGCCGGGAATCACGGTGGTTGTTCTGTCACTCACCGAGGAATCGACGGATGCCGGGCCGTTCGTGCGCCGACTCCCGGAGCACACCTTGCGCAGCAGCCCGAGAAATTCTTGCCCCAGGGCGGACAACGGTCTATCGGCCCGGTAAAGAATGTAGGTGTCGGATTCCAGTTTCAACCCATGCCCCTGTAGTATTTTGAATTCGCCACGCTCCACCTCGCGCTTCACCACGTCCTCGAACACGATACCGATGCCGGCGTTTTTCTTTACCACTTCTTTGATCGCGTCAGGCACCTCGCAGCGCATGCCGATTTTGAACTTCAATCCCTGACCGGCTAATTCGTTCAACAGCCGCACCGTCGCTCCATGAACGCCCCCGATGTACCTGATGACAAGTGGGAAAGCTTGCACATCAACCAAGGTCACCTTGTTTATCCGCGCCAACGGGTGGGCGGAAGAAACAAACAATACCATTCGCTGGCGCCGAAACGGCTCCCAGGCCAGCTCCGGATGATGTGGGCGATGGGTGCTGACGGCGATCTCGACATGCCCGTTGAGCAACAACTGATCGAGCCGCTGGACGCTTCTGGTTCTAAGCTCGATCTCGATTTCGGCATGGGTTTTCTTGAATCGCACGGCCAGCGAGGGGAGCAGGAGCGTCGACGGGCCGAATGTGCCCCCGATCTTCAAGTGGCCGGTCTCGGTCCTCACTTCCCGCTTCGGGAAGATAGATTTGATCTGCTCCACCTGCTCCAGGATTGGCTCGATCCGATCCAGAAAAAGCCGCCCCGCATCGGTCAGCTCGATCCCCTTGCCGTTGCGCCGGTAAAGCTTGGCGCCGGAGTCCCGCTCCAACAGCCGCAGTTGTTGGGAAACCGAAGGCTGGCTGATGCGCAGCTCCTGCGACGCCCTGGTGAGACTACCGTGCTTGGCGGTCGCCGCAAAAAATGTGAATTGATTGAGTGTCATCGGCTACGTCCTTGTAGAGGAGCTCGCCCCCGCCCCAAAAACCCCTTGCTCTTACCGGCGCGAATGTACGCCAATCGGCCCATGAACGTCAAGGGCTCTTATAAGAAAAACCTATAATTAATCTATAGGAATTTAATATTGGACAGAGGCACGCGTTGGGGATAGAAGGCACCGATAGCTGAAACAAAGCCAAAGGAAGAATTATGTCGTCCCGAAGACTTGCATCCCTTGATCGTCGACAAAGCGCAACAACTCGTAGAGTCGGCACATGTTGCCGGGATAGAAATCCTGAAAACCAGCACCCTGCGCCCGTTAGAGGAGGAAGCCGAGATATTCGCCATCGGCCGCACAAAGCCCGGGAAGAAAGTGACCAACGCGGAACCAGGCAAATCCTGGCACAACTTCGGATTGGCCTTCGACGTCGTACCGCTCGTGAACGGAAAAGCCGTGTGGGACAGCCCGTTTTGGAAACGAATCGGAGAGCTTGGGAAACAAGTGGGTTTATTCTGGGTGGAGTTGATCACATTAATGAAAAAGTACTCTGACCCCCTACTCTACGCTCGAGGAGTGGGCGACCGAGGCGGATTTGGACGAGCACCTGCGATCGGACAACTTTAGTGTGCTGCGTGGGGCGGTCAAGGCGCTGGGTGGGGTGGCGGAGAGGAGGTTTCACTCCGTTTGCAGACGCGAGGGGCGGAAGCGGTTGAGGCGGCCCGTAGGCACTAGGCCAGCGAGGGATGAAGCGGAGCTGGTTTGGGACAGGAGATCGCTATTTAACGTGGCGAGCGATCAGGACTGAGTTTGGACTTATGAGTGTGGACTTACAGTCATACACAAGGGGAACAACGAAATGCCAAAAGTAAAGATCCGACCCCAATTTCTGGGACGACCCCAATTTCTGGGGAAAAACGGTCGCCTCAGTCTTGCGAGACTAGCGGGGGCAATGTCTCTTGCGCTGATATTCGCGGGGTGCGCGACAGTTAGGTATGGCGGGGCGCCCGAGCCTGCGTTCAATTACGAAAAGGACCTCAAGGAGTTAGAAGAGTTGTTCGCTCCTGCGGCCTCCATCAAGGAAGTCGGAGCGAATCCGAATGACACGAAGCGAAATAGCTTCATAGACGGGCGCATAGCGTTATACAACATTCGTTACGTGCGGTTTGTCCGGGACCTCGGAGTAGATAAACAGCAGCTTGATGCGGCATCTGACATTCTACTGTTGGGACTTAGCCTGGCAGCCGCATCAACGGGATCGCTCCGCTCAGCAACGAATCTGGCGACAGCTATGGCGGGTGTGACGGGGGCAAGGATCACAATCGACAAGCATTTCTATTTTGACAAGACGATTCAAGCGCTTGTTTCGACGATGAATGCGCAGCGCAAGCTGATATTGGTGAGGATTCTTAGTGGAAGGAGCAAGACTATAACCGAGTACCCTCTGACGCGTGCTCTGGATGATCTCAGCGACTACGAACAGGCCGGTACGCTTCTCGGCGCGATCAACACCCTGCAAGCCGACGCGGCCGACAATGAAAAGGCCGCAGACAAGGAATTGCGAAAGCTCGAACTTCCCACAAGAACGCAGTTTGAAGAAAAGGAGAAGCTGGCTACCGCTCTGGAATCGCTGGGGGATGATACTCCTAAAAATCTTGAAACGATCAACAAAATCCTCACGGAGCTGGGGTTCATTCAAGCCGATAAGACGGATTTTACGGATGCAGCAAGGACGCTCTCAGACCGATGGCGGGAAGCGCGTCTGGCCACCCTTCAGAAATGGAGAACTGCACTAAAGAATGCTTCGGTAGATGTTAAAGATTGACAATCGAAATTTTAGAATGGAGACTCTATATGGCTGACACAGCTGAGAAAGACATCAGCGGGGATCTGCCGCTCGAGAAAATTGAGGAGGCAATCGCCGCATTTGAGCTCGGTTTTGCGAAGTACCTGAGCAATAAGATATCCGCCGTCGGCGGCCCCAAGATCAACACCATCACTTTTGAAAAACTGATCCTCAAGAGGCCTACGGAGTTTAAACTGACGCTCAGGACGGCCCAGCCTCCCAGCGGCTTCTCCAAGATTCGGGATGACGTGATGTTCGTAGGTGGCAAGACCGAAAACGTAACAGCGTGGCGCAAGGACGCGGCATCCTGATCGAGGTTGTCACATCTGGCAGCAATGGGGCGAACGACACAGGGTTTTCTCGTCCAAGAGCAAGGCATGACCTACCTCGCCGAAGCGGATAGGGATCGC
Source organism: Deltaproteobacteria bacterium (assembly GCA_030688735.1). GTDB lineage: Bacteria > Desulfobacterota > Binatia > UBA9968 > UBA9968 > JACPFE01. The sequence continues at coordinate 9,719 of JAUYJC010000513.1, forward strand.
GCGCTAACGCCCCTGCAACCAGCCTCGTGCACCTACCGCATCGCCCTGGGGCCACGAGCGGGGCAGAAGGTGCTGAGCTTGCAAAGCATGCCGAGCACAGACAAACCATCCACGCCGGGCCTTTGCGCCAGCGCTCACGGCTTTAGCCTACATGCGGCGGTGCGCTGGGGCGCCGATCAGCGCCAACAACTTGAGCACCTGTGCCGGTATATTCAGAGGGTCTTTACGTTTGACTATTTTCTAATTCCTGAGGAAAAGAAAAAGAATAATCATAGGGAAAAATCATAGGGTCAGGCCTGAATGAGTGATCAGCTCGCCCAGCGCCGCATTGCTCAGATTAAGGCGCTTGCCGGTTCGGCGATATAGCTGCCGTCAGAGAAAAAGGGTGTTTAAATTTCCTATCCATATCGGGCGCATCCGAAATTATTGTAGCGAAACTGCGCCCGAAAATGGAACACTTTTGTATATCGCCGCGCGGACCGGGGGGTCAGGACCGGGGGTCAGACCGGGGGTCAGGCGTGACACGTGACATTTTCACAGTACCGCAAATATCACGGCTGACCCCTAGCACTAGCAACGGCTGACCCCTAGCACGCACCACAATCATTTATTGAAGAACACACCGAACTGTCGGAGGCGTGAACAGTATGGCTAACACAGAGGGTTCGAGCGATTCGGTTGGTAGGCATTCTCCACGGTGGGTAAAGGATAACCAGACGTTGGGGGCTGCCATCGGGTTCTTCATAATATCCCTTTACCTCGCACCTGTTTTCATAATTGCCGGAGTAGCGTGGTATACTCAGGGCTTCCAGGAAGAGAATTTTTGGTTTGTATGGTTTGCTGCTTTTATCAAATCTGCAGATTCAACGTTAAACCTATTTCACAAGCTTTTGCTCCCCATAATGTCAGGTCTCTCGGTCCTCGCTTTTCGTAGCTCCCCCACCAAAGGGATGCTGTTGCTAGGGGCATTTATTCTTTTTGGATTGACAACAACGATCTTTGTGTCGGTCGTGTTTGAAATGGACACTACTAAAATCGCCATTACGGGCCTAAAGGAATCTCTCGATTTGAATCTCGCGAAAGCGTTCTTTACCCGCATTCAGGAGTCTTTAATGATGTATCTGATGCTTCTCCTCGGAATTGGAGTCGTTAACAAGAAATAGGAGTTCGAATATGGGGCCACTTAAATTTTCATTTGGTCTAATGGCTGCCTTATTGCTCTCGCCAGCAACATGTTTGGCAGCGTCGGCCTTCGAAGTATCGGTGCGCGTGAATGCGGGAGAGGCGCCGAAGGATGTCACGATTCAGAGAGATGATCAGCCGCAACCCACGTTCCTGAAACGGGATCAAGGAGAACAGGTGTTATACAAGGGTGAAATATCTGACACTGGCGACCTACCTGTAATAACTCGTTTATTCTATACACTGGTTGCATCGTGGCAAAACGGCGCAGAACAGCTTTATCTCGGATTGCGAAACACTAGCCCAAAACAATTACAGCTTGAAATTTACCGTGAACCTTTTTCTGCGGAGCCATCGTATTTAGACAAGATCGAAGCATTAGGGAACGACCAACGAAGTTTAATCAAAAAGTACTTCCAATCCAGGGCATTTCACCGAATTTGGCGACATGAAAAACAGCAACCCTTGCATGCGATTGCCATTCGTAGCGCCAAGGCATGGTTTGACGCAGCGGTATCGCTTGTCAACCGTCAGAATTCGTATTTCAGGATGGACAGTGAGATTGAGAAAATAATGAACGAGTACGAAGAGCTTGCAAGAAGAGATCCAAATTTTCGGAAACGTTACCTGTTATATGTAAACACGGGATATATGAAGGCGACGATGGATCAATTGACAGTTAGCAACTATCAAATCGCGAGCAGAATTCCTGAGTTGGTTACGAGTGGACAATTTGAGGAAGCCGAAAAGCTCAACTCAAGTGTGCTCGACAGGCTGACGAACGAGCCGCAGGAAACCCAACGACTAGTCGAAAAACATCAAGGCATTAATGCAAGACTTCTCAAGTCGAATGCGGAATATATTGGGAATCTGCAAAAAGACCGGCGTATGTAATCTCCGGTACGCTTTGTTGAGTCAGAGGGGTCAGACCCCGTACATGAGAAGCAAAAAGGCAAGATAAACAACCAAGCGCGTACTCCAGTCGGTGGCGCGGTTTAGCGAAAAGTTGTGGCGACGATTCACATTTTTGATGCTCGGCTCGCGGGGCGACTTTTATAGGTTGAGGAATTGGAGAAATTGAGGGGGAATTTCCCTAAAACAGAGGTGGTCCCGACGGAAAGGAAGATGTCTATATGCCTTCGGTTCAGTTAACTGCCCGACTACGAGACGATTATAAAAACCTTTTCAACAACTGCGACATCCGTCCCGAGCGCTCGCAAGAGGTTGAGGGCATCGTTAGAAAGATTGATGCAAGCCGAGCGCGCTACGACAAAGTCGAAACTTCGCTAGGAGTCCCCTGGTTTGTAGTGGCCGTGACTCACAACATGGAGGCGAGCCTAAACTTCACGAAGCATTTGCATAATGGCGATCCGCTTACAGCCCGAACCATGCAGGTACCAGCGGGGAGGCCCAAAGCGGGCACTCCTCCTTTCACTTGGGAACAAAGCGCCGCCGACGCGCTAACGTTGAAGGGGTTGAGCGCCGACACTGACTGGAGCCTGTCCGGGACTTTGTACCGTTTAGAAGGATACAACGGTTGGGGTTATCGCCTTTTTCACCCTGACGTGTTGAGTCCTTATCTCTGGAGTTATTCCAATCGATATCAGAGTGGCAAATATGTTACGGATGGCACTTGGTCGGACACCGCGGTTTCAAAGCAATGCGGAGCCGCTGTGATCTTACGGCGCATGGCGGAAAAATTGATGTTCGGGTTCCCGGACCAACCTCTGCCGCGAGAGGATTCGGAACCATTGGTCGTTGCCCACTCGAATCGTAAGTCTAGAGACCCGGCGATCGTGGCGCGAGCGGAGGAGTTGCAGCGATGGCTTAATAGTTTCGACGGGATTTTCGTGAAAGTGGATGGAATACCCGGGAACGGAACGTCGGAAGCATTTAAAAAAGTTACAGGGCAGTATCTTCCAGGGGATCCTCGGGCATGAGCCATATAGATACGATTTCTGAAGCTTGACTCAGGTTTGCTGCCTAAGAATGGCGGACTAGCTGTATGAGCTGGCGTCTGGGCATTTTATCCGACGCTCCCGTGTCCGCGGTGGAAAGTCGTAAAACGGCCAAGGTCGAGAATCCCTACTTTTCCTTGTTGCCGGCGATGAAAGTGCAGGATGTCGAAGCCTTGGTGGGATGAGGAGCGGTTTCGAAGCGCCGCCCGGGCTCTATCGGCGAGTGAGGAAGTTATGAGCGAACAGGAACAAACAGAAAAGTAAAGGGGTCAGTAAAGGGGTCAGGCGTGACACGTGACATTTTCACAGTATCGCAAATAGCACGGCTGACCCCTAGCATTAGCACTAGTGAAGCAGCGCGCAGCTCCTCCACGGGAGCGAATCGGACATTACCCGAGGGCGGGGCGAAAATGATGTTCATCCAGCCTATCCTCGGCAGTGTCATCGTCTTCAAGAGCATGCGCATTCGCTCGTTGCCCATCGGTCAGGAGAAAGAGCGACAGGATCGCAGTGTGGACGCTCGACAACGTTGGCTAGCCGCATTTATACGGGCACTGCCGAAAGAAGGAGAGGACCTATGAACACCCAACATCCCTACCACCCGATCATCTACGTGCGCGGCTTCGCGGCGACGCAGGGCGAGATCGAGGAGACCGTCGCCGACCCGTACATGGGCTTCAACATCGGTTCGACCAAGGCGCGCATGGCGTGGACCGGAGACGTCAAGCGCTTCTACTTCGAGTCGCCGCTCGTGCGCCTTATGAGCGACCACCAGTATCAGGACGTCTTCGTGGACGGCGAGGACCTGGTGGCGGCCGAGCGGCCCGACTGCGTGGTTCCCTACCGCAGCGTCATCATCTACCGCTACTACGACGAGGCGAGCAAGGACTTCGGCAAGGGCGAGACGCCGCCCATCGAGCACTTCGCGAAGGGGCTGGGCGAGATCATCCTACGCGTGCGCGACAAGATCTGCGCCGACCCGAAGAACGCGATGAGCCCCGCGGACTTCCGCGTGCACCTCGTGGCGCACTCGATGGGCGGGCTCGTCTGCCGCGCCTTCCTGCAGAATCCGAAGCTCGGCTCCGCGGGGGCGCGCGGCGCGGTGGACAAGCTCTTCACCTACGCGACGCCGCACAACGGCATCGACATGCGCATCGTGCGCAATGTGCCGGCCTGGCTCTCCTTCGGCGACGTCAACAACTTCAACCGCGAGAAGATGGCCGGCTACCTCGGCCTGCCCAAGGGCGACGACGTCTCGATCGTGAAGAACTTCCCGCCCGAGCGCATCTTCAACCTCGTCGGCACCAACCCGCGCGACTACACGACGCTGGGCGGCCTTTCGTCGTGGGGCGCCGGCGAGGCGAGCGACGGCCTCGTGCGCATCGACAACGCCACCACGCACGGGCCGGGCCCCGACGGCAAGGACGTGAGCTCGCCGCGCGCCTTCGTGCACCGCAGCCACTCGGGCCACTACGGCGTCGTGAACTCCGAGGAGGGCTACCAGAACCTCACGCGCTTCCTCTTCGGCGGGCTGCGCGTGGACGGCATCCTCGACATCGACGACATCACGCTGCCCGTGGAGGTAGAAAAGGCCTTCAACGAGGGCAAGGACGTCAAGGCGTCGTACCAGTTCGAGGTCGCGGTCTCCGTGCGCGGCTGCCAGTGGCAGATGACGCGCCGCGAAGTGCGCGAAAACTCCGCGATGTTCCGCACCTACGACGACCTGTTCCCTGGCAAGGCCGGCACGAAGCGCGCGCCCGACCGGAGCCAGAGCCCGCACCTGTTCTCCGTGTTCCTCGATCCGAAAAAGAGCGTGAAGGCGTCGAACTCGGTGAGCTTCGCCTTCGACCTCAAGGTGCTGGTGCCCGACTACGAGGTGAACGGCTTCCTGTTCATGAATCGCCACTACGAGGGCGGCTACATCCTGCGCGAGCTGATCCTGGTGGAGGCCTTCCCCGACGAGGCCGCGCTCGGCGGCTGGCGCATCAAGTACGGTTACCAGGACGACAACCCCGGCAAGCCGGGCCTCGATGCCCCGACGCGCCCGCTCGGCGGCGTCGGCGGCGGCGACGCGAAGGCGGACGCCGCGGCGAAGGCGCCCCCGCGCGGCATCGCCTTCGACATCCCGATCGCGCAGAAGACGAAGCCAGGCCTGACGGGCACGCTGCGCATCGAGGCGCGGCCCTGGAGCTGAGTCTCCGGGCTGTGGCGGCGGCATCGGCGCGCTGCCAAGGTAAGAGCCTATTAACGCCCATCGGGAGATGTCAGAGGGGCCAGACCCCGTACGTGAGAAAGAAAAAGGCAAGATAAACAAGCAAGCACATGCTCCAGCCGGTGGGGAGGTCTAGCGAAAAGTTGTCGCTACGATTCACATTTTTGATGGTTGGCTCGCGGGGCGACTTTTATAGGTCGAGGAATTGGAGAGACTGAGGGGGAAGGTCCCTAAAACTAAGGTGGTCCCAACGGAAAGGAAGATGTCTATATGCCATCGGTTCAGTTAACTGCCCGACTACGAGACGATTATAAAAACCTTTTCAACAACTGCGACATCCGTCCGGAGCGCTCGCAAGAGGTTGAGGGCGTCGTTAGAAAGATTGACGCAAACCGAGCGCGCTACGACAAAGTCGAGACTTCGCTAGGAGTTCCCTGGTTTGTCGTGGCCGTGATTCACAAGGTGTGCCTTTACCCAACCCCGAATACAAGCGCCTCATCCTTGCCGGCGCGCGCCATTGGCGGCTTCCCCCCGATTACTGCGCGATGCTCGAACAGATCGAAGTCATGAATCTGTATTAGGCTGCTGTCGCATTGATCGGTAGTCAGCCGTTAGTGCTTCGGCCTTCATCTGCACGACTCTTGTCGGAGTTGCCCGGCTAGCTTCCGCAAAGTACTTGGTTGCCGGTGGTCCGGCATTGTTTGACGACACGAGTCATTTTCTGTAACTCGACCTTTTGGTCGATCGGTTCGACTCTTTCGCCGAACCGTCCCTCCATTTCCCTCCACCGGTATGAATAATCCCTAGCGAAATTCACCGTCTTCCCAACCACGAGCACTGGCATGTAAGCTGCTCTCATAGTCAGTCAGAAAAGAAAATAGAAAGAAGGTACGTGACTATGAGCCTGCTACTGTTGATCGTATTACTTCTGTTTCTGGTCGGAGGTTTGCCCAACTGGGGTTATCATAAGTATGGTTTTGCGCCCTCGGGTTTCGCCGGTGCGGTGCTGCTGGTCGTGATTGTTTTGCTCTTGACCGGCCGGCTCTAAAGGGACCGCAAAGAAGGGTGTGAGGTTACAGCAATTTAAGGCGTAGGGTTTCACTCCTGACGTTACTTGAAATTTGTCGAGTAAGCCTGACGTGACCCTCTTACTCAGCCAACCAAAGGAGGTTGCGATGAATAAATTAATGTTGGTGTTAGTGCTCATGGTCGCTCTCGGTCAGAGTGGTTGCGCGTTTTTGGGCGGCGCGGCGGTAGGAGCCGTCGGGACAAGCGCAGGCTATGAATATAACGCCTATAGCAAGATGAACCAGTTGGAGGATGATTACAAAGCCGAGAGAATATCCCGTAGTGAATACGAAGCTCGTAAGTCGCAGATCGAGAAGGGTTCCATCATCTATTAGGAGACATCATGAATTTATTCAATCATGCAGCATCGGTTTTAGTCCTGGCGGTGGCTTTGACGGCACTCGCAGGTTGCAGCGGCAACACGGCGCTGGTAGGCAGAGACACCCTTCCTGCCAGGGCAACTCAACCGGTCCCGGACGAGCTCGTGGCCACGGTGGAGCGGGTAAATACTGCGTCTAGTGAAATTTTTTTGCGGCCGACTAGCGGCCGTTCCAGAATCGTCACCTACAGTGCCGATACCCGGGTGATGTTTCGCGGGCGTGAATATCCGGTCAGCCGTTTGGAGTCCGGCGACGTCGTCGCCATGCAAATGGGAAAGGACCCTCGTGGCAACCCCCATACGCACTTAATCCGCGTTCAAGAGAGCACCGGAGATTGGGCTCAGCGCCACAATTAGTCAGAAACGCGACCCATGATTCAGCAGACTCCTGAAGCGGAACGGTTCAAAAAGCAAATGCGCGATTCGTTGCGGCACGAGACGTTGAAATCTCGTGCTGTGACGATCCCGCGGCACGCGAATGTTTACACCTGCGGCGACCAGGACGGGATGGTCTATTTCATTGAGACCGGCCAGATCAAACTGCTTCTGCTCTCGCCCCAAGGTAAAGAGTGTCTGCTGGCCATCCATGGCAGCGGAGATGTTTTCGGCGAGCTGTGCTTATCCGGGTTAGGCGCGCGTCACGAAACCGCGGTCGCGATGAAAGAAACCAAGGTAAAACAAATACCCTGTGCTCAGTTCTTTGCGCGCTTAAGCCGCGACGCGTTGTCTGACGGATTCGTGCGTTACCTGACGGTGCGCATTGCCGACCAGCAGCAGGTCATCGCAAACCTGGTGACGGTGGACAGCGAACAGCGGCTGGGCCAGACGCTGTTACAGTTGGCCCGCACCATGGGCAAGAAGGACCCGCACAGCATTCGCATCGAGCTCAACATTTCCCATGAAGAATTGTCCGAGATGGTGGGCACGACGCGACCGCGAGTCAGTCTATTTATGCAGCGCTTTCACAACCTTGGGCTGATCGAGACGAATAAAGATCGATTTTTCATCATCAAGGAGAAAAAACTCACCGGC
>JAUYJC010000523.1 GCA_030688735.1 Deltaproteobacteria bacterium
AGCTTGGTTCTTTGCCGTTCGAGCGCTTCCAAGGTTTGTGGCATGGTTTCCTCCTATTATCTGAATGCTGAAATAGCATTCAGACAATAGGCCAAAAAAAAGGGCAGGTCAATTCCTACCCACAAATTTGTCGCACACCCCCGCCCATAAACCTCGGAAGCGGAGATTTGCTCCGGCCAAGCATGTACTGAGCCTGGTCGAAGGAGCGCCAAGACTGCAAGAAAGTTTTCGAAATTCGAATTTCGAAGTTCGCATTTAAAGTTTTGCGTTCTTTGCGGGAGATATTCCGAGACCGACTGGTGCGCGAAGCGCACCCTACGAAACCCTTCGTGTCCTTCGTAATTACTATCCGAAAACAAAGACCAACATGTTTGTCATAGCGTGCCGGTTAAATATTCCGGAAGTTTAAGGTTCTCGGATTCGAAAATTTCTCCCGCCAAGGCGCAAAGCCGCCAAGTGACGGGTTACGAACCGTCATCCCGAGCGAATGCGACGGATCTAAGAAAGATTTCTCCCTTCGGTCGAAATGACAACGTTTTCCTTTGCGTCCCTTCGACGTTGCGCAGGACATGCTTTGCGAGAGATATTCCGAGACCGACCGGTGCGCGAAGCGCACCCTATGAAAACCTTCGTGTCCTTCGTGCCTTCGTGGTGAATCCGACTTTTCTCATTTTGGTTGGGGCGTAGCCGCGCTGGGTCTTTGTGGTGAACACAAGTTCACGGTAAATCCGGAAGAGCCAAAATCGAAAATAGTGTTGGAGGGATCGGTTGGGCGGCTAGCCGCGCACGCGCTTGCGCTTGTTGGCGATGTAGTCGACGACGACGTAGTTGCCGATCTGGTCCGGGGAGGTGTAAAACACCCGGCCGGTATTCAACCGGGAGAGCTGGTCGACGAACCCTTGCCGGTAAAAGTCCGCGCCCAGCATGAAGGTGTTGATCTTTATGCCGCTCTGGGTACAGCGCTTTACTTCTTTCAAGGTCTCGTGAACGATGCGGCTGTGCAGCATCGCCGAGCCCCAGCCGCTGTGCAGGCGGCCGCCGCGGTCGAGCGTCGCCGCGGTGGGCTCGCCGTCGGTGATCAATATGATCTGGCGGTTGGTGGTCTTGTGCGAACCCAACAACTGGCGCGCGTAGCGCAACGCTTCTTTGATATCGGTGCCGTGCTCCATGAAATAGGTTAGCGACACGATATTGGGCAGATCTTCGGCCTTGATCAACTTCGCGTCGGAGCGAAAGGCGACCAGGTGCAGCGAGTCTTGCGGGTACTTGGTCTCGATCAGCCGGTGCAGCGCCAGCGCCACCTTCTTGCCGGCGTGCAGGGCGTCGTTCATCAGCATCGAATAACTCACGTCGATAAGCAACGCCGTTTCGCTGGCGGTGGAGTACTCCACGCGCTGGACGGAAAAATCCTCGGGCGCGATTCTTAACGGCTCGCCCCGCTTCCGTTTTCCCAGGGCGTTCATCAGCGTCTCGGTGATGTTGACGTTCATCGGGTCGCCGTACTCGTATTTCTTGGTTTCCTCCAGCCGCTCTCCCTGGGATCCTCGCGCCGCCGTGTTGTGATTGCCCCAGCGCCCCTTGTTGAGCATCTGAAAAATCTCGCGCAGCGCCTTGTCGCCGATCTTTCTCATTCCTTTCGGGGTGAGCTTGAGGCCGTGGCTCGTGCGCATGATGAAGCCTTCGTCTTCGAGCATCTGCTCGACGCCCTTGAGATACTTCAGGTGTTCGTAGGCCTCCTCGCCGAGGAATTGACGCAGCTCTTCGAGGTCGAGCTCCGAAGGATCGCCCATGCCGCGCTGGCCCCAGCGCAGAAAGCGCTCCAAGCCGCGCAACTGGCCGAGGATTTGCCCGGCGTCGCCCATGCCCATTCGCTGGGAGCCCTGGAAGGGATACTGGTTCATGAGCTGTTCGAGCTGCTGCATCTGGCTCATCATTTCGCTTAGCTGCTGGAGCTGTTCCTCGGTCATGTTGCTCATGTTCTCCAACATGCTTTCGAGGTTGTTGATGGCGGCGTCCATCATGGCGGGCAGATTCTTGAGAAAATTCTCGTCTTGCAGGAGCTTGTTCATCCGGTCGAGCATGTCCATCAAAGACTGCGGATTTTGACCGCTCATGTTCGGCTGCCCTTGCATGCCCCGCTCGCGGATTTGATTCTGCAGGCGGTTTTGCAATTCTTGAAAGCGCTGGTAGGCCTCCTGCATTTTCTGGCTCATCTCGTCCATGCGGTCGGCGTACTTGCCGGACATGCGCTCCATGAAATTGCGCATCTGCTCCTGGTAGGCTTCGAGCTTTTCCGCCAGGCCGCTCAGTTTATCGCTCAGGGCTTTTTGTTCTTCGGGCGTGAGCTTGAAGGAGTCCGGCGAATATTTGTTCAGCAGCTCCTTGCGCTTCTGGTCCGCCTCGCGCAAAAGGTCGCGCATGCCCTTGACCGAGCGCGAGCCATCCTCGGAGCGATAGCCGCGGCGCATCAGATCGCGCAACGCCCGGCGCACTCCTTCTTCTTCAAGCAGATTGTCGGAGAGATGCTTGAGGAGGTCGTCGGCGGTGGGGAAAAGAATCTGCTGCGTGCCGTCCCATTGCGTGTAGCGGTGGGTTCTCATGGCAAGGGAACTATAGCGCAGTTCATTTGGGATTAAAACCCTGAAAACCGCTGGCACCGTGTCGGTCCCGGGTCCCGAGTCTCGGGTTAATCCCGGACCCAAACTCGGAAGCCTGGTGTAGCTGAAATTTCTGGAATAAGTTATGAATAATCTCTGGCGGGTTGCTGAAACACCCTATCGGAGTCCTTCGACGGTGCTCAGGACGAACGGAGTGGTTTTGATATCATTGAGAATTTTCCGTTCATGCTGAGATTCTCGAAGCATTCCGAATCTGTTTCCAGCAACCTGCTTGGATGACCCAGCGAGCGCATCGTGAAGACCCACGAATACATCATTATCGGCGCCGGTTTCGCCGGCGCGGCGACCGCGTATCATCTGTCGCGCCGGGGCGTGGCCGATATTCTCTTGGTCGAGCAGGAGGCGATTCCGGGGTTTCACTCCTCCGGGCGCAACGCCGCGATGATTCGCCAATGCGTGCCTGATCCTGATTTGCTGGCTTTGACCCGTGACGGTTCGCGGTTTCTGCGGAATTTGCCGCATGATTGGCCCGAGCCCGTGCAGTTCAAGCAAAACGGCTCGCTCTTGTTGGGCAGCGGCGAGGGCTGGGTTAAGTTACAACGCGACGCCGAATTGGGCCATAGTCTCGGCGTTGAAATGGAGTTATGGACTCCGGAGCGAGCCAAGCGTCATGTGCCGGTGCTCAAGGAAGCGGAGTTCGACGGCGCCGCCTGGTGCGGCACCGACGGCGTGCTCGACATCCATGCTCTACTTTCCGGTTATCTCAAGGCGGTTTCGGCCAAAGGAGCGCGGATTCGCTACGGCGGCGTGGTGCAGTCGATTGACGCCGCTGAAGATGGCCTCACGGTCGTCGTCGACGGCGAGTCGATCAGAGCAAAGGTCGTCGTCAACGCGAGCGGCGCCTGGGCCAACCGGGTCGCCAAGCTGACCGGCGCCGCGGAGCTGCCGCTGCGTCCCTGCCGCCGCCATCTCTTTGTCTCGCCGCCGCTCGCCTGGGTCGACCGGAGCTGGCCGTTTGTCTGGGATGTGACCCACGATATTTATTTTCGGCCGGAGGGCGAAGGCTTGCTCCTTTGCGCCTGCGATCAAACGGAACTGCCGCCGGGCGATCCGCCGGTCGACGAAGCGGTGAAGGAGCTGCTCGCGGAGAAGATCGAGCGTCACATGCCGGCGCTGTCGGGCGTGAGCATCAGCCGAGGGTGGGCGGGCTTCCGAACGCTATCGTCCGATGGCCGTTTCGTGATCGGCTGGGACGGTAAGGTGAAAGGGTTGTTCTGGGTCGCCGGCCTCGGCGGGCATGGCGTGACGACCAGCTCGGCGGTTGGCGCGCTGGCGGCGGATCTATTGCTCGCAGGGCCGGGAAAAAAGTCAGAAGCCTTTTCACCCGAGCGGTTCGCCGGTTGACGCGGCGGGTGGGGCGGCGCGGCCATGGAGGAGTCCATCAATGGGAAATCTCAATGAAGCATCTGCTTTCTCCCAAAAAAGCCCGTACGAAATCTACCAGGAGTGGGAAGGAATCCCAGCCTACAAAGATTTCATCGTTCCCGATCTTTTGAAATTGGAGCTGGGGCATTGGGATCGGACCGGGGGGAAAGCGGCCTTTGTCAACATGGAGGGTGCGGGCGGCACATGCGATACGATCGTGGAGGAGATCGCGCCGGGCGGGCAGCTCAAACCGGTGCGCCATATGTATGAGAAGGCCGTCTTCATTCTCCAGGGCCAGGGGGCGACCACGATCTGGAACGAGGGCGGCAGGAAGCATACTTTGGAATGGCAAAGGGGCAGCTTGTTTTCGACGCCGCTCAATACCTGGCATCAAAACTTCAATGCCCAGGGGAGCGAGCCGGTGCGGATGATTTCATTGACGGACGCGCCGGTGATCGTCAACCGCTACCGCAACCTGGATTACATTTTCAATAGCTCGTTCGTCTTCACCGACCGCTACAGCGGCGGCGCCGACGAGTGGGGCAAAGGCGGGCGCTACCTGCCGGAGGTGAAAAGAGGGCGGGTGTGGGAGTCGAATTTTATCGCCGATCTGTGGGGTTTCCAGCCCAAGGACTACAAGGAGCGTGGCGGTGACAATCGCACCACGCTTTTCGAATTCGTCGACAATACCATGAGCGCGCACCTCTCCGAGTTTCCCGCCGGCAAGTACAAGAAAGCCCATCGCCACGGCGCCGGCGCGCATATCGTCATGCTCACGGGATCGGGTTACTCGTTCCTCTGGGAGCAAGGCCAGGATCGAAACAAAAAGCGCGTCGAGTGGGGGCGCATGAGCATGTTCGTGCCGCCGATGCAGTGGTGGCACCAGCATTTCAATCCCGGGGCGGCGCCGGCGCGCTATCTGGCGCTCAAGCCCTGGGGATTCAAATTCAACGTGGAAGACCTGAGAGACACCGGCGAGGACGTGAAAAAAGGCGGCGCGCAGATCGAGTATGAAGACCAGGATGCCGAGATCCACAAGATATTCGTTCGCGAGTGCGAAACGCGGGGCGCGCAACCGCGCATGGCGATGTTCGGCACCTGACAATCGCGCGGGACGGGCCAGATTCACTGACAGCGGGCCAACCGTCGCCTTGCCAAAGGCATTTGGGATGACCGTCGGACCGAGAGCCGATCCATCGCCGGTTCTTTCCTACTTCGGGGTGCGCAGGAAAAAAGTTTGCCCGGTAACAAACCGGGTCGCGTCGGTGAGCAGATAACGAACCAGGCCGACGATCTCGTCTTTATGGGTGAGGCCGTCCAAGAGCGGCGGGATCTCCTCGCGTTGCTTGAACTGCTCCGGCGTCATGCCGCTTCGCGACATGGGCGTGTCGGTGGCGCCGGGGCAGACGCAATTGACCGTAATATTGTGCGGGGCCAATTCCACGGCGAGGGATTTGGTAAATGCGATGACCCCCGCTTTGGAAGCGGCGTAATGCGCCGAGCGCGCTTGGCCGGCGACCCCGCGGCCCGAGGCGATGCTCAAGATGCGGCCTTGCTTGCGCGGAATCATGTGCCGGGCCGCGGCCTGGGCGCACAGGAACACACCCTTTAGATTGATTCTCATAACGCGGTCCCATTCTTCTTCCGGCATATCGACGACCGCGATCCGATCCATGACGCCCGCGCCGCAAAAGGCATAGTCGACCCGGCCATATTTTGCGATGGCCTGCGCCATCATATCGGCGACGCTCTGTGGATTGCCGACGTCGACCTTAGCCGCGATGGCGTCGCCCTTGGCGTCGCGAATCTCCGCGGCGACCTTTTCCGCCGCCTCTTTGGCGTAATCCGCTACCACCACCTTCAAGCCGTCGGCAGCCATGCCGCGGCAGATATCCGATCCGATGCCGCCGGCGCCGCCGGTGACGATAATGACATTATCCATAAGCTACTCCTATTCTTGGGACTGTTTGGCGGGAAACTATCCTAGTGAGCGGCCTTGGTCAACCCGACGCCGAAAACAAGCGCCGTTTAATCGGCGCCCTGGCAGGCAAAAGCGTCGGTTTAATCTGGATTTACGGGCTTTCCAGGGATCACTAGAAGGAATAATTTGGATTGACATTCTTCAGCCGATAGATTATTTAAGTAGCAATAGATAATTGTGTCGCGGAGGTTGGAGAACATGAGAAACGCATCGGGAGCTTTGCTGGTTGTTGCCTTGATCCTATTCTGGGCGCCCCGGGCCGAACTGGCCGGTATTGAACCGGTCGGGAAGGTCTCAATTCAAGGCGGAGCTGAGAAGGAAGATGGGTATAACGCCGGCGGTCGTGGAACGATCGAACTCTTGGGCGTGATGCCGGTAGCGGGGAATTTTGGCTTGCAAGGCATCGGTCATTACGTGGGAGGATTGGGGAGCCGCTTCGGGCTAAGCGCCGGGCCTATTTTCAGCTGGGGTTCCGGCAAGGCTGGCTTGTTCGTCGCTTACCAGTATCGAACATTGCACGACAATAACTTTGTTCACCTCCGTCCGTCAGTGGCCTTTTATCTGAACCAGGCAAATATCAACCTTTACTACTCCCATCCGATCTCCTCGCCGCAGCGGGACCATTCGTTATTTTCTTGTTTCCCTTTTACATGTAGGCGCACAAACGTCGAAAACGGGATCAACCATCTCGAAGGTACGTTCAGTTATTTTCCAGGATTCGACCTGGCTTCGTTCCTAAGAAAAGACAACCTGGAGATCACCATCGGTGTTCAAGGGAACAGTTTTGGCGGCCCCGGCAGTGGGAAGACACCTAATGGCGTCGGGCCGGTTTTTGGCGTTGCCTTCATGCCCATGAAGGGCGTGGAGGTCAATCTCGTTAAAGGCACGATCGATAATCATGGCCGTTACAACGTGCTTGCGGGTCTGTCCTTTTATTTCGACAAGGCGGGGGATACTTTAAAGATGCTTCGCCGCCGCTACCTTGAGCCTAACCAATTTGCCCCGAATGCCGGGTCGAGGAGATCGAGCCCTTCGGGTCCGGTAGTACGCGGCAATCCGTGTGAGACGTTGACTAGTACGATAGCTTCGGCGGTCGCTTGTTAAGGCCCTGCATGCTAGCTCTGACGATTCCACGTGTTCAAAAATAAATATCAGGGGACGTTGGCGCGCGGCGCAAGTCTAAGCAGATGACTTGCGCGCTCGAAAGCGTCCCCTGCTTCTTTATAGACCCCCAGCTTTTCGTACACGCTACCGAGATCATACCAGAGAACGCTAGAGTCGGGCAGCTGGGCGACCGCTCTGCGATAAATCTCCAGTGCTTCCCGGTTTCGATTCTGCCGTAAGTGGTGCGCCGCGGCACAGCGATAGCCCCGCTCGTCAAGCGGATCGATATCATTGGCCTTGACGCACGCGTCGAAGGCAAGTTGCTCCTCGCCTATCTCAGTGAGAACCGTGGCCAAACCGTAAAGCGCATCCGTGTATTGAGGTCTCAGACTTAACGCTTTGCGATAATCCGCCAGCGCTTTATCGCGGTCGCCGAGTTTCCTGAAAAGCTCGCCGCGATCGTAGTAGAGATGGGGAACACGCGCGCCGTAGCTTTCAAGACGGTTGAATTCGGCCAGGGCGGCCGCATTCCGGCCCAGTGCAACGTAGAGATTCCCACGAAGGAGCGCGGCATAAGGGTCCTTCGGGGCGAGTCGGATGGCTTGATCAAACAGATCACCTGCTCGTTGGTAGTCTCCGGAGTAAAACAGATGCGCGCCCAGGTTTACGTGGGCGCGCACGTTGGTTGGATCCTTGTCGATGATATAGCTCCAAAGGCTTCCCTCGTCGCGCCATACCTCGTTGTGTTTGTCGGTCAAGAACATCAACGCACCGAGCGAAAGCGCCGCGATGCTTACCATAGCCGAAACGCAGCATTTCCATCTGGTGGAGCCATCGCGGCGTTTACACATTTGCGCTATCGAGAGAAAGACGGCGAGCACCGCCGCGATGGAGAACCCGACGTTGGCCGGATAGGGACGATAGATGTTCACTGGGTCGACAAGCGGTATAAAGCTTGCCTCAGGCAAAAGGACGATGAAATACCAGAAAATGAAGAAGGAGATGATGGGCATCGCTTTCCATAACCGCCATGCCAGCCCGACAACGATTAACACCAACGCGAGAGACAGAAGAACCCTTGAATCCCAAATGGAGCGGGACCAGCCGAATCCCGGGTAATCCGCAATCAGCGGATCGGGCCAAAGAAACAGACTCATATAGTAGACCCAAGCACGAAATTGGGTAAACAAATAATCAAGAGCGGGTATCCTTGGCCCGGCAGTTTCCCGGCCGATTTGGAGGAGCCGCGCGGTGAACGAATGCCGCGCAACGATATAAACAAGAATCACGAGGGCGCAGGGGAGATACTTTTTCAATCGCCCCGGGTTGTCCCCAAAGAGCTTCCAGGGCGACTGCCCCATCGGGTTGAGAAAAATGAGTTCGAATACGGCGAGGACGAGCGGGAGCGAGATCGCCGAGCCTTTGGAACAGAGACTTAGAATAAAAGACAGGGCCGCGCCGGCATGCCACGCGCCGGCAGCTTCTGCCCGCCCGCCGAAAGGGCCTCGCAAGTAGCAATAGAACGCCGCGACGTAGAAAAAAGTAGCCTGGAGCGTGCTGCGCGCGAAGATGTAATTCACGACTTCCGAGTTCGCGGTATGAACTAGAAAGAGCCCCGCGGCGAACATGGCCAGCCACGTGACGGCCTTGGGCGAAAGATCGGACAGCTTAGCAGTGGAACGGCCGGCGAGATCTTTGAAAATCAGATACAAGAAAAAAGCTACTCCTATGTGGAGGCTGAGATTGAAAAGTCTGAAGGTCGTCGGGTCGAGCTTCCCCGCCCAGTAGTTCAGGGCGAAGGTTGCCGAAACCAGCGGGCGCCAATCGCGCGCGGTGGACATGGTCCAGGTTCGGCTGTCGGTAAAGTACGAAGGCAGATGCTTGAGGTCCCGGATTGCCGGATTGTTGACGATGGCGTCGTAGTCGTCGAAATGAAAACTGTTGGGCAGAGAATTGAGATAGGCGATCAAGCCCACCAGCGTCAGCAGCGCCAAGAGGAGTGTGTTACGAAGAATAGCTATCATGGAAGCGTCTATGCTGCCGCGGAAAAGGGGGTCTGACGACGACTCCTTCGCGCTTAGTGAATTGACTTCACCATACCTTGCGGGCGCGTGCAAATTGGCACCCGACGACCATTCATGATAGAAGAAGCCAGCCTGGTAGAGTGTCCTCCGTCCTCAGCTCGATATTTGAAGCCACCAGAGAACTGCCATGTTCGATAAACTGAAAATGCGCAGCCGGTATATATTCGGCTTGCGCCGCTTCCTGAGGCAACGCCTTTCTCCCGAGCAATGCCGCCGTATGATTGCCGAGCAGCTGCAAAATCGTGGGGAGATGTTTTTGCGGATTTTGCGACAAGGAATTTATGAAAATTCCAGGAGTCCCTATCGAAAGCTGCTCTTGCACGCAGGAATGGAGTTGGCTGATGTGGCCCGCTTGGTGCGAAAGGATGGCATCGAAGCCGCGTTGCAACAACTTTATCAGGAAGGGGTGTTTGTATTCCACGACGAATTCAAGTGCCGCAGGCCGATTCAGCGGGGCAGCTTGACTTTCTCGGTTCGCTCGCGCGACTTCGACAACCCCTTGTTGGCGCAAGATTACGAGGCAAGAACAGGGGGATCGAGAGGTATCGGAACGCGGGTCATCATTGATTTCGACGTGATGCATTACGACGCGGCGTATCACGATTTGCTTGAAGCCTCTTTTGGAATCTCCGGTCAACCGCTCGCCCTTTGGCGTCCACTGCCTCCCGCGGCATCGGGGATTTATCGGGCCCTAAGAATCGCCAAGTTGGGAAAGCGCCTCGATAAATGGTTTACCCCGAACACTTTTAGCCCGACGCTGACTGGCGTGAGCCATTTTCTATTCGTTGTGTTCACGATTTACGGTTGTCGCCTGTTCGGCGGCCCAATGCCGTTTCCTGAATACGCTCCCCTGGATAACGGATTAGTAGTGCTTCGCTGGCTCATGGAAAAAAGAGCGACGGGTCAACCTGGAGTTGTCTTCACGCAAACGACATCGGCTGTAAGGCTATGTCGCGAAGCGCTCGAGAAGAGTCTGGATATTTCCGGATCGTCGTTCTTCGTGGGAGGCGAGCCCTACACCTCGGCCAAAGCCAAAATATTGAATCAAGCGGGATGCCGCGGCATTCCTTACTATTCTATGACGGAACTTGGCGATGTGGCACAGCCATGTGCGGATGCGCAAGCGCTCGATGATTTTCATTTTCTCGAAGATAAGCTGGCGGTCATTCAACAGACTAAGCCGATCGGCGAGTCCGGTCTCACGGTGGGAGCGTTTTTTTACACAACGCTTCTTCCAAGTAGCCCCAAGTTGCTGCTTAATGTGGATAGCGGCGATTATGGAAAGTTGGAACGGCGCGATTGCCGCTGCTCACTGGGCCAACTCGGGTTACATACTCACATGAGCGAAGTTCGCAGCTACGATAAGCTGACGAGTGAGGGAATGACCTTTCTCGGCAGTGACTTGATACGGCTCACGGAAGATCTGTTGCCGGGAAAATTCGGCGGTTATCCGACCGATTACCAATTTGTCGAGGAGGAGATAGAGGGGATACCCAACGTGCTCATTCGGGTGAGCCCCAGAATCGGAGCGATCAACGAAGGAGCCCTCATCGATATGATCCTGGATGCGCTGGCGGCCCGCTCCGCGGCGCATAAAATGATGGCGGACCGCTGGCGTGAAGCCCGTACCCTGCGGGTGCTTCGAGCCGAGCCCGTCGTGACGATGGTCGGCAAAACGCTCCCTCTGCATATTCTCAATAAGACAAAGCAGTGACATGAAAAACGTTCCAGCTGAGTCCTACAGTTTGCGTGGGCGGACAACCAGCTGAACCTGGGCAGGCAATTCGCTTTTGTAGATTCAAGGACTCGGATTTTGTGAACTCGCCAAACTTATTCTCCTTTTCGCGCAGTCTGCAAAGCGGCCTCCGGTTAAAAGAGGCGGCACTGCAGGCCGCGCGACTGGCTCGCTTGACGCGGCTCGTCGAGCACGCCTACAAGGAAGTGTCCTACTATCGCGGTCTTTTCGATTCCGTGGGCTTTAAGCCCGGCCAATTGAGGCAGTTGTCGGATCTCCGTGTCATTCCGGTCACCACGCGGGAGCGCTTGCAGGAAATTCCTCGCGACGAACTGATCTCGAGGGCCGTCCGTTCTAATCGCCTGCATGTCTCACGAACGAGCGGTTCCACCGGAACGCCGGTTGCCTTGTATCGCACGCGCCAAGAAGGATGGCTAAGGCAGTCTCTTACGCTGCGAACTTTTTTTTACAACGGCCTGCGCTGGAACGATAGGGTCGTTACGATCAGCCGGTCCCCGTCGGGCTCTTCTTTCCGATGGTTTCAAAAATGTCGGGCGTCGCCTGCGCTGTGGAACATTTGGTTTCACGAGCAGCCTGAGGCGATCATTCGGGAGCTGCAGCGCCTCCAACCGACCGTCATCTACGGCTTCGCCAGCAATCTCGCCATTATCGCGGACTTGATGCTCAGAGGTGGAATCGATGATGTCAAGCCGCGCCTGTTGGCGACGAGTTCCGATCTTCTCACTGCGGGTTATCGCCGCTTGCTGGCGCGGGCGTTCCACTCCGAGCCCTTGGGCCTTTACAATTGCACGGAACTGGGTGATGTCGCGTGGGAGTGCCGGCGGCGGCAGGGGCTCCACGTCAACGCGGATTGGCTATGCGTGGAAGTTCTGCGCGCCGGCGAGCCGGTCGGGCCCGGCGGCACGGGCGAGGTCGTCGTCACACCGCTCTATCGATATGCGATGCCGTTGATCCGCTATAGTCCCGGCGACGTCGCGACTGTTGCGCAGGAACCTTGTGCATGCGGAGTGACTTTGCCGATGCTCAGTCAATTGGAGGGGCGAAGTCAGAACGTCGTGCCGCTGCCGGGCGGCAGGTATTTTGCGGGGTTTTCGGAGATCATGAGTCACTATCCGGAAATCAAGCGTTATCAGATCGTGCAAACTGCGCTGGATGCATTCACCGTTAGAATCGTTCCAGGTCATGAATTCTCCCCGCAAGTTTCGCGCAGCATTGCCCAGGTCATGACCGAAAGACTTGGCGATCGCATCCGGGTCGAGGTGAGCGCCGTCGACGAAAGCGATCTCGGCGCGCGGCGAAAATCGGCAACGGTAATCCCGCTTCACCCCGTGGACCTAGGAAGCGCCTTGTGAGACTTGTTGTGGGTCGGAGGTACATCTGAAAGAAGGGCGCTCCGAAAAGCCGTCGTTCTGGGGTGACTTGGCGATCAGCTTTCCCTCGCTCAAGGGCGCGCCGTCGACGCGGTATTATTTCGAATGCGAACAAATCCTCTATCGGGATTTCTTTCCCGCCCTGGCGGGGAAGCTGTTGCTAAAGACCGATCTTTGGAACGAAGCGAAAAATACCGAAATCCTTGGCTGGGCGGCAGAGCAAGGCGCGCACCCCGTCGGCTTCGATATCGCGCTCGATTTAGTGCGCCAAGCGACGGTGGCCTTCGGCAATCATCGCTTTGCCTTTCTCAACTCCGACGTGCGCCACCTGCCGTTCGCGACCGATGCTTTTGATCTTCTCTATTCCATGGGGACCATCGAGCACTTTCCGGAATATAAACTCGCCGCCGCCGAACTGTTTCGCGTATTGAAACCCGACGGGACGGCGATTATCGGCGTGCCGAATAAGCTGGACCCGTTTCTGCGGCCTTTGCTGGTCTACGTTCTCAGTCTCTTCCGGCTGTATCCCTATGGCATGGAGAAATCGTTTACCCCCAGGGAGCTACAGCAGCTTCTTGAATCGGTCGGGTTTCGAGTGACGACCCGGACCGGCATTCTCTTCATGCCCGGCTGGCTGCGCATGGCGGACTTATGGTGCCACTGTCGCGTTCCCTGGCTGACCGCGATCACGGGTCCGTTGGTAAAAATATTTGCAGCGCTTTATCGCCGCTTCCCGGCCTTACGCAGCCACGGTTACTTAACCGCATGTGTCGCGGTTAAGCCGGCTGCCGGCGCGTGTGAGTAGTCGAGCCGATTATTCATCGGCTGGGGAAAAGACGCAGTAGCTGTAGTCCGAGGAGTGAGCCTCGTAGTGAGTGGGCACAGGAGCGTAAAGCTGCGCCGGCTTGTGCGGTGCTTGGTAATAGGTTTGCGCTCTTCTCTCACTGTACGCTCCGCCTCTTAAGTTCGCCGGCCGCTTCAAGGTACGGACCCATTGCCCGCGAACGGAGAGGCTCGCTCCTCGGACAACTTACGATGACTAATCCCACTTAGACCATGCCGCCCGTCCATTTCCTGCCGGTAAAACGATAAACGTTGGTGGCGCAGCGCCAGAGCATCAAGGCGCTCAGGCCGATCAAGATCCCCGCCAGGCCCCAACTGTAGTTCAGCGACAGCCAGGAAATCGGAATGAAAACCCCGCAGCCGCCAGCGAGCATCGCCCACATGAGAAAGCGCGTGTCTCGCGCGCCGATCAGCAGCCCGTCGATCACGAAGACGATGCCGTTCAACGGCTGCATGAGCGCCACCAGCAGGAACAGCCCGCCGCCGATCGCCGCAATCACTGCCGGACTCTTGGTGAAGAATTGAATGATCGACGTCTCGGATACGATAAACAGTGCGCTGAATAACGATCCCGCGACCGCGCCGCAGACAATCAAGATTCGCCCCATGCGGGCCGCCGTCTCCCTTTGGTGCGCGCCCAGGTGCCTGGCTACGAGCGCCTGGCCGGCGACCGCCAGGCCGTCGATCACATCGGAGCAGAGCATGAAAAGTTGGAAGGCGATCTCGTAGGCGGAGAGAATCGCGGCGCCCATGCGCGCCGCCGTGCCGGTGGCAAAAATCAACGAGAGGCGCAGCGCCCCGGTGCGCAGGGCGAGGTCGCCGCCGATGCGAAACAGGGGGCGCAACTTCACCATGCTGATCCGCCAGCTGATCGCGCGGTAGGCGGCGGTGCGGCGCGTGGCGAAGAAAATCGCCAGGCTGGCGCTGGCGCCGGTGAGTTGCGCAATCCAGGCTGCGATGGCGGCGCCCTTAAGGCCGAGGCTCGGCAAGCCGAATTTGCCGTAGATCAAGGCGTAATCGAGGAGCAATTGCAGTCCATTGGCGAGGAAAGCGATGAACATCGGAGTCTTGGTATTCTGGATGCCGCGAAAGAAGCCTACCGACGCCAGCAGGATCAACGTGAAGGGAGCGCTGGAGATGGTGATGCGGAAGTACGATATTCCCTGGTCGGCGA
Organism: Deltaproteobacteria bacterium; assembly: GCA_030688735.1. Lineage (GTDB taxonomy): Bacteria > Desulfobacterota > Binatia > UBA9968 > UBA9968 > JACPFE01. The sequence goes on from JAUYJC010000523.1 coordinate 14,356, forward strand.
CGGCATTGTTGGCGCCCATCCAATTGTACAGCAGTCCGGCAAAGAAAAATCCCGCCGCGGCCAGCGCCGCTCCGCCCACGAGCGCGACAAAGAGCGCGTGCAGATAAGTCTCGCCGCAGGCTTTGGCGTCGTCGGCGCCGAAATGATGGCCGATGAGAGTCGTCGTGCCGAAGGTGAGAAAGGCGAAGATCCAATAGATGCCGCTTATGAGAGCCGCGCCGATGGCCCGGGCCGCCAGCGGTTCGACACCCAAGCGGCCGATCATCGCGGTGTCGCCGATGTTCAACAGCGGCTGGCTCGCCAGCGCGAGCATCGTGGGGATGCCGAGCCGCAAGATCTCTTTCAGATGAGTTTGGTTGCCTGTGTAATCGCGAACGGAATTGAAGGCCACGGTTAGATAGTTCCGGTTAATCTCATGACGAAATCAGGCAGAAGACCCTGGGAGGAGTCATCGAGATAAACGATCCGCGCGAGCGTTCCCAATCCGTTCGCCAAGCGCGACCCAGGGCGGCTGAAGTAGGCGTTACCGTTGGCGACGAAGGCGATTTCCGCCGCGGCGGGAAGTAGAAAGCAGATGCGCATGGGTCGATGAATAGCGTAATCGCGACGTTTATTCCACCGAGGGGTAAAACGCGTAACTGGTTAGACGGCAGACCTTTGGGATGAGAGCTATGCCTTAAGCCCGACGATTCAGGCGTCGCCATTTGGCATATGAGGCGCAACGCAGAAAAACCGAGTAACTGCCGCACCCGCCATCAAGGCATGGGACGAATAAAACAACTGCCAAGTGCGCCGATGACGCCGAAAATCACGATGGCAGCGATGATCACGACAATCGTGTAAGGCAAGGCTTTTTCTTGAGGCGCTTTCATAAGAATCGGCAAGCCGAGATATAAGAGATAGAGGCTGTAGATCCCCAAAATATTGAGCAAGGCGAGCGAGGGTAGCAAATTGAAAATCCCAACCAGCCACGCGGCAGTGCTCGAATAGGCCGCGACCTTGAGCGCTTGGAAATTGTTTTTGGTGCCGAGAAAAGTCGGTGCCAGCGCGTCGATGATGAGCGCCAGGACGTACGTGCCGATGAGCCCGAAGATGTAGGTCGTCACCGCCTGTCCGATGGCGCTTGTCAGGGGCACCCGATAGGTGCCGCCGAGCGGGACGCTGATTCCGAAGATCGACAGCCCGATGATCGAGGCGACCGGGCCGATCGCCGCCAGCGGCACGATGTAGGATTTGTAAAGTTCCGCAGCGCTCCCCGGCTCTTTGTCGATCATCGTCCATTCTTGCGCGGGTTGGAGGAGTATGTTTTTTGCACGCTCGATTACGTCCATCTTTGTTTTCTCCTGTCGACGCGTTAAATGGTTGGGATTATAGGCCGCTGCGCGGTCAAGTCAAGGAAAATGAACGGAGGGGGAATTCCCGCTTGCAGGGCGATCGGCAATTTAGGTAGAATTAGCTTGGGAGTTGAGAGGCGTGAGATGTCTGAGCCGGAGAGCTTGATGTTGCAGTTTCTGACCTGGGTCTCGGATCGCCGCCGGACCTATGAGGACACGATGGCGGCGTGGCAGAGTACTTGCCCCAGGCATACGATATGGGAGGACGCGATCATCGGCGGCCTGGTCCAGATCGAGAGCGCAATCGGGTCAGGTCAGTCCAAGGTGACTCTTACGCCGCGCGGCCGAGCAGTGCTCGCCGGCAAGAATTCGCGGGACTCTCTTCGCTCGTAATTCTCATTCCGTCGTTTGCTGCCGCTTCAAGCCCCTCCATGCAACAGGATGTGAGCGACGATTTCGAAGGCGACGATGCCGAACGTCACCAGCGATGCCGAGAGCACAAAGAGGGTCCGGCGTTTTTCCAGCGTGGTCATCATTTTTAGATGTTCACCGACCTTCGCTTCCGCTCTAAGCTTACGCGCATGCCATACGGTATAGAGATTCGTGGCCGCGGCCAGGCTGGTCAGGACGAGAACGGGAACGCGAATGATACTTTGGTCCATGAATACCAACGCGCCGGTCAAGCCGAAGAGTCCGCCCGCGCCGAAGGCGACGGCCAGAGGACCGATGAGCGTCGTGATGGCGCATGGGGCGCCGAGAATTCCAAAGATGATCGCGCCGATGCTGGTTCTTTCTCGTCCCTCCGTTTCCGGCGCGTCATCGGCCGGCCGTCTGCCTCCCTTGCCATGCAATCGATAGGCGGTGACCGGCTCGCGGAATCCCTTGAGCTGCAATTGCTCGGAGACGGCGTCGGGAAAATCTGCCGCGTGCTTGGCGTAGCTTTCCGCACCAATTAGAATTTCTCCCGTGCCCGCCTTGCTTTGCAGGCGGGCGGCCAGATTCACCACGTCGCCGATCGCCGTGTAGTCTTTGTTGTCTTCGGAGCCGAGCCGCCCGACGCGAGCGAAGCCGGTGGCGACGCCGACTGAAGCTTGCAAAGAGAGTCCGAAGCGCGCGCTCAAGCTTTGCAGGCCGGATTCCAATTCGCCGGCGGCGACGATGGCGCGCCGCGCGTGATCTTCGTGACGAATGGGCACGTTGAAAAGCGCCATCACCGCGTCGCCGATATATTTATCGATGAAGGCGCCATGTTTCACTAACACCTCGGTGGCCATGCGCAGGAAGGCATCGACCACTTCGTGGGTTTTCTCGGCGCCGAGATCCTGGGTCAGTTCGGTAAACGAGGAGAGATCGGCGAACAGCACCGTGATCTCCACCAACCGTCCCTCTCCGACGTGGGTGCTGCACCGCGTGCAGATGTTGGGATTGCGCGGGCTGCGCCCGATGCCGAAGGCTCGAAACACGACGCTCATCGCGCCGGACAACAGTGTGCCGCAAACGCTGCATTGCGCGGCGAGGTGAGAGTTGGACGGGGTAGTCACGAAAATGATCTTATTGCGTTTCGACGGTTTTTGTAACTAGCAAACGTCGATCTTCCGTCCCTCGTCGAATCGGGCCTTTGGGGGCACGGCGGCGATCCCGGATTGACTCGCGCTATCTTGCTATCATAAAAAGGTTCGCAGTGGGTAGGTCTAAGCAGTTTGGCTGCCGGAATGAGTTTGACCCTTCGACTCAACCCCCGGCCTTGGCCGGGGGCTTCCGCTCAGGATTCCGCCCCATGTGCGCACTGGAAGGCGCCACGGGCTTGCCCGTGGGGCTCCACATGGAAGAAAAAAGCAGACTTACAAGGCGTAAATTTCTAAGTTTGGCCGGGACGACGGCAGTGGGCGCCGCTCTCTCGCCGTGGCTGTCACCATCGACGAGCGCTTGGGCGCAGCCGCTCGCAGGGACTGGTCTTTCCTTACCCTGCGCTGCTGGAGACGTAACCGCGGACGGCGCGGTCATATGGCTGCGCGCCGAGAGAGAAGAGGCGGTCGCCGTGGAATATGGCAAAGACCCGTCGCTCAAGGACTCTGTGAAGTCAGCACCGATCCGGGTCATCGGTGACAACGACTACACTGGGAAAGTTTTGCTGCGCGATCTGGAACCCCGAACGGCCTATTACTATCGTTCGGCGATCGCGGATAAAAAGCCCGGGCCGGTCTCCCGGTTCGTCACCGCGCCGCGCGCCGATGATCTGGCCAACTTTCGCTTCGCCTTCAGCGGCGATACGCGGCAGAGCTACCAGCCGTTTACCATCATGGACGCGATCCGCGAGAAGAAGCCGGAATTTTTCCTCCATCTGGGCGATACGATTTACGGTGACCTGGAGGGAAGGGCACGCCACCTATCCCAGTTCCGCGATAAGTACATTGCCAACCGCAAGGACGAGCCAAGCCAAAGGCTGTTCGCGGAAACGAGCCTGTTCGTCGTCTGGGACGATCACGAAGTCGAGAATAACTACCGCGCACTGAACCCGCTGGCGCCGGTGGGGCGGCGCGCGTTCATGGACTATTGGCCGGTCAGGCAGGACCCGTCGGACCCGCAGCGAATCTACCGCTCTGCGCGTTGGGGTAAGGCGGTGGAGCTTTTCATCCTCGACACCCGGCAATACCGCGATGAGACCACCGGCACCATTCTCGGTCCGCAGCAGAAACAATGGTTCCTGGATTCCCTTGCCGCCTCCGACGCGAGTTTCAAGTTCGTTTGCACCTCGGTCCCGTTCTCGAGCCCCGCCGCCGACAAGTGGGGTGGCTATCCGGCCGACAGGGTCGAGGTCCTCAAAGTCATCAAGCAGAAAAAGATTCGCAGTGTGATTTTTCTCACCGCGGACGTGCACTACGCCGCGGTGGTCCGCGTGCCCGGCAACCCGGCGTTGCGTGAGATCATTGTTGGCCCGCTCGGCGCGCAAATGGGCAAGGCAACTGGAACCGCCAAGCGCTTTGAATATTTCAACAACAAGCATCTCAACTACGGCTTGGTCCAGGTTCACGCCGAGGGCGGCGAACCCTACGTCGAGATCGAAATTCTGACCGATAAGAACCTGCTGCTGCACAGGATAAGGATCGACGCCGGCAAGGAGGCTTAGCCATGCGCATCGACGTCCACGCCCATATATTTTCCAAAACTTACATCGACGGACTGCGGCGAGTTTTTGGCAATGACAATTCGCCAACCGGCCAGGACGCGCAGCGGCTGATCAAATGGATGAGCACCGACCCGCGCATGACCGATGTCGAAGGTCGCCTCGAAGAGATGGAGAAATGGGGCATCGCGATGCAGGTGCTTTCGGTGCCGTTCCACGGCGCGCTGGTCACCGACAGGTCAGCGGCCGTCGATTTGACACAGATGGCCAACGAGATGATCGTGGGACCGGCCCGCAAGTTCCCCGACCGGTTTCGTGTTTTGCTTACGCTGCCGCTGCAATTTCCGGAACTGGCAATTGAAGTGCTCGACCGCTTCGCCAAAGAACCGATAGTCGTGGGCGCGGCGCTGATGGGCAGCGCCGGCGGGCGGCCGCTGAACGACGCCGCGTTCATGCCCGTCTACGGCGAGCTTGAGCGGCGCGGATTACCGTTCCTATTGCATCCCATCTCTCCGCCGGGGCTCGACTGCATGTTGGAGCTGAACCTCGCCAACGTGGTGGGTTTTATGTTCGAGACCACGCTGGCGGCGGCGCGCCTGGTGTTTGCCGGCGTCTTCGAGCGCCACCCGAAACTGCAAATGATTTTTCCCCACCTCGGCGGCCTCGCGCCCTATCTCATGGGGCGGATTCAGTGGGGTTACGAGCGCTTTCCCGCTTGCAGCGAAAATTTGAGCGCGCCGCCTGAGACTTACTTCAAGCGCTTTTACTACGACACGGTGTGCCGCAACGTTCCCGCTCTGCGCATGGCGCTGTCGATGTTCGGCGTGGACCACGTCCTGTTCGGCACCGACATTCCCTTCCGCGAGGACATCGATTTGCAGTTGCAAGACCTCGACGCGCTGGAGCTGGGCGACGCCGACCGGCGCGCCATCGACGCCGGCAACGCGGCGCGGCTGCTCGGTATCCCGCTCGCGTCCGCTAAGTAGCCTTCGGGCTCTTGAGCGATACAAACTAGATTTACCCCAGTATCAACAAAAGAAAGAACTCACCGCAGAGGCGCGAAGAGCGCAGAGTAAAGAGGTCTTGATTAGAAAATCTTCCGAACTCCGTGACCTCTGCGTCTCTGTGGTGCAATAAGATTTGCTGCTGCAGATCCCTCTTTACGAGCGCATTCCCGAAAAGCTGTTCACCGTTGCGTGCAAGTTGCGCGCGAAGTCGGTGGCGGCTTGCGTGCCGATGCTGAACGCGGTGCGGGCGTACTCTTTGACCGCGAGCACGGCGGCCATCGGCATTTTCGTGAAATGCTCGACGATACGGCTCACGCTGGCATCCAGTTCACTATGCGGCACGACATCGCTTACCAGACTGAAAGTGAGCGCATTGTGCGCGTCGATCTCCTGAGCGGAGTAGATCATGAAGGTCGCAGCTTTCCGCGGCATGCGGTCGACCAACGCGGAAAAGGCGATGGTCGGCATGATGCGGTGGGCGGTCTCGGGAAACTGAAAGCGCGCTTTGTCGCTGGCGATGGTGATATCGCAGAGCGCCGCGAGCGCGCAGCCGAGACCGACGGCGCGGCCTTGAACCACGCCGATGATCGGCACCTTGGCGTTGCGAAAGGCGCCGTAGAGATTGAAAATCGTCTCGCTGCGATCGCGGACGGCGTAGGCTTCAAGCACCGGAGTCGGTCTTCCCATCGCTTCGCGGCCAAGGCAGAAATCTTCGCCGGCGCCCTTGAAAATGATCAGCCGTGAGGTCTTGGCGGCATCGTCGAACATTTGCGTGACCTGCGCCCAGGTGTCGTCGGTCTGGCGGTTCCCCGCCTCCGGCCGGTTCATCGTGATCGTGGTTATGTCGCCATTCTTGTTGATGAGTATTGGGTCGGCCATAGTGATATCCTCCAGATAGAATATTTCGAACATAGAAAAATCGTTCGCCCTTTGTCAATGACCGCGCGGATGGTGCAGGGGAAACATTATGGCTCGCGTCCAGTTCTCTTTCGAGAACACGTTGAATGACCGCTGGCAGGAGGGAGGCAATGATGGTTGAAGGCGTTCGTTACGCTCACACGAATCTCATCGCGCGCGATTGGCAGGCGCTGGCACGATTCTACGAGACGCACTTTGGTTGCATCCGCGTGCCGCCCGAGCGCGACTACTCCGGCTCCGAATTGGAAGCGGGGACCGGCGTTCCCAATGCAGCGCTGCGCGGCGTGCACCTGCGTTTGCCCGGACATGGAGCAAACGGCCCCACGCTTGAAATCTTCAGCTACTCGCGGCTTGCCGATGGGTCGGCGCCGGCGGTCAATCGCCCCGGCTTCGGTCACATTGCTTTCCAAGTCGAATCGGTGGCGGACGCTCGGCGGGAAGTGTTGGCGGCCGGGGGCAAGGCCGTCGGCGAAGTCGTTACGCTTACGACCGCGGCGGGGGCGCGGGTGACCTGGTGCTACGTCGCCGATCCGGAGGACAATGTGATCGAGTTGCAGTCATGGGATTAGAAACCCTGTGCGGCTTAAATTCATGTTGCCAAGGCGGAAAAATCACATTAAACTCCGCTGCGAAGAAAATAGCGGTCGCTCCCCCGCGCCGACGGGGCGAAGAGAATTAATAGGGAGAGATTTCTATGGCGGAACAAACGCTTCGAGGGAGTTGTCTTTGCCGAAGGGTTCGCTACGAAGTGAGCACGCCGTTTATGAGATTCGGCCACTGCTATTGTTCCCGTTGCCGCAAGGCGACGGGCGGTGTGCGTGCGACGAACATCGCGGTGCCGATCGCTCAGTTTCGCTGGACCCAGGGCGAGGAACTGGTCAAGCGGTACGATCTACCGGAGGCCAAGAGCTTCGCGCGGCAGATTTGCGGCAACTGCAATTGCCCGGTGCCGCACGGCTCGCGCGATCTCCAGCGCGTCATCGTCCCGGCCGGCACGCTGGACGACGAGCCGCTCGGCAAACCTTCCGTCCACGGCCACTGGAGCAGCCGGGTGAGTTGGGTGGAGATCGACGAATCGGAGCTGCCTTGTACGGATTAGCGCCAAGCGGAAGCCGGTCGACCGGCTCGGACCGGCGGCATATCGCAGCGCCCTCAAACCGTAGTACCCTACCTCGACTAGGGAACAGGGCTATCGACGCTGGCGCGACACTGTTTTTCGCGGCGTTGGTTTGCTTGGCCGTGACCGCGCCGAGTCAATCGGCGATGAGGTCTTCCTACACCGACCTGCGCTATCCGAGAGGGAGTCTCAGTATCCAGGCCTATCTGTACAAACCGGCCGGCGACGGTCCGTTTCCGGTGGTCATTTATAATCACGGCGCCCGCCATGGAAACGAGAGGCGGCCGACGCCGCAACCCTACATCGGCGAACTGCTGACCCGGGCCGGCTACGTAGCGTTAGTTCCCGAGCGGCGCGGCTACGGGCGCTCCGAAGGGCCGACTTCGTCCGAGGAAATCGGCGGCGAACGGGCGCGGGTCGTGCCGCGGCTCCAGGCCGAGACCGATGACGTGCTGGCGGCGCTCGATTACTTGCGCCCGCTGCCCTTCGTCGACGCGAAGCGAATCGGCATCATGGGCTGGTCGTACGGCGGCATCGTTTCCATGTTCGCCATCGGCCGCAGCGCGGCCTTCGCCGTCGCCGTCGATCAGGCCGGCGGCGCCTTGACCTGGAACGGCAATCCGGACGTGCGCGGCGCGCTCGTCGCCGCGGCTGGGAAGGCGGCGACGCCGACTTTGTTTCAAGTCGCGCAAAACGACCGCACCACCGCTTCGATCACGACCCTGGCGGAAATTTTCAAGCAGCGCGGTGTGCCGCACCGGGCGGTTGTCTACGAGCCGTTCGCGCCGAGGCGGGCGTCGCCGGACACACCGCCCGGACACCGGCTGTTTTCGGCGGAAGGTGTCAGCGTGTGGGAGAATGACGTGATCGAGTTCTTGGGGCGGTATCTCGACAAATCGGGCGGCGGCGGTTCGAATTCATCGAAGGCCCTGCAGTAATTTTTATGTCCCCTGGTATGAGCGAAACCGATATGAGTCATCGCCATCGACCGGCGCGTGGAATCCTGGCTCGCTTGATCCTGGCCCTGCTTCTCTTGGCTTCTTCCTTGGTCGCGGCCGCGGAAGAGATTGTCCCGGGCGACAATCTGGTCGTCGACGGAATTCCAAAAATTCCCGCGTCCCTCGCCGAGCAGGCGGGACGATACAGTGAATTTGGCCGGGCGGTCTTTTTGGACTGGCATCCGGTTCGAAAGGAAATGCTCATCAACACCCGCCTGGGAAATACCTATCAGCTGTATCAGTTGAAATTTCCCGGTGCCGCGCGCACACAGCTTACCCATTTCGACGACAATGTTTTTGCCGGGCGCTATGAGCCCACCGAGGGGCGCTATCTCGTCGTCCGCAAAGACGCCGGCGGCAACGAGCAGTTTCAATACTACCGCCACGATTTCGCGGCCGGGGCCACGGCGCTGTTGACCGACGGCAAATCGCGAAACGGCCGCGGCCTGTGGTCGAGGGGCGGGAATCGGATGGCCTACACCTCGACGCGCCGAAGCGGCAAGGACACGGACCTCTATTTGATCGAACCGTCCAATCCGCAGAGCGACCGGCTGGTAACCAAGCTGGAGGGCGGCGGCTGGGCGGTGCTCGACTGGTCGCCCGACGACCGTCACGTTGCGCTGTCGGAATACCTATCCGTGAACGAAGCCAACCTGTGGATCGTCGACATCGAAAGCGGCGCGAAAAAAATCGTGACCCGCAAGGATAGCGTCGAGAAGGTCGCCTACAGCGGCGCCAAATTCAGCAAGGACGGCAAGGGACTGTACACCATCAGCGACCATGGCTCGGAGTTTCGTCGTCTGGCCTATCTCGATCTCGCCGGCGGACGGCTCCGATTTATCTCCGAAAATTTCTCCGGAGACGTGGTCGAATTCGATCTCTCGACCGGCGGCAGCAAGATCGCCTTTATCACCAACGAAGAAGGGCTTGGCAAGCTCTACTTGCTCGACCTGTCGACGGGTACGGTCCGCCATGTAACTCAAATTCCGCTCGGGGTATTGAGCCGGGTCAAGTGGCATAAAAACGGCCGGCATCTGGGTTTTAACTTGAGCTCGGCTCGGCTGCCCGCGGAGGCTTTTTCTCTCGACCTTCAGACCGGCTTGCTGGAGCGTTGGACTTACAGCGAAACCGGCGGCTTCAGTGGCGAGAGTTTCGTGCAACCCGAGCTGATTCGCTGGAAGAGTTTCGACGGCCTGATGATCTTGGGGTTTCTCTACCGGCCGGCAAAAAAAATTAGCGGCAAGCGGCCCGTCGTCATCAATATTCATGGCGGCCCGGAGGCGCAGTTCCGTCCCGGCTTTCTCGGCAATCGCAATTACTTCTTGAATGAGCTGGGGGTCGCGATGATCTTTCCGAACGTTCGCGGCTCGTCGGGTTACGGCAAGACGTTTCTCAAACTGGATGACGGCTACTTGCGGCCCGATGCCTACAAAGATATCGGCGCGCTGTTGGACTGGATTCGGTCGCAGGCCGATCTTGACGCCGGCCGCGTGCTGGTGGCGGGCGGCAGCTACGGCGGGCATATGGCGCTCGCCGTCTCGTATCTGTACAGCGACCGGGTCGCTTGCTCGGTGGACATCGTCGGCCCTTCAAACCTCGTGACGTTTCTCGAATCCACGGCCGACTACCGGCGCGATCTGCGGCGCGCCGAGTACGGCGACGAGCGCGACCCGAAAATGCGCGCCTATCTGGAACAGATTGCACCCCTCAATCACGTGGAAAAGATTCGCAAACCGATGCTCGTGGTGCAGGGTCGGAACGACCCGCGGGTGCCGCGCAGCGAAGCGGAGCAGCTCGTGGCGGCGCTCAAGAAGAACGGTACGCCCGTCTGGTACCTGATGGCGAAAGACGAAGGGCATGGTTTTGCCAAGAAGAAAAACGCCGATTTCCAATTCTACGCGACGATCCTGTTCATGAAGGAATGTCTGCTCAAGTGAGCGGCAAGCCTGGCGCCGGGGCGGTAAATCGGAGCGCGCCAAACTCTTGCCGGACGCAAGGTCAACGCGCCGACGCTTCGGAGTATTATTGATGATCCTATGCTGAGCTACGACGTTATCGAGTGGGGCAAGGCCCTCGAAAAACAGCAGCGCGAAACGCCAAAACCCAAGGACACGGAGGTCCTGCTCAAGCTTAAATACTGCGGCGTGTGCCACAGCGACGCGCATATCCGCGACGGCTATTTCGACCTCGGCGGCGGCCGGCGCTTGCCGATGAGCGAACGCGGCATGAGCTTGCCCTCGACCCTCGGCCATGAGCCATTCGGTACGGTCATCGCCACCGGACCCGACGCGGAAAATATCCCGCTCGGCTGCGACCGCGTCGTCTATCCGTGGACCGGTTGCAGCGCCTGCGTGCGCTGCCGTGAGGAATTGGATAATTACTGCATGGCGCCGAGCATGATCGGCATCCAGCGGCGCGGCGGTTACGCCGACCATCTGATCGTCCCGCATCCCCGTTACCTCATCGACGCCAGCGGCATCGATCCCGTCTGGGCGGCGACGTTGTCCTGCTCCGGTTTATCCAGTTACTCAGCCGTCTCCAAGTTGCAGCCGATCCCGCGCGACGAGTGGGTTGCGGTGATGGGCGTGGGCGGACTCGGACTCTCGGCCATCCCGGTGTTGCGTGCGCTGGGGCATGAACAAATCGTTGCCGTGGATATCGATCCCGTGAAGTTAACGGAGGCGGCAAAGGCAGGCGCGGCCTCGACGTTGAATGGGCGTGACACCGATGCGGAGCAGAAGTTAAAGCAGATGACGCAAGGCGCGCTCTACGGCGCGGTCGATTTTGTCGGCAGCACGGACACGGCGCAGTTGGCTCTCGGCGCGCTGCGCAAAGGCGGGAAGTTGATTCTCGTCGGTCTTTTCGGCGGCGAGATTCCGCTGTCGGTCGGTTCGACGATTCTGCGCGCGCTCACGATCCAAGGATCACATCTCGGCAGCATCGCCGAATTGAAGGCCGTCGTCGCGCTCGCGCGCGAAGGCAAGCTGAGACCGATTCCTATCCAGACGCGTCCGCTGTCGGAAGTCAGCCGGACACTGGATGAGTTGAAGGCGGGAACGAT
>JAUYJC010000526.1 GCA_030688735.1 Deltaproteobacteria bacterium
GACGAAAGATCGGTTGCCCAATGAATTGTAATCATAATCGACCTGAGCGCCCGCCGTGTACGGAAGCTCTCCGAAGGCACCGGGCAGCAAACCGCGCTTGACGATGCTCAACGTAGGAGTGTTGCTCTGAGAGTTAAATTCCGTCAGCCGATTGTTGTAGTATTGAACGAATCTGTGGGAAATCGTCCCTTCCCAATCCACGGTCCGCAGCCAGGTGTATGCGAGATCAAGGCTGACCATCTCTCCCTCGCTCTTTTGTCTCGGTTGACCTGCGCGGATGGCTTGCGCCGTCACATCACCACTGCGGTCCGGGTCTACGGGCACGTTGGTATCGTAAAAGACGCCCAGGCGCAGCTCGCCGCGGAAAAACTTCTCTTGCTCGGCGGCCTTTCCGAGGATCTCGCCAAGCCGCTGCGCCGGTGTCGTGAGCGGTGATGTAGGTTGGAGGCGGAGCGCCTGATCGATCTCTGCCTTGGCTTGCCCCGGAGAGCCCAAACGGGCCAGCGTCAGACTTGAGTAGAATCCCGCAAGCTGAGCGAAAGTATCATCGCTCGGCACATTCGCTCTGAAATAACTCAGGGCTTCACGAAAATTTTGTTTTTGAACTTCGATGAAGCCCAGGTAGTAGCCGATGTTGGGACGTTTGGGGTCAGCCCGATAAACCTCGTTCAGGAAAGGCTCCGCTTTCTCATACTCTTTCTGGCCAAAGTGAAGGGCCCCGATTTGAAAAGCGACATCCGGATCCCCGAGCCGGAGCTTTCGCGCCGCCCCCAGAGCCGCCAGCGCGTCCCCCGGACGATCCAGGGCCGTATAGATGAGGCCCTGGTAATACAGCGCGTCGACATTCTCAGGATCGAGCCGAAGCGCCTCCTGACATTCCTTTAGCGCCTCGTCGTATCTCTTCCCCTCGTACGCGATAACGGCCCGGTCCACGTACACGGCCGCCTGAATGGCCCCTTCACTAAGGGACTGCGCGCGAGCGGCGGACAACGGGACGATCGCCGGAAAAAGAAAAAAGGCCACCAAAACACGGACGGCCAAAGAAAATCTCATCACGGAGCTTCGCGTCGGTACCAAGCAGTTAATCCCCTAGGCGCTGATTATTAATCTTACCTGGGTCAATTGTCAATTGAGATTATCAAATGAGATTGACGGGTTCCGGAGGTGGGCAAGCGACCACGTAAAAAAATCGCGTCAACGCAAGGGTTGATGCTTCTGACCGCTAGTCAAAAAAAGCCCGAAGACGCCGGGCAATACGGAGCCGCCGCCCGATTCCAATTTCTTCGCGACTAAAGCATGGTCTGCCGACTGACAATGATTTACTTTAATTTATTCAACGCCTTACGCGAGCCAATCTGTAAACAAACGCTTCTGGCCCGCGAATTGAGTATCGCTTCCATACTCCTTAAAGCGAAGGAATCGAAGCTCTGTTGACAATCCACCTTCAGAAATATAAAAGCGAGACCGTAACCATACCAACAAACGATCGATCATGCTCACCTGATGAACGGAGGCGAAGATGGCGAGATTGACTAGCGCGATCCTTCTAGCGGCCGCTTTGGCGCTGAATTTTTTTGCGCAGAGTCCGGTCTACGGACAGCAGCAAGCGCCAGGAGTTGTAACCGCTGTGCAGGGACAAGCCCAACTGACCCGCCCGGCTGTGGCCAAACCGACATTGTTGCGCCAGAAAGACGACATCAGGCTTCGGGATGTCGTGGACACACGGGAGAAATCCGGTGCCCGCATGCTTTTTGGCGGCAAAGCCACGGTTACCTTGAGGGAGCTGAGCCGCTTCGAGGTGCGCGAGGAGACGCTTCCCGGAGGGGCGACTCGCTCAACCATCCAACTCAACTCGGGCGCCATTCTGGTCAACGTTGCGCGCCAGCTCATGAAACCGGGAGACGAGGTCATCATCAACACCAACAATGCGGTCGCGACGATACGGGGTTCGATGATTTACGCAGAATCTCTTGAACCAAGTCAAAGCACTTTTGCACAGATATCGGGTACGGCCACGCTTAACTGCCCTCGGCCAACAAGTCCGACTGCCTCGCTGACTCGGTTTACCGCAGTGGACATCACGGGCCTGGGCGCCGATTGCAACCTGAGTCCAATTAGAAATATCACAAGCGACTTCGCCGCCCTTTTACTCCGGCCGTTCCAGTTGCCTCGAGCCCTCACCGGCGAAGGCAACGGCTCCCAAATTGTGCGCAACGCCATCGCTGACACGGCTGTTCTCTCGCAAGCCGCGCTGACGGTAACCGGCGGTAGTCAACCTCCGCCGCAGATCGTGACTCCGCCCCCGCCGTCGCTACTCCCAGGTGGAGGGCCCCTTCCGGTAAAGCTACCTGGGCCTTGTAGGGACTGCTGATGTTAAGGTTCCTCAATCGGCTCTCAGGCGCCGCCACTGGCTACTTGGTCCGGATGAGCGCGGCGAGATTCTTCGACGTGCAACTGCCAGTAGACTTATCTGGCTCTAGGAGATGGCTGTGAAAAACAAAGTGGCGATTCTTGCGGAAAGGTATTTTGCCCTAATCATTTTCTCGGCGCTCGTCCTGGCGCCAACCGCGGCTTTCGCCGGGCTTACGGAATTCTTCTCTGCGACAGGAAAGCTCTTCCTTTCGGTCGATGGGGCCGGATCGAATAACGCGTCCCACACCGCCCAGGTGGAAAAACCGAATGCGTCCACAACCGTACGCCAGGCGTTCGTGCTGGCCGCCTCAGCAGGATTTAGCGGCCGGGTGCTCAATAATGGTGACGTCGCCATTAACGGCACACCCATCAACTGGGACGCGCGGGTCCCGGGCGCAATTGCTAACTCTAACCATCGCGCGAACGTCACTTCAATTGTAAAGCCCATCATCGACGCAGCTTCGCCCGGCCGTGTTACGTTTACGTTCACCGAAGTGAGCACCTCTGGTATCGACGGAGAAATTTTGGTTGTGGTTTTTGACGATCCATTGCAAACGGCCGACTCCACCGTCAGTCTTCTCTTTGGCGCGCAAAATATTTCGGGCGATACGTTTTCCATAACGCTTGCCGAGCCCATCGATCCAACTTCACCAGGGGCCGTCGCTGATATGGGACTAGGGATTTCATTCGGGTTTCAGGGGACAAGTCAATTTAGCATCGTAAACGTTAATGGGCGCAGACTAACATCCTCAGCAGGAGGACAGGACGACGGCTTAGCCGCTAACGGAGGCCTTATCACTGCGGGCGGATTAGATGACTCCAACGCAAACCCTAATCCCGATGCTTTCCCGAGCGATTCTCGCACTGACGACGAGCGGTACTCGCTGATACAGGGTAACTCCGTCGACAGCAACCCTTTTATTTCCCCCACCGATACGAGCATCTCCGTCTTCACCCAGAACCCGTCCAACGATGACAATATCTTTTTTGCCTATTTCCATCTTTCGGGAGCGGCGATCGTTGGCGAAGGCATCGTGCTTAGCCCGACTGGCGTCACCAACCCGGTAGGAACTCAGCACACCGTTACGGCCAAAGTAAGTAACGATAACGGTGCTCCGGTTCTGGGCACTCTGGTCACGTTCAACGTGATTTCGGGACCGAACACGGACGACACTGGCACCGACACAACGGATGTTAATGGCGAGGCCACCTTCACCTACACCGGCGACGGGGGAGCTGGCACCGACCAGATTCAAGCTTCATTCGTGGACTCACAAGCGATCACAAAGACTTCTAACACCGTCACCAATGAGTGGACGTCGCCCGAAGCCAATACGCCTCCAGTGGCCGACCCTCAGTCGGTCACGACTGCCGAAAACACGCCCAAGAACATCACGCTGACTGGCAGCGACGCCGACAATGCCCCCCTGACTTTCATCATCGTGACTCCTCCTCAACACGGGGCGCTATCGGAATTTGCGGCTGCGACTAAAGCCACGCTTTCTCGGGCGCGGCGTCAGTTGAAAGCGCGCCTGCGGAAAGAAAGCAGAAAACCGGGAACCATGGCTTCGGTTCTTCCGCCGACCGCACGCGCCGCGATCATCCAATCCACAACCACGAACACGGTCGGGTATACTCCGGATCCGAACTACAACGGTTCGGACAGCTTCACGTTTAAAGTTAACGATGGAAAAATTGATAGCGCGCCGGCCACCGTGAACATTACGGTAACCCCGGAGCCCGATCCGCCCGAGATTCAAAACTTGAGGTTCGCGCGTAGGACCTCTTCCACTCCCGGCTACTTGACTCCCGGCATCGCCGCGCTCCTCGAGTTTCGGGATGTCGACGGAGATACTTCAGTTCGGCTGGAGGCTTCCCTAACTGCGCGGAACGTACCGAAGGGATGCGGCAGCGACGTCCTCCCTTCGGACCCGGTATCGATCAGTTTTTCCGAAGTTGTCAACGATCCTGACGCTGATCCCCTTGACTTTGAGGCCGCCGAAGTGAAGGCATTGGAAATCGGTCCTCAAGCCATGAAGGTGGCTCAGGAACATGGGTGCCAGGTGACGCTTGAGCTGACAAGTTTTGACGTCCAGGGTGTCGACCCCTCCGGGCGCCGATCAAATGTCCTGACGGGCAGCTTCAGCATCGACAGCGACAACGGCGCGGCCGCGATAGTTGCGACGACGGCGAGCAGGCAGCTTAGCAGCAGCGGGGCGTCGAGGAAAATAGCGCCGCCAGTAGTTCGCTGAAACCCGGTCCGAGAAAACACGCATGGCGGGAGCGCGGCCATGGTCGAAATGGCCGCGCTCTTTCTAAGAATTCAAATCTTAAACGCTTCTCGCGTTTCCCGGGCGAACAGCTCTTCGAGGACGAGCTTCTGTTTGATCAAGCCCTGTTCGAAAAGATAGCCGTGCAGCGTTTCTAAATTGACTCGGTTGGGCTCCAGCCCGTAGGGCCAATAATCCGCGGTCATCAAGTCCCGCGTGCTTTCGTACTCGGCGGAAGTCCAGGGCAAACTCACCCGCAGAATGTTGGTGTCGTAAAGCGCGCGCATGCAAATCTCTTTCGCTTCGCAGAACGCCTTGTAGAGGGTCTGCGCCACCCAGGGCTCGCTTTCGTAGATCGACCGCTTGATCACGATCACGTGCATGATCGGAAACAGTCCGGTCTTTTTGAAGTAATCCATCTCCGCCCGGCGGTAGTCCGGAAAAAGCCTGCTCACGCGCGGCGAGCCTTCGAGAAAGCAGCCGGGCATGCGCGGCGACATCATCGCGTCGATCTCGCCGCTCTCGATCATCGCGTTGAGCGTCGTATCCGGCCGGCTTTCGAGTCGGACACCTGCCGGCATCTCGAAATCGACCCGGTCTTTTCTGCCAGGATGCTCCTCCCCCGCCTGCACCCAGTGAATTTCATTGGGCGCCACGCCGTACTCGTGTTGGAACAACCCGCGCAGCCACACCGCCGCGGTCATGGAATACTCCGGCACGCCCATCCGTTTGCCGCGCAGATCTTCCACGCGCTCGATGCCGGACGCGGTGTTGACAAAGATGCAGCGATGCCGAAATGTCCGCGACGGAAACACGGGAATCGCGATGAAGGGCCGGCGTCCATGCGCCGCGGCGGTCAAAAACGCGCCCATCGAAAGCTCCGACGCGTCGAACTCCTCGTACTTCATCATGCGCCAGAAAATTTCTTCCACCGGCATGACGAGATAGTTGAGCTTGATCCCCTCCGGCTTGACGATGCCTTCTTTGAGCGGCCGGGTCCGGTCGTAATCCTCGCACGCAAGAGTCAAATGAAGCTGTTTCATTGCTTGCTCTTCCTCGATGTCGGTTTCTTTTTCTGCGCCTTGGCAACCAGTTTAACGAATCGCTGAACTTCTTTGATGAAGTGTTTCTTGCCCTTTTCCGCGAGAAGAGTTTCCAGGTACGCGCTGCCGAGGCAGATCGCGGTCACTCCTACGCGGACGTACTCTGTGACGTTATTCAAGCTGACCCCGCCCGAAACCATGAAGCGAACGTCGGGAAACGGCCCCTGCATCTGGCGAATGAAATACGGGCCACCAACTAGATCGGCCGGAAAGATTTTCACCAGATCGGCCCGGGCGCGCTGGGCGGCGATGATCTCCGTTGGGGTCGCCGCGCCGGGAAAACAGGCGAGGTTGGCCATATGACAAATGCCGACCAGGTTCAACTCCAGGGACGGCGACACGATGAACTCCGCGCCAACGCCGATCGCCCGCTCGGCTTGTTGCGGCGCGAGCACGGTGCCGGCGCCGACGTGAATGTCTTTGCGCGCCGCCAATTCCTTGATCACGTCCAGCGCGCCCGGCACGCTGAAGGTGATCTCCACGAATTTGATGCCGCCTTCGGCGGCGGCTCGCGCCAGCGCCAAAGCTTCGTCGGCGCTCTTGGAGCGCACCACGGCGACTAAGCGGCTGGCGTAAAGTTCAGAAATGAGCTTGGTTCTGTCCATCTTATTTTCCTAGTTTGTTTCAGTAATGAGACCAGCTTTTAATTCTTGCTGTCATTTCGAGGCGAAGCCGAGAAATCTTTCCGGAAAGATCTCTCACTTCGTTCGAGATGACAACTCTCACCCCTCCCTCTCCCGCGAAGCGGGCGAGAGTGGGAATCAAAATGACCTCCGCTTACTCAAGTCAAGCTCAGCCCGCCGTCGATGATCAACGTTTGCCCCGTCACGAAGTCCCCTCCGGTAATCAAGCCGAGGATCGCGCCCGCGACGTCATCGGGCGTGGCGATGCGCTGTAAAGGATAGCTCGCCGATGCCTGCGCAATCACGCGCTGATAAGCTGTACCATAGTGTTCGCTCATCCACGGCGTGTCGGTGAAAGCAGGCGCGACGCAGTTCACTCGCACCTTCGGCGCCAGCGCGACGGCTAGGCCCTTGGTCAGGTGGATGAGCGCCGCCTTTGCGGTGCCGTAGGCCAGCGACGACATGGTCGAAGGCGAGAGCACGCCGGAGATCGACGACACGTTGACCACCATTCCCTGATGGACCGCGAGTAGTTCTGCGGCGGCTCTTGTGCAGCGAAACGCCCCTTTGACGTTAACATCGAGAATCTCGTCCCACATCGCGTCGGTCAAACCTTCGAGATCGGAAACTTTCACCCAGTGGGTGACGCCGGCATTGTTGATCAGAATGTCCAAGCGTCCAAACTCATCGCGGATCTTGCCGATCATCTCGCGCACCTGCGCGTCGTTTTGAACATCGGCTTGAATCGCCAGCGCCTTCACGCCGCTCCGTTCGATCTCAGTCGCCAGCGAATCAGCGTCCTTGGCCGACTTGCGGTAATTTATCACCACGCCACTTACGCCCGCTTTGGCGAGCGCCCGCACCGCGGCGCCGCCGATGCCTCCGGCCCCGCCGGTCACCAACACCACCCTTGCTTCTAAATTCACCGCCCCTCCCAATTTTGGATTTTCGATTTTGGATTTTGGATTGAATCTGAGAGCAATAAATTTAGCATGTTTTAGCTTTCATCTTTTGCCTAAGCGTCGCCGTCTTCGCCTCATCAACCTTCCAATCGCCGGGAAGCTTTACCAGTTCGTCCGGCTTGCCGTTGTAACGTACCACGACCGTGTACTTCTTTTCCGCCTCCTCTGGCGTGATGTAACCGTCGATCACATCCCAGCGCACCCTCTCAACATCGCGTCGCATCGGATCGCCATAACCGCCGCCGCCGGGCAGATTCACGTGAACGACTTCGCCGGGCTTTAAATCTTTCAGCGCTTTGGCGTTGAGACGCGTCCCATCGCCCAAGGTCACTTCGCCCGTGGCGCCCGGTTGGCCACCAAGTAGTCCCGGCGCGGGATAGGCGGTGCGATCGGCGATAGAACTCACGCTCCACCTGCCTTCGCCGCGGCGCGTAAACTCCGTCAACTGGCCGAGCCCGCCGCGCCAGGTGCCGGCACCGCCGGAATCAGCGCGCAATTCGCGCCGCTTCATGACCACCGGCGATAAGCTCTCGATCACTTCGGCGGGCACGCCGGCCACGCCGCTGGGGAATCCGACGGCGTTCAATCCATCTTTCGACGGGCGCGCCCCGGTGCCGCCGACCTGAAAGACCGTCAAGGTGAACGGCGGGTTCTCGCCGCGCCAAACGCTCAGCCAAATCGGATCGGCCCCCGGCGCCATCAACCGGCCCGGCATCGCCCCGGACAACGCTGCAAAGATCGCGCTCGGAATGAAATGGCCGATCACCTGGCGGCTCGCCACCGGCGCCGGATCGAGGGCGTTCAAGATGCTGCCCGGCGGCGCGCTCACATGCACCGGGCGAAAACTGCCTTCGTTGTGCGGCACGTCGGGACAGATCGCCGCTTTGATGGCGAAGCTCGCGTAGGCATGGGTGTAATTGAGCACGACGTTGATGCCGCGCGTGCTCTGGGGCGAGGAGCCGGCGAAATCGATAAAGATTTCGTCCCCCGCCACTTTGACCTTGCAGCGCACCACGATGGGCTCTTCGAAGCCGTCGCTCCAGGTTTCGTTGGTCCATTCGCCGGGCGGCAGTTTGGCGATCTCGGAGCGCACGGCGGCTTCGGAGCGCCGGATGATTTCCTCGGCGATCGGGTCGATGCCGTCCAGAGCGAATTCTTCCATCATCTCCAGCAGCGCACGCCCGCCGGCGTCGTTGCACGCCGTCTGCGCGTAAAAATCGCCGATCACTTCGTCCGGCTGCCGGACGTTGGCGCGCACGATTTGCATGAGAATCCGATTCGGCTCGCCGCGCTCGAACAGTTTCATGATCGGTATGCGCAGCCCCTCTTCGAAAACCTCGCGCGCCTCGGCGGAAAGAATCCGCCCGCCGATGTCCGCGCTGTGGCAGGTGTTGGCGAACAGCGCCACCAGCTTGCCGTTCTTGAAGACGGGCGTGGTGATCGTTATGTCGTTGATCTGTCCGGCGGTCTGCCAGGGATCGTTGGTGATCAGCACGTCTCCCGGCGCCAGTTTGTCGGGCGGATAGGCGGCGAGAAAATGTTTCATCGAGGTCGCCATCGCGTTGATATGGCCGGGCGTGCCGCTGATCGACTGGGCGATCATCCGCCCCTTGGTGTCGAACATGCCGCAGGCGAGGTCCTGGCTCTCGCGCACGATGGTGCTGAAGGCCGTGCGGATGAGCGCATCCTGTTGCTCGTTGGCAACCGAGTGAAAACGGTTCCAGATCACCTCCAAAGTTACCGGATCTATGGCTTCACTTTTCATCGGCGAACTCCACAACAACATTGAGCCTTTCATCCACGCGGGCACGCCCTCGTGCGCTCATGATCAACGTCGACTCGCGCTCCTCGACGATCGCGGGGCCATCGAGCTGCATGCCCGGCGCAAGCGCGTAACGATCATAAACGGGCGTATCGACATAGCGGCCGAATTCCGGAAAGTAGGCTAAGCGCGAACCCTTGCGCGCGTCAGTTCGCTGCACCGGGCCGCGCGGCAGTTTCAGGTTCATCGCCGGGCGCGGACCGCTCGCCACCACGCGCCAGTTGATCACTTCCAACGGCACATCGGGTCCCTTGCGGCCATATAACGTTTCGTAGGTTTTTTCGAACGCCGCCGTAATTCGCAGGAAATCATCGCCGCTCAAGGTTCCGTCCGGCAACGCCACCGCGACCTCATGGCCCTGACCGACGTAACGCATGTCCGCGGTGCGTTGATAAGTTATCGCGCTTGACGGCAGACCCGAACCTTCCAATATCTTCCGTCCCTCCGCCGCCATCTCGTCGAGCAGGCCATTGGCAAACCGCCAGTCGAGTTGGTCCAAACGGCTGTAAGCGCTGCGCACGAAGTCGAAGGCCAGCGGCGCCGCGAGCAGACCGAAGGTTGAGCCCACGCCCGCGCCGAAGGGCGAGATCAGCGCCGGCAGGCGCAGGATCTCGGCGACATGATAGCCATGCACGGGGCCGGCCCCGCCGAAGGCGTACATCGGCATGCGCCGCGGGTCCTTGCCACGCTCGCCTAAATGAGCGCGCGCCGCGTTGGCCATGTTCTCGTTGACGATTTGAAAGATGCCCCAGGCCACCTGTTCCGCGCTCATGTGAAGAGGCTCGCCGAGTCGCGCCAGCGCCGCTCTGGCGCCTTCCACGTCAAGCTTCATCTTGCCGCCGAGAAAATAGTTGGCATCGAGATAACCCAACACGAGGTCGGCGTCGGTCACGGTCGGCTCCGTGCCGCCTTGCCGATAACAGACCGGCCCGGGGTCGGCGCCGGAGCTGTGCGGTCCGACCTTGAGCAAACCGAGGGAATCGACCCGCGCGATGCTGCCGCCGCCCGCGCCGATCTCGATCATGTCGATCACCGGAATGCGCACGGGTAAGCCGCTGCCTTTGCGAAAGCGGTAGACGCGGTCGACTTCGAACTCGTGGGTCTTGAGCGGCTGGCCGTCCTCGATGACGCATAGCTTCGCCGTCGTCCCGCCCATGTCAAAGGAAAGCAAATCGCGATGGCCGCAGAGCATGCCGGCCTCGGCCGCCGCGATGGCGCCCGCCGCCGGGCCGGATTCGAGCAAACGCACCGGGAAGCGCGACGAGGTCTCGCGGGTGGCGATGCCGCCGCTGGAGAGCATGACGAAGAAGCTGCCGGCGAAACCAATCTTGTCCAAGCGCGAATGCAGTTGCGCGAGATAGTCGGCCACCCGCTCTTGAACGTAGACGTTGACCAGGGTCGTGCTGGTGCGTTGGAACTCGCGGATCTCCGCGACCACTTCGGAACTTAACGACACGCGAGTCTCTGGCGCGACTTCGGCGATGATTTCCGCGGTGCGCCGCTCATGGGCGGGATTGCGAAAACTGTTGAGATAGCAGACGCCGATCGCTTTGATGCCATTGTCGCGCAACTCGGCGACCAGACGGCGCACGAATTTCTCATCGAGGGGTGCGAGAACGCTCCCGTCGGCGGCGATGCGCTCCGGCACATCGAAGCGCAGGTGGCGCGGCACCAGGGGCTTGGGTAATTCGAGATTGAGATCGTAAAGCTCATAGCGATGCTCGCGGCCGATCTCGACCGCGTCGCGAAATCCTTGGGTCGCAAGCAGCGCCGTGGGCGCGCCCTTGCGCTCGATCAACGCGTTGGTGACCAGCGTCGTGCCGTGAATCAGCGTGCCGCGCTCGCCTGCTTTCACCGTCCCGTTCTCCAGCACGGGGCGAAGGGCGTCCTCGACGGCGATGCTCGGATCGCCGGGAGTCGTCAAGGTCTTGCCAATCACGGCGCTGCCGTCTTCGCCGACCAACAACATGTCGGTGAAAGTGCCGCCGATATCGATGCCGACGCGGTACATAGGATTTTCGTTCAAGGGTTCAAGCGTTCAAAGTTCAATCGATTCGAACTCTTTTCCGACCTTGAACCCTTGAACCTTGAACTCTTGAACGTTTATTGAGCAAACAGATCCAACAATCTTTGTGTTTGATGCGCCGCGGCGGGGCGCAGCAGTGGAATTTTGACGCCAGCGTCGCGGTATTGTTGCACGCGCTTTTTCACTTCGTCCGGCGTGCCGCTGGCGGTCATGCCTTCAACGTAAGAGTCGGGGATCGCTTTGATCAGCCCTTCCATGCCCCCCTCGGCGTGCGCCTTCTCGAATAGCGCAATGTCTTCCTTGCGAATATAAGGCTCGCCGACGCGCATCTTGGGCCCGGCGATGAAAGAAATTTGCACGGGATCGAGTTTGGTCGCAACCTCCCAGCGCACCGCGTCGAGCGCCTTCTTATGTTCGTCTTCGATGGAGCAGTTGATGATCTGCGCCACTTCGAATTTAGAAAAATCCCTGCCCGCTTGCTCGGCGGACTCTTTGATGATCTTGAGCGCGTTGACGGTATATTCCGGCGAGCACACCGCATTGAGCACCACCCCGTCGCCTACGGCGCCGGCGAGCTTGAGGCCGATGGTTGCTGTGGCCGGAACATAGAACGGGATATGCGGGCGAATCGGTTTCCAACCGAGACCGACGTTGTCGAAGTTAACGAACTTGCCATGATAGGAGACTTTTTCGCCGGTGAACAACAAGCGCATCGACTCGATATATTCGCGCAGCACCTCCGTCGGTGTCGCGCCGACATCCAGAGGCAAAGCGTGCACCCGCGCATGGCTTTTCGTGCATGCCCCAGGGGCGGCGGTCACCCGGCCGCCAGTCAGTTCATCGAGCGTCGCCAAGGACTGCGCCATAACCACCGGTCCGCGCAACCGGACGATCTGGGTCGTGCCGAGTGTTAACTTCTTGGTCGCCAGGCCGATGGCCGCCAATGAGCTCACCGAGTCACGCATCAATTCGATGGTCTCGGAGAAAAACGCCATTTCGAAGCCCCGCTCCTCCGCCGCTTTCATCACCTCCGCCATCTCCTTCACGTTGGTGAACTTGCCATATCCTAGTGCGTACCCGACTCTCGCTTTCGCCATCAATGTGCCTCCTGATACTGAATCTCCCGCGGTGGAAAAACCGCTGCTGAATAATAGACATATTCCTACGCAAAGGCGAACGGTGCTGCAGCTCGGAGGCATGCCCGAATTGGCCGCAGCGCTGGCGAAGCGTCTCATCGGCGCCGACCCGTATCCGCGCCCGCAGCGCCGGCGCCCAGCCGCTCATCGATCTGGCGAAGGTTGGCGTCTATTTCCCGCACACGGCGGTCATCGCCACCCGCGCTTATCTAAAAACCAACCGCGAGATCGTGGCGAGCTTCTTCAAAGGCTACTCGGAGGGTATTCAGCGTTTCCTGCAAGACAAAGCCACGGCGAAAAAGATCATTCAGCAGTACACGCGGGACAGCGCCGATGACATCATCGAAGCGACCTATCAATATTCGGTGGACTACGTCGTGCGCCCGCCTTTTGCGAACCGGGAAGGCATCGTCGAAACGCTCAAGCTCAGCACCGTGCCGGAAGCGAGCAAAGCCAACCCCGATCACTTCATCGACAACAGCGTGGTCAAAAGCCTCGAAGAACAGGGTTTCTTCCGGCAGATTGGAATGCAGAAGTAACGCTAATACTCCCTTCCCCCCCACTCTTCTACCGCACTTTCATATTCCAACCAAAGATCCGCTCGCTCGGCAGCGGCCGGTAGTCGACGTTCTTGGCCAAGCCGAAGAGCAACTGGTGACGCCAGAGAAAATGGGCGGGCGCCTCCTCAGTGATTACGCTCATCGCCTGGGCGAGCAACTTCTTGCGCTTCGCCGGATCGAAGGCGTGGCGTTCCGCGGACAAAAGCTCGTCAAGCTTCGGATTGGAATAGCCGATGCGCAGCGAGCCGCCGGTCTCAAAGTATTGAGAGAGCGCCGCGCTCGGATCGACCACGCCGCCGCGGCCCATATAGTAGAATGGCACCTTGCCCACCTGGACGTTCGCCCATAGCGTCGCCCATTCCGGCGTCAGCAGCTTGGTACGGATCCCGGCGGCGCTGAGCATCGGCACCATCGCCTCGGCTATTTGCTTGTCCAGCGTGTAACGTCCAACGGGTGTCGATAGCTCGACGTCGACGCCGTTCGGATAGCCGGCCTGCTTGAGCAACTCCCGCGCTTTCTCGGGGTTGTAGGTGTATTTCGGTTGCAAATTGGGATCGTAACCGTACTGCCCGTCGCCGATGGGGCCGTCGAGGCGTGAGGCGTCGCTGCGTAATATCGTCCTGAATGCTTCTACGGTTGACTCAGCACAACCAGATTTCGTAGGGGGAGCGGCGCTTTCCGGGTGGAAATCCCCAGTAAGGTCTGGAAGGCGGCCATCGGCGTGTTGCGTCGGTTGAATCGGAAAACAAACTCATCCAAATAAC
>JAUYJC010000214.1 GCA_030688735.1 Deltaproteobacteria bacterium
CAGCGAGCGAAGCTGGACCGTGACGCGCCAGGAGATCGAAGGTAAAAATTTCGATCTCAAAGCCGTCAACCCAAACGCAAAAGGCAACGAAGACACGCGTACGCCGGAGGAGCTGATGGATGTTATCGAAACGAGAGGACGGGAAGTCGCTGAGGCTCTGGCAGCGCTGCGTCGGACGCAATAGCAGGGCGTATTAGCATACTCCCCTATTCGATCTTATTTTTGATCGCCGGGATCGATTTAAGATAATCCGCGATGGCGAGGGCGTCTTCCTTTTTCATATCCTTGTAACCAAGCGGCGTGCCCTGAATCACTTCTTCCATGAGACCCTGGACGTTATCGAGGTCGGGCTTGGTGCCGGAGATCAGCAACTCCGCGATGTCCTCTCGTTTCCATTCCCCGATTCCGGTCTCTTTGTCCGGCGTGAGGTTAGGCACACTGTTGCCCAGCGGCCCGATTTTCTTGCCGGCGCCGGCGAGATATAGTGACCGATTAGGCACGCCGATCATGTTTCTCGGCGTGTGGCAATCACCGCACAGCGAGACATGGTCGACCAGATAACGGCCCCTCTCGATTCCGCTCTTCGGCGCCTGAGCGGGTGCATTGGAGAAACGACCGAAAACTTTGAGAAACAGCGGCGTGCCGATGCTGCGCGCGAAGGGCGTCCAACTTTTCAATTCCGGCGTCGCTTTCATCACCGGCCTGAGCGTTCTCAAGTAGGCGATTAGCGCTTTCATATCATCCTGCGCCACGCCTGAATACTTCTCGTAGGGCATGACGGGCAAAATCCTGCTGCCATCGCGGCGGATTCCTTTAGTCATGGCGTCCTGAATCTGCTGCTCGGTCCAGGCGCCGAGGCCGGTTTCTTTGTCCTGCGTAATGTTCGTGCTGTAGACCGTGCCGAAGGGAATTGGGAAAGCGCGGGCGCCGACGTGATGCGTGCCCTTCGGTTCCGTGTGGCAAGCGCAACCACCGGCCATGGCGAAAATATATTGACCCTTGGCGGCAAGATCGTCCGCTTGGGCGTGGGCGACTGCGCTAGACGCGACCAAAGCACAGAATAAAAATAGACCACTTCTCAATACCGCGATGCATGAATCGATTCCCATGATTTAACCTGCCGCCTCCCGACGAATTTTTTTGTCCAAATACTCAAGCGTGCCGTAGAAAACTTGATTCACCGGCGCCGCTTGGCCGGCTTGGCGCAGCAGTTTGACCACGCTTCCATTGAACGCTTCGAATTCGAGCGGCTTGCGCGCCTCCAAGTCTTGCAGCATCGAGGGCTTGAAGTCGCCCAGAGTCTTGGAGAAAGTCAACGTTTCGTCCAGCAGTTCCGGCTCAAGATCAACGCTTTGGGTGCGCGCGGCCTGCCTGACCTCGGCCATGCAATCGACGGCGAGCTGGCACAGCGAGTCCGATTCGATAATTTCCTTCACCGTCGTGCGGGTCAGACAACTGATGGCGCAGAAGGGCGCGTTCCAGAGCAGCTTACGCCATTGGGCTTTGCGGATGTCTTTGCTGATCTCACATGGAATTTGCGCCGCTGTCAGGGCCTGTTCAATGGATTGGGTCGTAACTCGGACCGAGCCATCCAGCTCACCGAAAACGATCCTGCCCCCCGCCGAATGTTTGATGGTGCCCGGCCGAACGAGCTGCGCCCCCAGATAGACGACGCCGGCCAGGGTCCGCGTCTCACCCCAGTGCGCCACGATCTTGTCCGCATTATCGACGCCGTTTTGTAGCGACAAGATCGTTGTGGCCCTTCCAATCATCGGCGCCAGAGCGTCAACGGCTGCGTCGGTATCGTAGGATTTAACGCAGAAAAGGATAAGATCGACGGCAGCGGTCTCGCCTGGATCGTTCGTGAATAGCGCGTTTCGGATACGCAGATCGCCGGCGGGGCTGTCGACTCGAAGGCCCTCCCGGCGCAACTCATCGAGGTGGGCTCCGCGCGCCAGGAATGCGACATTGTGGCCGGACGCCGAAAGCTTGGCCCCGAAGTAGGCACCCACCGCTCCCGCGCCCATCACTGCGATGCGCACAGTCGTCCCCTCATAAGAATTAAAGAAGCGCTGGTGCTACTTCACCAGAAAGGCCAATGAGACCGATCCCCTCGCTTGTCCAAAATGCCAGGGCTGCGAGTAACTTTGAGTTCTCCGTGGCTGACTTCAAATAGCAATGTCCTATCAGTTCCATGAAGGCCGGAACGGTCCCCGATTTAAATAAATAAGTTCGCATCTCGATGATCATCTTCTTTCCCGCTATTTTTAAGCTGTGAGTTCTATTTTTTCATACACTCCCGGCGGCACGAGACGAAAAACTCGCACGGGTTGAGAGACGTTCTTCAACTGGTGCTCGCCGGTATTCTGCAGCACGTAGTGTTCTTTAATCCGCTCCGCGGTCTCCGGTCCCACCATGACCTCGCCACCTTTGGTCAACCCCGCGATGCGCGCCGCAAGGTTCGTCGTCGGTCCCGAAGCCGTAAAGGTCCAGCGGCCGCCACCGGCTGCGTCGAGCTTGGTCGCCCCGACGAACGCCGGACCGCTGTTGATGCCGACGTGGATCGCCACCGGCGGATAGATTCCGGTGAACTCGCGATTGAGGCTCCCGACTTTCGCCAGCAACTGAAAGGCTGTGGCGGCGGCGTTCTGTGCGTGGCGCGCGGGGCCGGCTTCGCTCTGGAAAATCACCATCAGGCCGTCGCCGGCGGTCTCATTGACGTCGCCGTGATGCGCGCGGATGATTTCGAGAAAGCTCGAAAAATAGTCCTGGATCATCCGGTTGAGCCGCTGCGGCGACAACTGCTCCGACAGGCGGGTGTAACCTTCCACGTCGAGAAACAAAACGGAAACGTCCGCTTCCCGCTTCTCCAGCTCGTGAGCGTTGGGATTCTTCTCGAGCAGTTTGGTCACCGCTTCGGGAACAAACTTGATCAGCTCGCCTTTGACCTGTTCGAGCAGCTCCACCTTCTGCATCGACTCTTTGAGGCTCTGGAGCGCGCCGGCCAGCTCGGTGTTGCGCGCCTCGAGGTCGCCGTGGACGCTCTTCAGCCGACCGGCCATCCCGTTGATCGCTCTACCCAGCTCGCCGATCTCGTGCTGGCTTTGCATCGCCAGGCGGGTCTCAAAGTCCCCGCCGCCGATGCGGCTGGCGGCGGCCGAGATCAGGGCGATCGGCCGCAGCACCACGCGGCCCAAAAAAATCACTAAGAAAGCAGTCACTCCGAGGATCGTCAAAAGCGCGACCAGGAGCTGGCGGTTCCTCGCCGCCAGCAGATCGGCATCCAGCCGCTCCAGACCGAGGCTCACTCTGACGACGCCCCGAGTTTTGTGGTCACTGCTGTGACAGTCCTGGCACTCCTGCCCGTTCTCCAGAGGGCGGTAGAGAGTTAGCATGCGGCCATCGTTGGTCGCCTCATAGGTCTCCTGAGGGGTCATTGTCTCGACCGCGCGGGTGAACAGCGGATCGCTGATCTTCTTGCCCGGCGCCCGGCGCATCTTGGAGATCCGCTCGGCCAGCGCCGCGTCGATGTTGACCTCCTTAAGGGTTTCCAGGTCGCTGAACGCTTCCACGCCGTTGTGCCGGTAGACATCGAGAACGCGTACATCCTTGAGCTCTTTCTTGAGCTCTTGCACGAGCCGGCGGATAATGTCGGGACGCCCTTCGAGCATACCGTTCTCGATGCTCTTGGTTATGGACGCCGCCAGCAGCCGCGCCGTCTCTCGGTTTCCGGCCACCATTGCCTCCGTCTCGCGCTGGATGTTGAGAATCACCAGGACGCCGAAGCCAAAGACGAGAATGGCCACAATTAGCGCGATCACCCTGAGCTGAAGGTGTCGCTGGAACATCGTCAAGAACGCCATCACGGGTCGAACTCCGCTTTCATTGACACCTTCTTCCTTTCCCACGGATTCGGGAATAATTGCAACAGGGGGCGGCGTTGGGCTACTTTCGATTTAAGAAAGTGACTGTAGTATCGGCTCGCAACGATGTCAATTTCGCGGCGGGGCGAGGCCGGCCCTTCGCGGCTTAAGCTTTGGGCGGCGATATGTTATGAAATCAAAGCATGGAAAAAATCGATCCGCAGCAGGATCACGAGCGTCTGAGACAGTACGCGCCGGGTCTAAAAATCACCTTCAAGGGCAAGGCCTATACGATTCAGCGTCGCACGACCCTTGCTTCCGGTGAAGCGGCGGTGGTGTTGCAGGGCGACCAGGACCAGTTCGTCATCAGCGCGAATGAGTTTCTCGCTGTAGTCCGATAGTCCGGCTGCGAAGGTTTATTTGGTAAATCCGACAGGAGCATTTCATGGGCAAGATTCGTTTGACATTAGCTTGTTGGGATTACGATCGCACCCGCGCTCTTCAGGAGGGAAGAGTCGAGGTCGAAGGCGTGGAGCTGACCTATTTGCCCCTACGGGTCGAAGAGACCTTCTGGCGCATGCTCCGGTACCAGGAATTCGACGCCTGTGAGCTTTCAATGGGCTCCTACCTGATCGCGCGAGACAAAGGACACCCTCCGTTTGTTGCCATACCTGTGTTCCCATCGCGTGCCTTCCGCCACTCATGCATCTTCATAAACACGGGCGCGGGTATTCAGGAACCCAAAGATCTGATAGGGAAACGGGTAGGGATCCCCGAATACCAGATGACCATGGCGATCTGGGTTCGGGGCCTTCTGCAACACGAGTACGGGGTTCTCCCCGAGAAGATTAGTTGGTTCACTGGAGGACAGGAGGAGCCGGGACGGATGGACAAAGTCACGCACGATTTGCCGCAGAGCATCGACATTCGCTCGATTGGACCTGAGCAGACGCTTTCGTCGATGCTGGAGAGCGGCGAGCTCGATGCCTTGATGTCGACGTATCTGCCCTTGCCATTCGTGCGGCGATCTCCTAAAGTGCGTCGGCTGATTCCTAATTTCCGCGAAGTGGAGAGGGAGTATTACCGACGGACAAAAATTTTTCCTATTATGCATTGCGTGGCGCTAAGAGAAGAAATTTACCAAAGTTACCCCTGGGTGGCCCAGAGTCTTTATAAGGCTTTCTGTGAGGCCAAGAGGTACTGCCAAGAGTCCATGTATGAATTTTCCGCACTCAAATATATGCTCGCGTGGTCAATAGCGGAAATCGAAGAGGAACTGGAAATCTTCGGGGGTGATCTCTGGCCCTACGGTTTAGAGGCCAACCGGCATGGCTTGGAAACCCTCGTTCGTTATGCCCATGAGCAGGGGCTGATCCAGAAGGAGGTCGATGTAAAGGACCTCTTTGCGCCCAACACGCTGGAGGATTTCAAGATCTAGTCACAAGTCCAGTTCGTCGAGAAGCCAGGCTACAAGAAGCGGAGTGATCATTGGGGACGATAGGGCCCATCGTGGATTGCGATGGTGCTTAAAGAGTGAGGCCAGGAGCAGAATGGCTTCAGCCGCATCCAGAACCACATTTTAACAAGACTCAGAATTGAAGGACATTATTCTCTAAAGGAGGGTTGAGAATGGCAGCAGAAGCAGTGAGGAGCCTGAGGGCAATGCTCGAGGCATTGAAGAAGGAAGGTCTAGTTTTGGAAACGGACCGGGAAATCAACCCGAAACTCGAAATGACGGCTATCCAAAAACTTCTGGATGGTGGTCCGCCGATAGTTTTCAACAAAGTTAAAGGCTATCCCAATGCGCGGTTGGCAACCAATGTCATGGGTTCGGATAAGATCATCGCCAGGATGTTTGGGGCAAAGGACAGAAAAGAGTTGAAGTTCAAAATCCACGAGAGCATCCTGCAACCCCTTCCGCCCAAGATCGTTGATAAGGCGCCCTGTCAGGAAGTGGTCATCGACAAGAATATCGATGTCTGGCCGGTTGTTCCCATGATCCAACATACGCCGACGGATCCGGGAAGAACTCTGGGGGCAGGCAAAACCGTAGCCTCGCCCAAACAGTTCTGGGGTGGGTGGCACATCGGCTACAACCGGATGAACTTCCGTGAGGATCTCGGGTGGAAGGACCACTCCACCTTTCAGATATCTCCGGGGTCCCACACCGATCAGATCATGACCAAATACTATAAAAAAGAACCGATACCCTTCACTATCAATATGGGGATTCCGCCAGCTGCAACCATGATGGCGGGATCAGGGTTCATGTATACCATTCTCCCAAGGGGCTCCGATGAGTTGGGGATTGCCGGCGCCATCCAGGGATTTCCGTTGGAAATGGTAAAATGCAAGACGATCGACGCCTATTCCATCGCAGAGGCAGAGTATGTTCTTGAAGGGTATTTGGATACAACTAAAAGGGTCTGGGAAAGCCCATTGGCCGAAAAAGACCAGAAGCAGGGAGTCTATCCTTTTCACCCCGAATGGTCCGGCTATATGGGGAAGGCCTATAGAACGTTTCAATTTAATGTCACGGCGATCACCCATCGAAAAGACAGACCGATCTACGACCCTCTGATCGTGCACGGATACGACGACCACAACATCGGCGTGATCTGTCGCGAGGCGTGTTTCTATGAACTGGCCGAGCGGATAAGCCCGGGGTTCTGCGTTGACACCCATATCCCCATGTGCATCCCCGACTGGGGCGGCGTGATCTTCCAGGTGAAGAAGAGGCGTGTCAGGGATGAGGGCTTTCCGAAAAACATACTGGCGGCGGCTCTTTCCTGCTCACTGGGTGCCCGTTTTGCCATGGTTGTCGATCCGGATATCAACATCTACTCCATGGATGACTTGATGTGGGCCTTAGCGACCCGGGTCGATGCTAAAGAGGGTATTACGATTGTCGCCCCGGGAGGGATGGGGCAGACGTTCCAGCCCGCGGAGCGCAGTTCGGCAGGTGCAAAAGAGTGGACCCAATCCAATATAAGATTTTCCGGCGCCATCGGAATCGATGCCACCGTACCCTACCAGTATACTGACGCATTTGAGCGGGCCAGTTATCCCATCGATGTCGTGAACCTGAAAGATTGGTTCACGGACGAGCAAATTGAAAAGGCCAAGTCTTTTCAGGAGCCCTATGCGAAATGGTTCGCCGAATCGGGAATTTGATTAAGATTCCATTGTTGAACCGAAGTTAGGTTGCAAGTGCAGCCGAACTGCCAAGAAGCCGTACAGCCAATGATATGAATTTCCCATAAACTGAGGAATTGTTTTGATGGAAGAGAAAGTGAAATTGCTAAAAGATTGCCGGGTTCTTGATTTCACCAATGAAACGGCTTTCCTGTGCGGTAAAATCTTGGGCGATTTGGGCGCAGATGTCGTCAAGGTGGAGAAACCGGGAGGAGATGAATCCAGGAATCTGGGATCTTTTTTTCAGGACACCCCGCATCCTGAAAAGAATCTTTATTGGTTTTCCTACAACCATAACAAGAGAGGGATCACCTTAAATATTGAGACGGAAACCGGGAGAGAGATACTACGGAAACTGGTTGAGAATACCGATATCGTCCTGGAAACCTTTGCGCCGGGATATCTTGAAAAGTCAGGCCTGGATTATGCTGCTTTAAGTGAAATAAATCCCAAGCTCATCATGACGTCCGTTACCCCCTTTGGACAGTCCGGACCTTATAAGGATTATAAAGGGTCGGATCTGGTCCTTACGGCGATGAGCGGTCTCATGTCGTCCCTCGGCGATCCGGACAAGCCGCCGGTACGGCCTACGCTGCCTCAGTCCTATATGTGGATCGGGATGCATGCGGCAATGGGGACACTCATGGCCTATTATCATCGGGGGATGACGGGTGAAGGCCAGCATGTGGATGTCTCGGGACAGGCAGGCGTGATCTGGGCTTTGAACCACTCTCCTTCTTTCTATGACCTGAATAAAGAGGTCCCCAGGAGAGAGGGTAGTTTTATTACGGGCAGGAGCATCACCGGGGCGATTTTCCGGGCTGTCTATCCGTGTAAAGATGGTTACGTGACCTACGTTATTTATGGAGGCCCCGCCGGGAAACGAACGAACAGGAGATTGGTGGAATGGATGGACAGCAAGGGAATGGCGCCCGACGATCTAAAAAATAAGGATTGGGACCAATTTGATATCGCCACGGTCACCCAGGAAGAGGTCGATCGGATCGAAGACGCCTGTATGAAATTTTTCAGAACGGTGACTAAAAAGGAATTCTTCGAGCATGTTCTCGAGAATGACATGCTCGGTTATCCGGTGGCAACGGCAAAGGAAATCTTGGAAGATGAACAACTGAAGGCAAGAGGACTGTGGCGGGAAGTGGAACACGAGGAGTTGGGAACAAAAATCACTTATCCCGCTTTTTTTACCGTATTCTCTTCGATCGCTTGCGATTCTTGGCGTCGCGCTCCCTTGATCGGAGAGCACAACAGAGAAATCTACGGTGAAATTGGATTGGATGACAGCGACATCCTCCGCCTGAAAAGAGCGAATGTCATCTGAAAAATTGCAGGAAGGAGTATTTTTCGCGCCTTGCGCCATGCGCTTTGCGCGTTTTACAGGATGATGGAAACGGCCAAACAAGTTTTTGAGGGGATCAAAGTCGCGGAATTTGCCGCGGTCGCGGCGGGGCCTGCCATTGGAAAACATATGGCAGACCACGGCGCCCTCGTGGTGCACGTCGAGTCCTACGAGAGACCGGACGGATTCAGGCTCAACTATCCCCCTTATAAAGACAACAAGTACGGATTGAACCGTGCCGGGTCTTTCGCTATCTGCAATAATAACAAGTACGGTGTGACGATAGATTTGAAGGCGAAGCAAGGGGTTGATCTCGCTCTGGAGCTGATCGAATGGTCCGATGTCGTCATCGAAAATTTCACGCCCGGAACGATTAAGAAGTTGGGAATCGGCTACGAAGAGATGAAAAGAGTGAACCCCCGTATCATTTTGTTCAGCACCTGCAATCAGGGCCAGACCGGGCCCCACGCCTTTCACCCGGGATTCGGCTCCCATTTGTCGTCCCTCTGCGGGTTCACGTATGTGACCGGGTATCCGGACAGGTTGCCCTGCATTCTTGGCCCCTATGTGGATTTTGTGGCGGTGGGATACGGGGTCATTGCAGTCACAGCGGCTCTGGAGCATCGACGAAGGACAGGAGAAGGACAGTGGATTGACCTGGCCCAGTATGAAGCCGGTGTTCAATTCATGATACCGGCCTTATTGGAGTACAGCACCAACCATCGTGTGGTTGAGAGAGACGGGAACAGACATCCCTTTGCGGTTCCGCACAATACGTACCGCTGCAGGGGGGATGACCGCTGGTGCGCCATCAGTGTGTTCAAGGATGAAGAATGGAAGGCCCTCTGCGAGTGCATGGGCAGGGACGAGCTGATCTCGGATCCAAGATTTAAGACGATACCGGCACGAAAAAAACATGAGGATGAAGTGGATAGAGAAGTTGGGAAATGGACGGCTCAACTCACGGCAGAAGAGGTATTTAAGAAGCTGCAAGAAAACGGGGTGAAGGCGGGGATCGTCCAAACGCTAGCGGATCTTTTTGCTGATCCTCAACTGAAGCATAGAGGTTCTTGGGTGCCTGTTGACCATCCAGAAATCGGCAGATGCCACGCCGAAGGACCGCCCTTCGCTCTTTCAAAGACTCCTTTCAAGATTGATCGGCCTGCTCCGATGATTGGCGAGCACAACGAACTTGTCTTCAAAACATTTTTGACTGCCGGGAAAAAGGAAAAAGATTAAACTCACCCTTTCGCCTTTCTAATACTACCGACGTTTACCGCCTGCGCACCAAACACGAGGGCTTAGGCCTATTGGGGTCGGTAGCTACCGCACATCAGCCTGCCGTTGGATGGCTACAGTAAGCCGTGACAATCAAGCCGTGAAGCGATCCCGCGATTAGAGATAAATCCCCGCTACAGTTCAAAGACGTGACCCGGCAAACTGCCAGTGTGTAGTCAAGGCCAGAGAGTCAGGCGCCGCGTTGGCCGTCTTCCCGGCAATCGGAAGCATTAATTTATTTTGGCCGAACATAACGCAGCCGCCTGTTCCCCTCGTTGTGAGTTGACAAATCCGCCTACGGCTTGGTCTAGAGTTTCTTATTTCCCCTTGAGAAGGTCCCGATTGATGGTATGATCTCGGCTAACCTCCATTTTAATCCTTTCCTGTCCTCATCTAGTTGGGAGGTTCGATCGAGAAGGAGCTGGATTTTACGTTTTTTCCCCGCGATCCATTTGCGTGAGTCAGCTTGATATGGCGGACGAGAAGGCACAGGCATTCGAAGAAACCAAGTGGTGGATCGACCGCGGGCCGGTCAAGGAGCGCGAAAAGCCGGCCGAGCCGGCCAAGGGCATCATCGAGAAGTGGGCCTACGAGCTGCTCAGGAACTACAATCAAGATCAAGCCGCCAAAAACCTCGTCGACATCAATCCGAAAATACTCAAGGAGCTCGCCGTCGCGCCCGGCGAGTGGGGCTACTTTTCGCTGGATGTGGGTAAGTATCCGGCGGAAAAGCTTGCGCGAATCAAAAGCGGACTTCCCCTTCCTGCCGGCACCCGCGGGATTGTGATCGATGCCGGCTATTCCGTCAGAGTGGTGATTACGGCTGAACCGATCGGGGAGCGCTATGTGGATATCAATTTCACCGAGGCGCCTTCCCTCGATTACTGGGTAGGTGGACAGTTGATTGAGGAGCGGGTATTTTCCAACCCTGGCGAGGCGCTAAACAAAATCAGACCGCAGCTGCCGCGATATTTGAATCCGCCGAAATTTTCTTAGTGGCAGCCGCAGCCATGCGGACTGCAGCCGCCGCAGCCGCCGGTCGACGCGGTTGGCTCTTCGGAGCGACTGCCCGGCGACCTGAAGACCGAAAGCTGCTTTTCCACGGAGCTGCTGTCACACTTGGGGCAACGCACCCGCTCGCGCGTGGAGAGAACGATTTGTTCAAAGCTATGATGACAGCCAAGGCAATTGTATTCGAAGATCGGCATATATCATCCTCGCTAACGCTCGGAATTTCAGATCTCAAATCTCACATCGATTTTGAAATCTGAGCTTTGAGATTTGCAATCCCGCAGGGCTAGGCGCTTTTCACCTTCGCCTTCTTGGGTTTCGCGGCCACGCTCAGAGGACTCTCGCGCGGAATCGGTTCCAGCGCGGTGACCTCCAATCCGTAGCCTCTGAGCCCGACGAGATACTTCTTGTTGTTCGTCAACAGCCGCATCTTTCTCACGCCCAGGTCGCGCAGGATCTGCGCGCCGATACCGTACTCTTTGAAATCGGCCCGATAGACAAATGACGGATTCATGTTTTTTTGCTGCTTGCCCTCGACCTTGGGATAGGTGAACATCGCCGGGCGCAATCCCTTATGCTCCGGTTGGAGATAGAGAATGACGCCCTTGCCTTTTTTCGCGATGATTTCCATGGAACGCTGGATCACCGCCCCGGTATTGAGCAGCTCGAAACCGAAGACATCGCCGGGCACGTACTTGGTATGAACCCGTACCAAGATCTCTTCTTTCGGTGAGATATTCCCTTTGATGAGCGCCAGGTGCTCGCTCTGGTCCACGTGGGTATTGTAGACAACGGCTTCAAATTGTCCGCCGACGCGGGTCGGCAAGGGCGCGGACGCTGCCCGGTAGACCAGCGAGTCGTAGTTGAGCCGGTATTGAATGAGATCGGCGATAGTGACGACTTTCAGCTTATGTTTCTTGGCGAACTTCATGAGATCGGGCTGGCGCGCCATGGTGCCGTCGTCTTTCATGATTTCACAGATGACGCCGGCCGGCTTGAGCCCAGCGAGGCGGGCCAGATCGACCGAGCCCTCGGTTTGACCGGCTCTGACCAGGACGCCACCGTTGCGCGCGCGTAGAGGAAAGATATGGCCCGGCGTAGCGAGATCTTGCGGTTTGGCGTCATCGCTGATGGCGTCGAGAATCGTCTTGGCCCGGTCCGCTGCGGAGATGCCCGTGGTGATCCCCGCTGCAGCGTCCACCGACACGGTAAACGCCGTCCCGAATGGAGAGGTATTTTCCGAGACCATCATGGCGATCCCGAGGTGCCGGACCCGTTCCTCGGTTAGCGGCAGACAGATGAGGCCGCGCCCGTGGGTCGCCATAAAGTTGATCGCTTTGGGCGTGACCTTCTCGGCGGCCATGCAGAGATCGCCCTCGTTCTCGCGGTCTTTGTCATCCATTAGAATGACCATCCGCCCGCGGCGAGTCTCGTCGATCGCTTCTTCGATGGTTGCTAGCGGCATGAGTGGTCACTTTACCATCTTGGCCTGGGCGGTCAACCTGCGTCGGAACCATCGTCCGCAGCTCGATTGGATCGGCTTTCAGGGCATATAAGAGGCCGATTCTTATCGGCATTCTTTGCAACACACCTGGAGCGGCGGCCCAAATCGATGCCTAGAGAGCTCGGAATAGCCCGGCTGCTGACAAAAACGGAACAAAATCGGGCACGGGTCAGTCTAACTGTTTCGGAGGATTTTTCATGATTTCAAAAAAACGATTAACCTCACAGGTATCGACTGATACTCGACGCTCGCCGTTTTGGGTCAAAGACCCACGCGCCGGCGGTTTCGCCTTTGAAGAAAAGGCGTTGGCGGTTTTCCAACCGGACGTACTGGTTTCATCGCAGTACCTCGCCACCTACCAGAGAAAATTCAATCTGGACCCCGAGAAGATGCTGATGCTCGCGGTACTGGAGGACGCGGTGATTTGCTTTCAAGACAATATCGCGGCGACCTGTAACCGGAAGCTGGCGCTCCACCGCGACGCGGAACAGTGGATACTCGACGGCGATCGCTTCTATCTGTTTTCTTTTGAGAATGTCTGCGAAACCCTGGGATACGATGCCGGCTATTTGCGGCAGGGTTTGAGGCGCTGGAAAGAGGAGGCGCTGGCGAACCTGTCGGAAAAGGATCGACGTGAAGGGAAACAGTGCCGTAAAAATCGGTCATACCGATTGATACCGCAAAATCGTGACAATCTAGTTCGAATTGCCGGAGCCGCTTGATCGATCTGTAGGATCCGTCGAAGGGCCAGGAGTTAAGTAGGATGGAAATCGGAACAGCTATGCGTAAAACCAGAAAATTGTCTTCAGCGTTCGCGGTCGGCTTGCTTTGCGCGTTCGCCGGCGCCGGCGGCCTGGCAGAATGGTACTACTCCGGCGTTCGCGACGCTCATGCGGGCGCCGCGGAATCCGGTGTTAGAACCGTCGCGGCGGCGGCGTTGCCGGATTTCGTGAGCTTGGCGAAAAAGCTAGGCCCTATGGTGGTCAATATTTCCACCACGCAGGTCCGCAGGACGTCGGAGCATCCCGCCGTGCCCTTTGGAGAGGGCGATCCGTCAAGCCAATTCTGGGAAAGATTTTTCGGCGGACCGATCCCTCGGGGTCCGCAGCGGCAATCCGGCCTCGGCTCCGGTTTTGTCATCGACCGTGACGGTACGATTCTTACGAACTACCACGTCGTCGACGGCGCGCAGAAAATCGTCGTCAAACTCTCGGATGGCCGAAGTTTCGACGCGAAGGTTCTGGGCAAGGACCAAAAGACCGATATCGCGATTATCAAGA
This sequence comes from Deltaproteobacteria bacterium, assembly GCA_030688735.1. Classification (GTDB taxonomy): domain Bacteria; phylum Desulfobacterota; class Binatia; order UBA9968; family UBA9968; genus JACPFE01. The sequence goes on from JAUYJC010000214.1 coordinate 13,489, forward strand.
TCAACACCGGGCAGGACCTGCCGGCCGCGACGCTCGGAGATTCGGACCGCGTCGAAGTCGGTGAATGGGTGATGGCCATCGGCAATCCCTTTGGCCTCGATCATACCGTCACCTCGGGAATCGTCAGCGCCAAGGGCCGTCATATCGGCGCCGGGCCCTACGAGGATTTTATTCAGACCGACGCCTCGATCAACCCGGGAAATTCCGGCGGACCCCTGATCAACCTGCGCGGCGAAGTCGTCGGGATCAATACGGCGATCTTCAGTCAATCCGGTGGCAACATCGGAATCGGCTTCGCGATCCCGACCAACTTGGTAATAGAACTCCTGCCCAATCTCAAGGACAACGGAAAGGTCGTCCGGGGATATCTCGGCGTGACGATTCAAAAAGTCACGCCGGACATCGCTGAATCTCTCGGCATGAAGCAGTCGAGCGGCGCTTTAGTGGCCGACGTGGCAAAGGCCGGACCGGCCGAGCGAGCAGGAATCAAAACCGGCGACGTGATCGTGGAATTCAACGGCAAACAGATAAAAGATTCCGGAGAGCTACCGCTCCAAGCGGCGCGCACAGTGCCGGGTAAGCAGGCGCAGTTAAAAATTCTCCGCAACGGCAAGGAACTCACTCTGCCGTTGACGGTGGGTGAATTAAAGGATCGCGAAGTGGTGGCGGCGACGGAGAACGGAGACTTGGGGATGGCCGTGCAACCGGTGACTCCGAGCATGGCCGCCGAGCTCGGGTTAGAGCGCGCCGAAGGCTTGGTGATTACCTCGATCAAGCCGGGTAGCCCGGCCGACGAAGCGGGGCTCCAGCGGGGCGACGTCAT
>JAUYJC010000539.1 GCA_030688735.1 Deltaproteobacteria bacterium
TGTCGCTCACGCTTCTACCTTCCTGCCTCCCGTCCCTCGGCGCAGCTTTGCTCTCTGCGCTTCTCGCGGGTTTCTTTTCCCCCGCTGCGGTACCATGAAGGCTCTGACTCCTACGCCGCTCACCTACGGCGCAGGTCTCCCCGCTTACCTCGCCAAACCTTCCCATCGTTCCGCCTCCAACCACGCCATGCGCCCCGACATCGCTTTATCCGCCACGACAGCGTATCGGGCTACTTCCGGGCTTCGCCATGGAATCGCAGGCTCGCCGCAACATCACGCCGAATCGAGTTCGTCATCCTACGGACCGACAGTTCGCCTCCAGTTGCTCTCCACCCCGCCTCGCGGCAACGCAGTTACCTTCGGCTACGGAGCTGTGGCACACTCCGACACGGACTTTCACCGTGCTAATGTGGCGCCCTCACGGGCGCACGATTCCCGCTTCCGCGGGAATGACGATGGAAGCGTCTCGACTTTTTCACCGAACTTCGGAGTCAAGACACTAACGCAAAGAGGAGCCAATATGATTGCCGTATCGAATCGTATTCAGGTGGCCAAGGGGCATGAACAGGACTTTGAAGCCCGCTTCGGGGGCAGAGCGCGGCTGGTCGAGAACATGCACGGCTTTGTTCGTCTGGAGATTCTTCGCCCGATCAATAGCGACTACTACATCGTGCTCACCCATTGGCAAGATGAAGCGTCATTCCGCGCCTGGACCGACAGCGCCGAATTCAAAGAGGCTCACCGTAACCGCCCGCCGGCGGAAATGTTCTCCGGCCCAAACGTGTTCGAGATGCACGAAGTGATCCGGTGGGGCGATGCGGGATAATTTCGTTTGACTTGGTTTTTAGCTTATTGATAAAGAGGAGCCAGCAGTTTAGGTCAGAAAAGAACCCTAAGGAGAATTTATTATGGCACAGAACCCCGAGGCACTGGCGAAACAAAAAGCGGAAAGAGTCGAATACGAGTGGGGCACGCTTTGGCCGCACTACCATAAAGAGAAAATGAACTGGGCGACTGGATTTCGCACCAAAGGCGACGTCGATATTTTGTTTCTTTCCGGCTCCACGGGAAGAGATCCTTTCGAGGATGCTCCGTGCAGAACTCCGGAGCAGGAACGCGCCGGACGAGGCAAAGTCGTCGGCGGCATCAAGGAACAGACTCGCCAGTGTTTGGACGACATTAAAAATAATCTTGAAATTATGGGCGCGTCCCTCAAAAATGTCGTGATGTTCCGCTACTTCCTGAAGCGGCGCGAAGACGTTTTCGACATGCGCGACGAGATGTACGCTTTCTTCGAGCAACACGAGCCTGACCTGCGCGCCCATCCCAGACCGGCCACATTGCTCAGAGGAGTGGGCATCGACCTGCCGGACATGCTGATCGAAATCGAGGCCTGGGCGGCGGTTCCACGGCAGAAGTAAATCTCGGTGAGCAAATACTTTCGTGGGCCTCGGCAAATCTCTTTGGGAGAAGGAGGGCGGTATGAAACGAACGATTTTTAGTTGCCTTATTGTTCTAACCTTTATCGGCAGGATGGTTTTTCCCGTGGACGCCAAAGACCGGCTGGTGATCGGCTACACGGCGATCACCGGAATCAAAGCCGGACTCTGGGTGGCCGAGGAGGCGAAGATTTTTGATAAGTACAATATCGAAGCCCATCTCGTGCTCATTACTTCGGGGTCGAAAATGGTGCAGGCGATGCTCGGCGGCGATCTTCCCTTTGCCGCCGCCGCGGGCAATGCGGCGGTGGATGCGAATCTGGCGGGCTCGGACATCGTCATGGTTGGAGCCTTGGCTAAAGTGCCGGCTTTTTACATCATGGCGCTGCCGGAAATTAAGCGGATCGAAGACTTGCGCGGCAAGCCCGTGGGCATCACGCGCTTCGGGTCCTCGACCGATTTCACGATGCGCTACCTGCTGCGCAAACATGGATTGAATCCCGACCGCGACGTGACGATGATTCAAGCGGGCGACTTGTTTGCGGCGGCGGCGATGCTCAAGGCCAAAGCCATAGTGGCGGCGCCGTTTTCCAGCCCGACGAATTTGCGCGCCGAAGAGGCCGGGGCCAAGACGCTCATGAACATGGGCACCGCCGGCGTCTATTTCCCCCACGACGCCTGGATGGCGCGCCGCTCGTTCCTCAATGCCAACGAAGATCTGGTGCGCCGTTTCATGAAGGCATACTCCGAGGGTGTCTATCGGTTGTTCACGGATCAGGCGTTGGCCAAGCGCGCCGTGCAGAAGCATGCGCGCTCCAACGACCCGAAAATCATCGATGCGGTGTACCAATACGCAATCGACTACGTGGAAAAGATTCCCTACAACACCCGCGAGGGGGTGCAGGAAGTGCTCAACCAGGCCGCGGTTCGAAATCCCAAGGCGAAAGAAGCCAAGCCGGAGAGTTTTTACGACGACCGCTTCGTAAAGGAGCTGGAGACGCAGGGATTCTACAAGCAGTTGTGGAAGTAAGAAACCTGGAGCGGCGGAAGAGCGAGGATCGAGGGTAGAGGATCGAAGATGGAAGTTGGTTTGTCCTAACAAGGAGGGAAAACCATGACGCGCAGACGATTAGTCGCCGCATCCGTTGGCTTGACGCTCTTCATGTATACAACCGGCAGTCAGGCGGTAAGAGCCGCCGAAACCCGCATTTCCATCGGCGTTACGGAAACGATGGAGACCTTCAATCCCTACGGCGACAGCGTCTCGCTCATGTACAGCGTCTGGTGCCAGGTGCTGGGCTGCCTGGGGACTTATGACTTCGACAAGGGGCAGCATGTCGGCCTGTTGGTCGAGCGCTGGGAAGTCAAGGACCCAAAGACTTGGATTTTTCATTTGCGCAGAGACATCAAATTCCACAACGGCGCGCCGTTGACCGCCGAAGACGTCGTGCATTCCATTAACCGCATTCGCACCGACCCGATGAGCAAGCAGCGCCAAAACATATCCGCCATCGCCGGCGAATCGGTTATCGACAAGCACACGGTGAGAATCACGACCAAAGAGCCCACCGCACCGCTGCTGGATTACCTCTTCGACCGGATCATGATCACCAACAAGGCGATCTACGACAAATACGGACCCGATGTGGCCGACCGCCAGTATCCGATCGGCGCCGGCCCGTACAAATTTCGCGAGTTGATCCCCGGCCAGCGTCTGGTCATCGGCAAAGACAAGAGTCATCCGATGTGGAAGCAATATCCGCAGGCGCCCGACGAGATCGTCTTCCGCATTATGCGCGAGCCCGAGCAGCGGGTGACGGCGCTGCTCAACAACGAGATTCAGATCGCCCAGTTTGTTCCCCCCGCATCTGCGCGAGCGTGTCGAGCGCAGCCCGAACCACAAGATCACCAAGTTTCACACTGCCGAGATTATGTTCCTGGCGATGATGCCCAAAGTGAAACCTTGGGACAACAAGCTTGTCCGTCAAGCCGTGGCCCATGCCATCGATCGCGACACGATTATTAAAACGATATTGCGCGGCGAGGCGTCGCGCCTCGACGGGCCGATCGGCGAGGGACAATACGGTTACGATCCGAACCTGCAGCCGAAGTACACTTACAATCCAGAAAAGGCGAAGGAACTGCTCAAGCAGGCCGGATATCCGAATGGTATCGACGTCGAGCTGCAAACCCCGGTGAATCGTTACACTTTGGATAAACAACTGACCGAGGCCATGGTGCCCATGCTCAGCGCCGCCGGGATTCGCACCAAGCTGCTGACGCCCGAATGGGCGACGCTATGGGCGAACGTCCAGGTCGGCAAGGTGCCATTCTACTATATGGGACGCGGCGGCGTCGTCGATCCGAGCGCGGCGATCTCTCAATACTTCGAGACCGGCGGTTCGCCGCGCATCGGTTATTCCAATCCGAAGCTCGACGAGCTCTTGGCTGCGGAACGTCAGGCTTTCGATCCGGCGAAACGCAAGAAGCTGCTCGCCCAGGCGATGAGCGTAATCACTGACGAGGCGCCCGCCCATTTTCTCTGGCGCCACCAGTTGCTCTTCGGCATGGCCAAGAACGTTGATTATCGACCGCTACCGAGCGAGCGGATTTATGGCTGGAATATGAAAGTACGGTAGAAGAGTGGGGGAGTCGAGGATTAGCTTTACTTCTCCATACCGATCTGCCGGAAGAAGCCCTGCTCCTCGAGGCTTTTGACCACGCTGTTGTCAATGAAGTGATCGGGGCTGGCTTTGCTCGCTTCCGGCACCGTGCTGAGCTTCAGCGTTTCGACGATGCCTTCCCGGTTCGCAAATGGCGGGCGCACGACGTAGTCCACCGAATATTGATA
>JAUYJC010000540.1 GCA_030688735.1 Deltaproteobacteria bacterium
TCGAGGGACTCAATATATTTCTTGGCCTTCTCAAGAATCCGCTCTTTCGGTTCAAATTCGATCACATGATTCTTCTTCATCGTTAGTCCCTCACTTAGCGCCTAACCAGTTGCAATACCTCAGCCAAACCAGCGATGGTGGCGCCCTGCCATTCTCTAGTTTCTTGATGCAATTCAGGGCGGGTTTCTTGTGAGGACGTGCGAAGCAACACGGGGTGCAGACCGACCTTGGCTGCGCCGGTTAATTCGTGGTCTTCGCCATCAGCAACATAGAGGCAAGCCCCGGGCATGACGCAGAGGCGCTCACATGCGAGATGATAGATACGAGGGTCCGGTTTCTTGAGGCGTTCTCGGCAGGAGAAAATGGGCGTCGCAACGAGATTCGCAAGAGCTGTTTCCTGCCAAAGAATAGGAATCTCGACTGAACAGTTGCTGAGAAGTCCTACCTTGTAGTCCTGGTCGTTTAGCCGCGCGAGCGTCGTCACGGCATCTGGCCGCGGCTCGAGCGCCCGCCTTGTATGCTGCAATCGAATAGCAACTGCCTTCGTCATCTGTTCGGCTCCCACTTGCACCCCCATGACCCCGCAAACATATTCTATGCTGGCTTCCACGGTCTGAAAGGCGCCGATGGTTCGCATCTCCGTAGTTTGCCGCCAAAGCTGCATGAAGGCTTCATAAGGAACGGCAAGAGCCGCGGCCAGCTCCGCATGCATTTGCCCGACCGACGACGCAAAGTCATCCACCAATGTGCCGAAGAGATCGAAGATGACGACCTGAACTTTCATAGTGGTTTAATGGGACACGTCAGTTTCAACCAACACCTGTGACTTAACTGAGACACAATTGCGGCAATAAGGAAGGGAATCACTAATGTCCCCATCGGGAATGGTTGAAATTCCTGGCTGCTTCGAACGTACTCAGGACATGCTTCAGGCAAAATGAAAATCCGTGATGCGGGCCCTTCGACGGCGCTCAGGACAAACTCCGGCCGGCATCCTGTCTTGTCTCATCGATATTCTCACCGCCGCCTAAGAAACCTGGATTCCGGCCCCGGCTCGTGTCCGGGGCAAGCTTTGCGCCGGAATGACGAAAGGGAAGTCGGCTTCGAGTCGACAAGTTCAGAACCTCTCGGCTTAAAGACGACGGTTGTTCAGTTGAATCACCGAATAATTCTGTTCGCCCGCGCACAGCTCATGATCTCAATGCATTTGCGTGAGAGACTACGAGAGGTTGTTCTGACGCTTATCGTTCTATGGATGGGATATGCAATTGAGTCGATACTACGCTCCGAAACGAATTGAGTTGCCGCGGACTTCGGCAAGCCCGATCCGGAGTTTTCGAATTCCGCGGGCGGCAGCGGGTTCTCAAGCTGACGGATCGGCGGCTTGATCGAATGCGACTTTAAGATAGATTTCAGAGACCGGCAGCCTGACAGCGAGGGATTCCAAGTGGACGACGTGATCTAAGGAGTCGGTTTCCCATAGCGACCAAGTACCGTCTTGCTGCTTCGAATACCGCTCCACGTGCGCTTTGGCCTGATCGACCAGAAGATATTCGCGAAAAGAGGGAATGCCGCGGTACTGCTGAAACTTGTCACCACGATCGTAGTTTCTCGTTGATTCTGAGAGCACCTCGACGATCAGGTCTGGGTTCAACAAGGTATCAAGTTGGTCGTCCAAGAACCGTGGCTCGTCACAGACCACGACTACGTCAGGGTAGGTGTAACGATGGTCCGCATCGACGCAAAGCCGCAAATCCGTCGAGTATACCCGACACGGGCGCTGGCGAAGTTGGTTGCCTAACTCGCGGACGATGTTGCCAACGATCTCAACATGCCTGGCCGAAGCGCCGCCCATCGCGTAAATTTCGCCGAATGCGAACTCGTGTTTTTCGCTCGCATCGCGATCCATCGACAAGTACGCGGCAACTGTGAAGCGCGCTTTTTGTTGCTTTGACATCGGCTTGCCTCCCGTGGTCACGCCGATACAATAACATGGTTAGCAGATGGAATGATAATCGAGTCTGAATTTTGTTCGGTGACACTCGAGCTTGACAGCCCGAAAGCATTGCCTACGATTGACGCGGGCTTGACGTTCCCCATCCGGGCGGAAGCGTAGCAGGAAAATGTGAATTTCATGTTAACCCGCCCGCGAAGTGGTTTCGTTTATTTGGGCCGTTACCACGCAGATAACAGACCGAATTGAGGGCTCGGCTTTCTAACCGATAAATTCCCGCATCGCTCGATGAGCGACGCCCGGATTGGTCGCTAGATAATGGTGGCCTTCGCCGGCCAGCACGACCAACTTGGCGTTAGGAATCTCTTTCGCCAGCTCATGTGCGGCATGCCAATGCGTTTTATCCGTGGCGCCGTGCTTTTCGTCGTCGCCGGCCAGAACCAGCGTGGGCACGCGAATCTCTTTCAACCTCTCCGTGTGATCATGTTCCTGGCGCGCGAGCACGAAATATAAATAGTTCTCCAGCGGCGCGATGCCGGACATTCGGACCTGGAGAAATCTTTCGATCAAGTCCGGATGCACTGCGACGAACTCTTTTGTCCAGCCCGTCGCGATGGTGTGCTCGCGGATATAATGTTCGAACCCGAGCCGGACCATGTCGCGGCACATGGCGAGCGGAATGCCGTGGGCGCCTGGATGGGATGCGCCGCTCGAAGCGAGAATGAGCTTCTTAACCTTGCGGGGATATTCGATGGCTAGAAGCTGCGCAACGACGCCGCCCATGGAGTGGCCGCAGACGATGGCGTGTTCGACATTCAAGTGATCGAGCAGGGACGCCGCGTCAGCCGTGAACATTTTGATCGAATACTTCTGTATCGTCTTGCTCGACTTCCCCATGCCGCGATAATCAAAGAGGATAACTTTGTGGTCGCGGGAGAACTCCGCCAGTTGGTGAAATTTCCAAGCTTGGTGATCGAGGCCGGTGACGCTGCAAAAGAGAAAGGGCGAACCTTCGCCGTGGACTTCATAGTAGATCTCGGCGTCTTTGACCTGTAGGTGTGGCATAGGTTTTTCTCGACGGGAATTCAGCGGATCAAAATTCTAACCCTCCCCGCCTTCGGGCTGTGAATTGTAATCAAGCGCGGTCGACACCTCGCAATCAGTCGGCAAAGCGACCCAGCCACTGATATATAATCTCGACGATCTCCCGCGTGTGACGGTTGTAAAAATGGTTCGCCCCTTCGACGAGTCTGCACTCTGAGCCTGGTCCGGCCGCCGCCGCCATTTCCTGGGCGTATTCGAGAAAAAACTTAGGCTCGGCGCTGCCGACGATGGCGAGCAACGGACAGCCCAGAAGCCCGGCGTAGGGACGGCAATCATTGCGGTCGTCCTTGCCGTACTTGTTCACCTGCGAGCGGGCGGTGAAAATTCCCGGATTCGGGCCGACCGCCACCGATAAAAGCTCTTCCCCTTTGCCTTCAGCAATCAAATTTTCTGCTTTGGCGATAATCTCGGCGAATCCCGGCTGCCGGGAGATCCGTTCGGAGTAGAATTGTCGAGGCGCCGAGCAAGAGATGACGCCGACCACATCGGAGCGCTGGCGCGTGCCTTGATAAATGATCGATTTGATCGCGCCCAGGCTATGGCCGACCAAGACGAAGCGGCGGTAGTTGTGTTGTCTTAGAAAATTGACCGCGCCGTCGAGATCGAGCAGGCAGTCTTCGGTGTTTTCATAGGCCGAGCCGCCAAATTTAGTCAGATTTCCCGCGCGAGCGATCCAATCGTGACCGCGAGTATTGATTACGAAGGAGTGGAAACCGCGCTCTGTGAGTTCCTGGCCCAAAGTCGCTAACGGCGGTAGATAGAAATTCATGGCGACACCGTGAACGAAAATGAGCGCGAGATCCGATTGCGCGTCGGGCGGAGTGAAAAGCAAGCCGTGCAATCGTTCCTTGTCGGCGGTTCTAAAGGCGCAGAGTCGGGTTTGGATGCTCATGATAGTGCTAGATACCGGAGCTGCCTGGATCCGTTTTCGGCATATGGGCGTCCGAATTTGCCGACTATAGCTTCATTTATTCTTCCCAAGCAACCGAAATGGGGCCGGCGGAAAAGATGCAACGCCTCGTTAGGGCAGAGATGTTGAATAAGTTATGGCGGGAGACGCTTGCCGAGGCTTCCCGAATATAGCTTTAGCCGCAAATGCCTACGAGCCCTGGTTCTTGACAAACTTGATCGATTTACTTAGGATCAATCGTTTTCGAGACCTAATGGGTGTCATGTGAAGGTCGGCTCTAAAGGACATTATGGGCTCCTGGCGCTTGCGGAGTTGGTAGAGAGCTATAAGCAGCGGCGTGCCGTGCAGGTGAAGGAAATCGCCGACGCCCGGCATATACCGTCCCAATATCTTGGTCAAATCATGGTGCTGCTCAAACGTGGCCGGTTGGTGCATGGGTCGAGGGGGCCATCGGGCGGATATATCCTGGCGCGTCCTCCTGAGACCATCACGGTGAAGGAGGTTCTCCAAATATTGGAAGGGCCACTCGTTGGATTCGATCTCAGGCCACAGATGCATGACCGGTCGATTTCGCCCGTGACGCAGCGGCTGATTGAGACTTGGGCAAGGGGCGTAAGAGCGATGGAGATGATCTTGGAGGAAACCACGCTCGCGGACCTTTGCAAACCCGAAGTGGGAGCGTTGATGTATTACATCTGAACGATTCGAAGAGGAGCGACGGTTCAAAATTTTTTTCGCTGATTTCTGACCAATTTAATCAAGTTAATGTTTTTCGAATTCGGCTAAGGAGATGGCCATGGAAAAGGTGCTCAACTGGAAAGACAAGCTCGCGGCGCGGATACCCGAGGAGCTGGGGCGCGAGATCGATATTTTCGAGCAGCAGATGGAGCTGCGCAAGCAGGGCAAGATCGACGAGAAAGTTTTCGCCGAGACCCGCTTGCGGCGCGGCATTTACGGCCAGCGCTACGACAATGGTCAACGACACGACGGCAAGCGGATTCAAAAGCTCAAGTTGCCGGCTGGCGTCGTCAAAGGGCCGGACACACTGTGGGACGCGCCCGGCATGATGCGCATCAAGATCCCTTTCGGCGGGCTGAACCCCGCGCAGCTCGAAACCCTCGCCGATCTTTCCGAGGAATACGCCGATGGCGTGTCTCACGTCACGACGCGCCAGGATATTCAATTCCATTTCGTCCATATCGATGACACGCCGGCATTGATGCGCCGGCTCGCCGCGGTTGGCATTACCACGCGGGAAGCTTGCGGCAACGTGGTGCGCAACGTGACCGCTTGCCCGTTGGCGGGAATTTGCCACGAGGAAAGCTTCGATACGACGCCGTACGCCAAGGCTTGCGCGAAATTTTTAATGGGGCATCCCGACACGCAGGACTTCGGGCGCAAGGTGAAGGTCGCCTTTTCCGGCTGCGAGCAAAATCCTTGCGGCCTGGTGACGATGCACGATATGGGCGCTATCGCCAAGACTCGATTCGTCGACGGCAAAGAGCAGCGCGGTTTCGCATTTTACGTCGGCGGCGGTCTGGGCTCGGTGCCGTACAAAGCGAAGTTGTTCGATGAATTTCTTCCCGAAGCCGAGTTGCTGCCGACGATGCAGGCGATCTCGCGCGTCTTTGCGCGTCTTGGCGAGAAGCGCAACCGGGCCCGGGCGCGCATTAAGTTCTTGATCGCCAATCTCGGCATCGAGGAGTTTCGCAAGCTCGTGTTGGAAGAGCGGCAAAAACTTTCGCCCGATCCGCGCTGGACGGATTTCCTGTCTTCAGTCAACGAGCCAAGCGAACAGCCGCTCAGGCCCGGCGTGAGCCTCAACGGCCATCAGCGTCCCGAAGGCTTCGCGGCCTGGTATGCGACGAACGTCTACAAACAGAGACAGCCCGGCTACGTCGCGGCCACGGTGACGCTGCCGCTGGGCGATGCCAGCGCCGATCAGTTGCGAGCGCTCGCTGACATCGCGCGGCGCTTCGTCAAAGACACGCTGCGCACGACGGTGGAGCAGAACATTCTTTTCCGCTGGGTAAGCGAGGCGGATCTGCCGGAATTCTATCAGGCGATCAAGGCCATCGGCCTGGGCGCGGCGGACGCGGCCACCATTGTCGACGTGACTGCTTGCCCCGGGACAGATACCTGCAAGTTGGGGATCGCTTCTTCTCGCGGCCTCGCCCGCGAGCTGCGCTATCGCCTCAGTGAAAAGAGCTTAGAGTTGGACGCGGCGGTCAAGAATCTGCGCATCAAGGTCAGCGGCTGTTTCAATTCCTGCGGCCAGCACCATATCGCCGACATCGGTTTTTACGGCATCAACCGTAACGTCAAAGGATTTCAGGTGCCGCACTTCCAAGTCGTCCTCGGCGGCAAGTTCCACGACAACGCCGGCGAGTACGGCGTGCCGATCGGCGCCGTGCCGTCGAAGCGGATTCCCGAGGCGGTCCTGTCGATCACGGAGTATTACGTGCGCCGGCGCGAAAAGGATGAACGTTTTCAAGATTTCGTCGCGCGCATCGGCAAAAAGGCGATCAAGGATTTGCTCGAAGACCTCACCAAAATTCCCGCGCCGGAGGTGGATCGTTCCTACTATAGCGATTGGGGCGATCCGCGGGAATTCACCCTGGCGGACATGGGTGTCGGCGAGTGCGCCGGCGAGGTGGTGAGCCAGGCGGAGTTCGCCCTGGCCGCCAGCGAACGCGAGTTATTCGAGGCGCAGTTGCTGCTCGACGGCGGGCGCTCGCAGGACGCGGTCAAGGCGGCTTATGCCTCCATGCTTCACGCCGCGCAGGGTCTGGTCAAGAGCCAAAACCCCGGCGTCTCGGAAGATGAAAACCAGATTATCGCAGAGTTCACGCGCCGGTTCTACGACACGCAGCTTTTCTGGGATAAATACGCCGGCGGCAAATTCGCCGAATACTTTTTCAAGGCGAGGGATTTCGTCAGAGAAAGTAAAGCTGCGGACGGCGACCGGGCGGTGCAATTATTGCAGGAAGCGCAGCTTTTTATCGACGCCGCCCACGATTGCCACAACCGGCTGCGCGGCTCGGTTCAGAGCGCGGTCAAAATCGACAACGTCGCGCAGCCGAGCGCGTGATCGGGGAGCGAAGATGGAGCTGCAAAAAATCGAGATTAAATTCTTCGCCGTGGAACGCGAGCCGGTACCGCTGTCGGCTTTCATCGATCTGTTTCACGGCTGGATTCAGGCCAGCGACGGCGTCTACCACGACGTGGCGGACTATAGCCACATGCACCAGGGGCCGGGGATCGTCCTGGTCGCGCCCGACTTCTACGTGAGCGTCGATGAGACCGGCGGCCGGCGCGGCTTTTTGTTCAGCCAGAAGGCGCCGCTCGAGGGGACGAATCAAGAAAGACTGGCCAGGGTGTTTCAAAGCGCCTTGGAAAATTGCCGGCGGTTGCAAGCGGAGCCTGCGCTGCAAAGAAAAATCGAATTCCGCTTCGATGAATTTGAAATCACGTTCAACGACCGGTTGCTAGCGGCGAATGGCGAGGAAAGCTATCAGGCGCTCAAGGCCGAGATCGAACCGTTTGTCAGCCGGCTTTTCGGCGGCGCGCCGGGTTCCCTTCAGCAAGAGAGCGATGCGCGCCGGCGCGTGCGTCTGCGTATTCAGGCGACGGCGCCGGTGGATCTCGCCGCGCTGTTAAGCCATGTGGGAGTGTGGGCGAACGGGCAGGCGCGCATCAACTAGGCGAAAGGAACATACGACGATGTCCGACAACCTAGCAAGAGACATTTGCGGAACTAAGAGCGTCGAGCTGGAGCGACTATCGGCGGAGGAGCTTCTGGAGTGGGCTTTCCAAACCTTTGAGGACGGCATCGCCTTCGCTTCATCGTTTCAAGCCGAATCGTCGGTTCTAATCGATATGGCACATCGGCTGAGGGGTTCGGACTTTCGCGTTTTTACCCTGGACACCGGGCAGCTCAATCAGGAAACCTACGATTGCATGGACGCGATACGGCAGCGCTACGGCGTGGCGGTCGAAGTTTACTTCCCCGATGCCCTTAAAGTGCAAGAGATGGTTCGAACCCACGGGCTCAATCTCTTTTACAGCTCGGTGGAGCTGCGCAAGCGGTGCTGCGCAACGCGCAAAGTGGAGCCGCTCAACCGCGCTTTAAAAGATCTCAAGGCGTGGATAACCGGGTTGCGTCGCGAACAGGCGGTGACCCGCGCGGCAGCGCGCAAGGTCGAATTGGATAAGGATCATGGCGGTATTTTGAAAATCAATCCGCTGATCGATTGGCGCTACGACCAGGTGTGGGACTATATCCGGCAGCACAACCTGCCCTACAATCGACTTCATGATCAAAGCTATCCCAGCATCGGCTGCGCGCCGTGCACGCGAGCGGTGAAGCCAGGAGAAAATCTCCGCGCCGGGCGTTGGTGGTGGGAAAATCCCGAAACCAAGGAATGCGGCCTGCACATGAGAGGCGAAGGCGAAGGGATCTGACGTTCAAAGAACGGAAACCGCGTGGACAACGAGCACGACGAAGAAAACGAGACTTGTTCGGGTTGCCGCCGATGAGCTACTTTCCAATCATTCTGGAAATGACGGGACGTCGCTGTCTGGTGATCGGCGGCGGGCTGGTCGCCGAGCGGAAAATCGCGGGCTTGCTCGATGTTGGCGCTGAGGTGACGGTTATCAGTCCGAAGGTGACGGAAGCCATTTCCCATTGGTCGAAAAACAATTCGATTCAACTAGAAGGCCGGTGTTATCGGATTGGCGATCTTGCCGGCTACCAATTGGTTTTCGTCGCGACCGACGACGCCGACGTCAATGATCGAGTTTATCAGGAGGGCAAGAGTTGCGGTGTATGGGTGAATGCAGCCGACGATCCGGATCACTGTGATTTCATTTTGCCCGCGGTGATCCGGCGCGGTGATTTAGCGGTGGCGATTTCGACCGGCGGGGCGAGTCCGGCGGCGACGCGCGCGATCCGCGAAGAGCTGGATGACTACTTCACCGCGGAGTACGCTCAACTGGTGCAAGTTGCCGCGGAGGTAAGAATGGAGTTGAAGGAGAAAACTCTCAACGTGGGCGCCGGCGCGTGGAACAGCTCGTTGAAGGGGGAGTTCCGGCGCTTGATCCGAGCGGGGCGGCCCGAGCAAGCAAAGGAGTTTCTATTAAAGACGTTAGGAGCCAGATCATGAGCAAAGGGAAAGTTTATCTGGTGGGCGCGGGGCCGGGGGACCCTGGCCTCATGACGGTGCGCGGGTTGGAGTTGTTGCGCCGGGCGGACGTGATCGTGTACGACCAACTGGTCAATCCGGCGCTGCTGGAAGAGGCGCCGGCCGCCGCCGAAAGAATCTTTGTCGGCAAACAGGCGGGCCGTCACTGCATCGCCCAGGGGGAGATTAATGACGTTCTCATTCGCTATGCCCGCCTTGGTCACGAGGTGGTCCGGCTCAAGGGCGGTGACCCGTTCGTCTTTGGACGAGGCGGCGAGGAAGCCGAAGCGCTGGCCGACGCCGGGATTCCCTTCGAGATCGTTCCCGGCGTCAGCTCAGCGGTGGCCGTGCCGGCCTATGCGGGAATTCCGCTCACACACAGAAAGTTCGCCTCCTCGTTCGCCGTGGTTACCGGACATGAGGCGCGCAAAGCGCAAGATTCCGTGGATTGGGCCAAACTCGCGACCGCGGTTGACACCCTCGTGATTCTCATGGGGTTGAACAATTTGCCGATCATCGTCGCCAAGCTGCTCGCCCACGGACGCGGGCCAGAAACGCCCGTGGCCGTCATTCGCCGGGGTACCACCGAAGAGCAGGAAGCCATCATCGGCACGTTGGCGGACATCGTCGAAAAAAGCGCGCTCATAGCACCGCCGGCGTTGATCGTCGTCGGCGACGTCGTGTCCCTGGCGGACAAGTTGCAATGGAATTTGCAATGGGCCGATCCTATGCCGTACAATCCAACTCCCAATGGAATCCACCGCGAAAGCGAACCTGCAAGGGCTTAGGGTCGTCTCCTTCGAAAGCCGCCGCGCCAAAGAAATGGCGGAGCTGATCCGCCGTTACGGTGGCGAGCCGATCGTCGCGCCCTCTATGCGGGAGATTCCACTGAGCGAGAACCACGCCGCTCTCGACCTCTTACCGCAACTCGAGGCAGGAGAGTTCGACCTGCTGATTCTTATGACTGGCGTCGGTACCCGGACGCTGAACGAAGCGCTGCGCACGCAATTTCCTCAGGAGCGCATTTTTGCGGCGCTGCGCAAGACGACGCTGGTCGCCCGCGGGCCGAAGCCCGTCGCCGTGCTCAAAGAGCTGGGATTGGAACCCGCGCTCACCGCGCCCGAGCCCAATACGTGGCGCGAGGTGTTGGCGACGCTGTCGTCGGGGATGGATCTAAGCGGCAAACGGATCGCGGTCCAGGAGTACGGTATTCCTAATCCGCAGCTCGTCGCCGCCCTGGAGAGCCTGGGCGCCTCGGTCGCGCCGATTCCGATTTACCGCTGGGCTTTGCCCGAAGATATCGGACCCTTGCGCGCGGCGATCCAAAAAATCTCGCAGGGTGAGGCGGATTT
This sequence comes from Deltaproteobacteria bacterium, assembly GCA_030688735.1. GTDB lineage: Bacteria > Desulfobacterota > Binatia > UBA9968 > UBA9968 > JACPFE01. Next base: position 10,504 of record JAUYJC010000540.1, read on the forward strand.
GGCGCTTTTCACCAACGGGGCCCAAGTGGATCACTTGTTTCGAGTGGCGGCATATGACAAGGCCGAGGATTCCCTACGGCAAGCTCTTAGAAAATTCGTCATCGCGTCCGTCGGCCCGGTTTGCACGCAAGTGCTCGAGCAATTCGGACTGAAGCCCGACCTCGAACCGGCGCATCCCAAAATGGGCGCCCTCATCGCGGAATGCGCCGCGTCGGCCCATCGTATGTTAGCCGCAAAGCGCGCTGTTTAGCGTCGAACAACCTTGAAACAGCATTGGTGAGTGCCCCCCTCTAGGAAATTTCGCTCTGGCAAGTAATATGGAATATCAGAAGATCGCTCAATCCAGCGGTCACGTTCCGGACGAAGAATTCGATAAAGATAAGAAGAACCACACATGGGCGACAATTTGTCTTCAGAGCTCGAGTCCGAATCGATCGAAATCATCCGCGAAGTGGCGGCCACCGCCGCCAAGCCGGTGATGCTGTACTCGATCGGCAAAGACTCTTCGGTGATGCTGCGGCTGGCGCAAAAGGCCTTCTATCCTGGACCGATCCCATTCCCGCTGATGCACATCGATACCACATGGAAGTTCCGCGAAATGATCGCGTTCCGGGAGCGCCGGGCCGCGGAAATCGGTTTCAAGCTGATCACCTACACAAACCCGCGCGGCGCCGCCGAGGGGATCGGGCCGATCACCCACGGCTCGGCGTACCACACCGATGTGATGAAAACCGAAGCGCTGAAACAAGCGCTCGACCTGCACGGGTTCGACGTGGCCTTCGGCGGCGCCCGGCGCGACGAGGAGAAATCGCGCGCCAAGGAGCGCATCTTTTCGTTTCGCGCGCCGGGCCATCGCTGGGAGCCCAAAGCCCAGCGCCCCGAACTATGGAATCTTTACAACACGCGGATCAACGCCGGCGAAACGATCCGGGTATTTCCGCTTTCCAACTGGACGGAAGCCGATGTCTGGGCCTACATACGCCAGGAGAACATTCCGATCGTGCCGCTGTATTTTGCCGCCAAGCGGCCGGTGGTCAAACGTTACGGCCAATGGATTCTGGTCGACGATCACCGGCTGCCGCTGGAGCCGGGCGAATCACCGCAAATGCGCATGGTGCGCTTCCGCACCCTGGGCTGCTACCCGCTGACCGCCGCGGTTGAAAGCACGGCGACGACGCTCGACGAGATCGTGGCCGAAACCCTGGGGGCGACGACCTCCGAGCGACAGGGACGCGTCATCGATCACGATGGCGCCGGCTCCATGGAACGCAAAAAGCAGGAGGGGTATTTCTAATGGATACCCTGCGCTTCCTAACCTGCGGCAGCGTCGACGACGGCAAGTCGACACTGATCGGGCGCTTGCTCTACGAAACCAAGCTGATTTTCGAGGACCAACTGGAGGCGCTCATGGCGGACTCCAAAAAATTCGGCACCCAGGGCGAGCGCATCGACTTCGCGCTGCTGGTCGACGGATTGCAGGCCGAACGCGAACAGGCCATTACCATCGATGTCGCCTACCGGTTCTTCGCCACACCCAGGCGGCGCTTCATCGTGGCCGATACGCCGGGCCACGAGCAGTACACCCGCAATATGGCGACCGGCGCATCCACGGCTCAGGCGGCGGTTTTGCTCATCGACGCCCGTAAAGGAGTTCTCACTCAGACCAAGCGCCATAGCCGGATTGTCTCAATGCTCGGCATTCGCCAGGTGGCGCTGGCGGTCAACAAGATGGATCTGGTGGACTGGTCGCAACTGGTCTTTGACGAGATCGAGCTTGCCTATCGCCGCTTCGCCCAGGACCTGGGCTTTGAGACGATCACGGCGATTCCGCTATCGGCGCTGGAAGGTCACAATGTAGTCGATCCGCGCCATGCTGCGATGCCCTGGTATCGGGGGCAGAGCCTTTTGCAGTGGCTCGAAACCGTTTCAACCGAGGGGCGCGAGGCCGCACAGCCGTTCGCCATGCCGGTGCAGTGGGTCAACCGACCCAACCTCGATTTCCGAGGATTCTCCGGGCGCGGCGGCAGCGGCTCGGTCAAACCGGGCGACAGCGTGCGCATCAGCCCTTCGGGCGTGATCAGCCGCGTCAAGGAGATTGTAGTCGGTACCGGTTCCGTCGCCGAGGCGCCCGCCGGGCAATCCGTCACCTTGGTGCTTGAGGATGAGGTCGACGCGAGCCGGGGTGATGTCATCGCCGTGGCGTCAAATCCGGTTGAATCGGCCGACCAGTTCGAGGCGGACCTTTTGTGGATGAGCGAGCATCCGCTGCTCCCCGGCCGTCCTTATGCGGCTCTCATTCATACCAAGTCGGCGAGCGTAAGCATCACCCACATTAAGCATCGTCTCGACATCAACACCGGCGCCCATCTTGCCGCCAAGACGCTGGGCTTAAACGAGATCGCCACGGTCAACGTCAGTTTCGATCGCTCCGTGCCGTTTGCGCCGTATAAAGAGAACAAGCGATTGGGCGCGTTTATCGTCATCGACAAGCTGACCAATGAGACCGTCGGCGCGGCGATCATCCATTTTGCGCTTCGTCGCGCCGTCAATGTTCATTGGCAGGCGCTGGAGGTGACCAAAACGGTCCGCGCCGAGATGAAGCATCAGCGGGCGCGCTGCCTGTGGTTCACGGGGCTTTCGGGCTCGGGTAAGTCGACGGTCGCCAACCTGTTGGAAAAGCGGTTGCACGCCGACGGCAGGCACACCTATATCCTGGACGGGGACAACGTGCGCCACGGGCTCAATCGGGATTTGGGATTCACCGAAGCCGACCGCGTGGAGAACATTCGCCGGGTGGCCGAGGTCGCGAAACTGTTGGTGGAGGCGGGACTGATCGTGCTCGTAGCTTTTATCTCACCCTTCCGAGCGGAGCGTCGAATGGCTCGCGGTTTGTTCGAGGACGGCGAGTTCATCGAAGTGTTCGTGGACACACCGCTCGAGGAGTGCGAGCGCCGCGACGTGAAAGGACTCTACGCCAAGGCGCGGCGCGGCGAACTCAAAAATTTCACGGGTATCGACAGCGACTACGAGCCGCCGGAAACACCCGAAATTCACCTCAGGCCGATTGCGGGCAAACCGGAAGCCTGCGTCGATCAGATTGTCCATTTGCTGAGGTCTTGATTGCACCAAAAGTTGGCGTCGTAGGTGTGGGTCTTGCCGCTGGAGATGGTGGTGACGGCGGAGAGGTGCGTCGCGTCGCCGTAGGTGAACGTCACCCCGCACTTGTTGTCGATATTGCCGATGGGGCTGTAGACATACGTGCAGTTCTGGAACGGCTGTCCTGAGCCGAAGGTGCCGGACGCGGTTCGCCACCGATTCAGATCGTCGTAAGTGAAAGTCCGGCTGGCGACAAAGAGAGGTTTTGATGCTCGTAGCCAATAATCAAACAATCAAAGCCTGAGATTACCATCCTCTCGACCCCATCGGTTGTCGAATCTATCCGGCTCATTACGTTGAAACGCAGACAGCTTTTAGGATATCGTAAAATTCCAGTGAAACCCGACCTGCCACGTAAGGTGTACCCAAACGCGCGAAAAGGCCGACAGGGTCGCCTTTCATCGTCTACCATACCCTTGAAACTAGCGGCGGATATGCCTGACCCACTCGCAATAGCGGAGGCGGCGAGACGGGACCAGAGCGGAGCGCTTGATCGGGTTCGACGCAGCCAGCTTGGACAGTTCTTTACGCCACCCTCAACCGCGAGGCTCATGGCGTCGACAAGCTCGCGCCGGCGCGAGAGATTGCGGTTGTTGGATGCCGGCGCCGGCGTCGGGGCATTGACTGCCGCGTGGGTGAGCGAGATCTGCTCGCGATCCTTCCGTCCCAAGGAAATCAGATTGACCGCCTATGAACTGGATGAAGCTCTTCTACCCGCTTTACGGCAGACGTTGACGGCGTGCGAAAAGGCCTGCGCCGCAGTTGGAATTCACTGTAAGTGGGAAGTTCGTCTAACCGATTTTATCGAATCTGCCGTCGACATTCTGGACGCGGGCCTGTTTCAGACCGAACCTGCTAAGTTCGATGTCGCCATTCTCAATCCGCCCTACAAGAAATTCCGTAGCGAGTCGCGCACGCGTCAAGTGCTACGTCGGCTCGATATCGAGACGAGCAATCTGTATACAGCCTTCCTAGCCCTCGCGGTGATGCTCCTGGATAAGGGCGGCGAGCTGATCGCCATTACACCGAGAAGTTTTTGTAACGGCCCCTATTTCCGGCCATTCCGAAAGCATTTCTTACAGAACGTCAACCTCACGCGCCTTCATGTTTTCGAGTCGCGCGGCCACGCCTTCCGCGATGACGACGTGCTGCAAGAAAATTTGATTCTTCATGCGGTGAAGGGGATGCCACAGCAAACGCTCGTGAGTATCTCCGAGAGTCATACGCCCGACGACCCGACGGAGCGGCGGCGTAGTGTTCCGTTCCAGCGCGTCGTGCGACCTGATGACAGCGAATCCTTCATACACCTGGTTCCAGATGAAAATGGACACGCTCTTGCCGAAACCATGGAGACGCTCCCCTTCACGCTGGATGCATTGGGCCTGGCTGTCAGTACGGGTCGAGTCGTTGATTTTCGCGCGCGTCGGTGGCTGCGCGCGGAAACGAGTTCAGAGACTGTTCCCTTGATCTATCCAACTCACTTCGAAAATGGTCTCGTCCGGTGGCCCAAAGCCAATTACAAAAAACCGAACGCGATCCTCCACAACGCCGAGAGTGCGACACTCATGGTGCCGGCAGGCGTGTATGTGCTGGTGCGGCGATTCTCGGCAAAGGAAGAACGGCGGCGCGTTGTAGCAGCCATCTTTGACCCTGAATATGTGCCTTGTAATGTTGTCGGTTTTGAGAACCATGTTAACTACTTTCACGAACGAGGGGCGCCACTGGACCGGACACTCGCCTGGGGCCTTTCCATGTTCCTGAATTGCACCTCGCTCGATACCTATTTCCGCCAGTTCAACGGGCACACCCAAGTCAATGCCACTGATCTTCGGTCCCTGCGCTATCCGACGAGAGCTGCGCTGACTGAAATGGGGCGCCGGGCAGGGGACATGCTTCCGTCTCAGAACGATATCGACGCGCTGGTTGCGGAAATTCTTGAGATTCAGTGATGGCCAGCAAGCGGTCGCGGATTGAGGAAGCACAATCGATTCTCACTGCCTTTGGCTTACCCGCGGAGCAACGAAACGAACGCGCCGCGTTAACGCTCCTTGCCCTCCTCGATCTTCCGGCGAACAAATCCTGGGATGAGGCCAGTGACCCGCTCCGAGGTGTAACGCCAATCATGGAATTCGTGGCAAAGCATTACGGGGCAAGTGCAAGGACGTCCGTTACAGAGAAATCCTGAATCGATGTCAAGTGCAAGGACGTCCGTTACAGCATTTTCAATCTGCCACATAACGACGGGGCAGAGAATAAACCACCTCTTGAAGTAAAGGTT
>JAUYJC010000571.1 GCA_030688735.1 Deltaproteobacteria bacterium
GCCCTTGCCGGCGATGTCGTAGGCGGTGCCGTGGTCCACCGACGTGCGAATGAACGGCGGTCCCAAGGTAAGCGCCACGCCGCCAAAAAAATGATGCAGCTTCAAAGGAATAAGACCCTGGTCGTGATACATGCATACCACCGCATCATAGTCGCCGCGCGCCGCGTGATAAAACAAACTGTCGGCGGGCAGCGGTCCGTGAACTCGGAGGCCCCTCCGCGTCGCCGCTCGCACCGCCGGCGCAATGATCTGGGTTTCCTCATTGCCGAAAATCCCTTCCTCGCCGGCATGGGGGTTTAAGGCCGCAACCGCGATGCGCGGCCGCGCAATGGCAAACAATTCGCGAAGGCTGCGGTGCGTCAATTCGATCGTCGAGCGAATGCTCTTCCGCGTCAGTCCGCGCGAGACTTTCATCAGCGCCACGTGGCCGGTCACCGGAACGACCCGTAGCTCGCGGCCGATCAGCATCATGCGGCATTCGGGCGTGCGGCTGATTTCGGCAAGCAACTCTGTGTGTCCCGGGTAGTTGTAACCCGCATCTATGAGACTGCTTTTGCTGATCGGCGCCGTGGCGATGGCATCGGCTAACCCGGACAACGCCAGTTGGGCGGCCACACAGATGTAACGGTAGGCGGCGTGCCCGGCCGCCCTAACGGGCGACGCGGGACGTGATTGTTTTGGGCCCAGCTCCGACAAAGAGCAAACGACGAAGCGACTACCTCGCTCCAACATCGGCGCGAGCGGCTGTCCGGTTTGCCAGCGAACCAATTGCGGCAAACTTTTTCCGCCGAGCTTGGTCCGTTTAAGCACCCCCCAATCGCCCAAGATCAAGGGGTGGCAGACTCTCCGGATTGCAGGATCGGTCAAAGCCTTGAGAATCACCTCAGGCCCGATCCCCGCGGGATCGCCCATGGTGACGGCAACGATGGGTTTGCGCAGCATAAACTCCTGAAGGGTCCGCCAAAGATAGTTGGCGCGATTATCCCCGCTTAGCCCCGAGGCAAAGCATTACGGTTTTTTGGAAGAGAAAGGATTGAGCGAATCGACGATCGAGGAGAAAAAACCGCCGGATGGCTTGTCGGGCGGCTTTTCGGTCGGCTTTTCTGGAGCAGGAGGGGACAATACGTCTGGAACGTCCTCGTTGGCCTCGGTAGTGAAAAGCGGCATTCCGAAGACGCTTACAATCTTCTTGCCGTACATTGGGCTTTTAGGATCGTTTTCTTCCACATCTATTTCCTTCGTGACGTAGGAGAGTGGGTTGAGGTAACTAGCCCAACTTCGCTCCGTGCTCTTATTCAAGCGCGGCGACTTCGCCACCAGTGAATCCATGGTGCCGCCCTTGACGTCCTCGGCCTTGAACACCACTCCCGGGATCTTGACATCGACGTGATGCTTCTTTCTGAGGTCGCTTTTGACCCATTTTCCGAAACGCTCGTCAAGCGCTTTAGCGTAGAGTTCCTCCTTGATCTTGGGGGCTACGGTGGCAAACGGCGGCACCTTTCCCGGATCACGTGCCTCCAATTTGACGACATGGATTCCGATGCTCGAACGGAACGGCTCGCTCACCTGACCCACGGATAATTTATTAAAGGCCACCTCTTCGATTTCCTTGACCAATGTTCCGCGTTGCATCCAGCCGATGTTCCCGCCGTCGGCGTGGCCCGCCCCTTCGGAATATTCGATCGCCAACTTGGCGAAATCTTCACCGGCCTTTATCCGTTCGTAGATCCCGCCGGCTTTGCTGAATATTGATCGGATGTCTTCCTCGGATGCCTTTTCCGGCACGGGCAACAGGATATGGCGCAATAGAGCCCGTTCTCCCGAGCTGTAATTTTTCATGTTGAGTTTGTAGTAGCGCTCGGCGTCTTCGTTGGATATATTGACCTTGGCGCGGACCTGGCGGTTGATCATTTCATTTTTCTCGAGTTCACGTTTCACCGATGCCCGGTAACTGGCCAAGGTTTGTCCCTCGCGGCTAAGAGCCGTCTGAAGGTCCTCGTCGCTCAGTTTGTTGCGCGCCTTGATCTGATCGATGTACTCGTCCACTTCCGCGTCGCTGACTTTGATGCCCGCTTCGCGGATCTCGGTTTCCAAAAGCTTCTCGGTAACAAACTGTTCTAGAATGTCCCGGTCCGTGTCATTGATGCGGTTTAAATCCCCCGTCGGGAATTCAACTTTGCCCTTGGTCATCGCAAAGACCTTGACGTTCGTCAGCGTGTAGGGTTCGCCGTCAATGACCACGATCAGTTTTTCGATGACCGCGGCCGAAATCATCGCCGGAAGGCTAACGACAAGAAGAAGGAAAAAGAGAATGCGGTATATTGGGATTGGCCTCATCATAAGCGGGTGAACCTGACGAGAGGTTACTTATAACGGCTATCACACTCGATTTAAAAAACCAACTCCGGCGGCACCCCGTGGAGATAAAGCGACTACCCGGACCGCGGCTCAGCAACGAGCGCCGGTTCGGCGGGAATTTCATAGATCGAGTGCAGCAGCTCGACCACCTCACCCACCATCGCCTCCCATTCCTGATGCACCGGCGTGAACGAGAGACGCCCATCGGGGGAGAGGCGGAAACGGTTTTTCTGCGTCTTGATCAGATCGAGCAACTTTTCCACTTTCACCGGCGACTCGGGATGGAAAAGCAGGTAGACTCTGCCGTCCGACGCGCTGATCTGCTGAACTAGGAAGATTTTTAGGACGCGCCGGAGATCCATGACCAGAAATAAGTTCTCCACCGGTAACCCATAGGGGCCGAAGCGGTCTTTAAGCTCGGCCTTGATCTCGTCCAGTTCCTCAGGCTTCGCCAGGCTTGCCAGCCGTTTGTAAAAGAACAGACGCTGATTGGCGTCCGGGATGTAATCGTTGGGGAAATAGGCCGGAATGCCGAGGCGGATTTCCGGCTCGACCTCGGGCGCCACCGCTTCGCCTTTGAGCTCCCGCACCGCGTGTTCCATCATTTCGGTGTAAAGCTCGAAACCGATGGCCGCGATCTGGCCGGACTGCTGCTCGCCCAGGAGATTACCCGCGCCGCGAATTTCGAGGTCGTGGAGCGCCAGTTTAAAGCCGCCGCCCAGGCCGTCGAGCTCCTGAAGCGCGCGCAGCCGGCGTTCCGCATCCGGCGTTATCGCCTGCTCGCCGGGAATGAGCAGATAGGCGTAGGCGTGGCGGTGCGAGCGCCCGACGCGACCGCGCAACTGATAAAGTTGCGCCAGACCGAAGCGGTCGGCGCGGTTGATGATGATCGTGTTGGCGTTGGGAAAGTCGAGGCCGGACTCGATAATTGCCGAGCACACCAGAACCTGTGTCTTGTTGTCGAGAAAGTCGAGCATCACTTTTTCCAGATCCTTGGGCCGCATCTGGCCGTGGGCGACGGCCATCTTCGCTTCGGGAACGAGATCGGCCAGCTTGAGAGCGAGCCGATCGATGGTCTCGACCCGGTTATGCAGAAAGAACACCTGCCCACCGCGCCCCACCTCGCGCAGAATCGCGTCGCGGATGACACGCTCGTCGTAGCGCGTCACGTAGGTCTGAATCGCCAGGCGGTCCAGCGGCGGCGTTTCGATGATGCTCAAATCGCGAATACCCACCAGGGACATATGGAGCGTGCGCGGGATCGGCGTCGCCGTGAGGCTGATCACGTCGACCAACTGCCGCAACTTTTTCAGCCGTTCCTTGTGCGCCACGCCGAAGCGGTGTTCTTCGTCGATGACCACCAGGCCGAGATCTTTGATTGCCACGTCCTTCTGCAGCAGGCGGTGCGTGCCGATGACGATATCGACGACACCCTTGGCCAGGCCGTCCAGGACCTGCTGGATTTCCCTGGTCGTGAGAAAACGGCTGACCATCTCGACGCGCACCGGGTGATTGCGAAAACGGCGGCGAAAACTTTGCAGGTGCTGTTGCGCCAGGATCGTCGTCGGCGCGAGCAGCGCCACTTGCCGGCCGCCTTCGACGGCGAGAAACGCCGCGCGCATGGCGACCTCCGTCTTACCGTAGCCGACGTCGCCGCAAATTAATCGGTCCATCGGCTTAGTTTTCTGCATGTCGGCGAGCGCCTCGTCGATGGCGCGCTGCTGGTCGGCCGTCTCCTCGAACTCGAAGGCCGCTTCGAACTCCTGGTAGAGAGCGTCCGGAGGCGCGCAGGCGATTCCCGCCCGCGCCTCGCGCAGGGCGTAGAGTTGCACCAGCTCCTCGGCCATGGCGACAATCGCCTTGCGGCTTTTCGCCTTGACTCTCTCCCAGGAGCTGCCGCCGAGCCGGTCGAGCGCCGGCTTGGCGTCGCCGCCGCCGATATACTTTTGCACGACGTTGATGCGGTCCACCGGCAGATATAGACGGTCGCCCGCCTCATACTCCAGGTGGAGAAATTCGCCCTCGACACCCGCCACTTGGAGAAATTTAAGTCCCCGGT
>JAUYJC010000587.1 GCA_030688735.1 Deltaproteobacteria bacterium
ACAATGGCGGCTGAAGGCTCGCAGTCCCCGAGCTGGCCGCCGATCTCACGGGCCGAATAGGCCGGGCTGAAGGGGACAACCACGCCGCCGGCTTTCAGAATGCCAAAAAAGGCGGCGATATATTCGATGCTGTTCTGCCCCATGAGGGCGACGCGCTGGCCGGGTTGGATACCCAATGCCACCAGCTCTAATGCAATCCCGTTGCAACGCGTATTTAGCTCCTCAAACGTGGCTGTCCGCGAGCCATGAACAGTGGCGATCTTGTCCGGGAAACGGCTGGCACTCATAGCCAGAACCTCGGGGACAGAAATTTCCGGATACGGTTTCAAGGAAGGCCGCAGGATCGCGTTCATGAAAGTCCACAAATCAAGAGTCGTCTCTTAAAATCTTTACTTTACAGACAGCAGTTGGGGCGGTCAAACCAATGATCGAAGCATTCAGCTCTAGCCTGCAGATAGTTAACTGACGACTGCATCGTTGTAGATCATGATTACAGACGACAACGCTGTCAATTAAACAAGCAACTTGGCATCTTGAAAAGAGGTCGCGTTCGAAGGACTTGCCCTATGACACCGAGGTACTGATTCTTGTTGCCCTTTATTTTCTGTTGCGCTTCGTAGTAAAAGCGGCTAATTCGCACTTTTGCCAACGTTCGGAAAGGGCTGAAAGGCGAGACGAAAAAGCAACGAGCAAAGCACCACCAGCATACGGCTCCTTATATCACTGTGGCGCAACGTGCCTTGACAGTGAATTGAGGTCACGAGTAAGATCAACGAAAAATTAGCTGGAGTTAGCCGCGTCAAGCCGATCGACGAGTGGCGTCATCGAGCGTGTGAAGGAGAAAATCTATGGCAAATATCAGCGGGAAATATTGTATTATGGGCATCGGCGAGACGGTCGTTGGAAAGCGTCCCGACGCGACAACAAACTCGCTCCACCTCGAGGCTATCAAAGCATGCCTCGACGATGCGGCAATCAAAAACTCGCAAGTTGACGGCCTACTAACCAACCAACCGTTGAACGATTCGCACCGGAGCTACGCCGTAAAGCTGGCCCATATGGCGGGGATCAATCCGCTGTTTGCAACAGACCTCGCCCTCGGCGGGGCGACGCCGATCGCCATGGTGCAGCATGCGGTGATGGCGATTAACGCCGGCATGGCGACCACGGTTGTCTGCGTCCACGCCCGCAAGCGCTCGACTGCCGATCCGACACCCGGTCATCCGATCCGACGCGGCGACGAGCATTAGGAAGAACCGTGGGGCCACTTCGCGGCGGCCGGCGGCCACGCCTTTGCGGCGTCGCGCCACATGTATGAGTTCGGCACCAGAAGCGAGGATCTGGCCGAGATCGCGATCTCCACGCGCAAACACGCGAGCCTGAACAAGAACGCGACCATGCGCAAACCGATCACTCTGGAAGATCACCAGAACTCGCGCATGATCGTGGCGCCGCTACGGTTGCTCGATTGTTCTCTCGAATCGGACGGCGGCGGAGCCGTTTTGGTAACGAGCGCCGAACGCGCGCGCGAGTTTCCCAAGAAGCCGGTAGCGATCTTGGGCATGGGCCAGCATCATCCGCATTTCAGCCTTTTAGACGCGCCGACGCTAACCACGCTGGGTGGAAAAAAATCTTCTGAGACGGCGTACAAGATGAGCGGTCTGAGGCCGAACGACATGCACTTTGCCCAGATCTACGACTGTTTCACGATCACGTCGCTTATCACTCTCGAAGACTATGGCTTTTGTAAAAAGGGTGAAGGCAAAGATTTTGTCAAAAACGGCCGCATCACCATCGGCGGCCAGTTGCCGCTTAACACACACGGCGGGTTGTTGTCGCAGGCTCATCTCGAAGGTCAGCTGCATATCACCGAAGCAGTTAAACAATTGCGCGGCAACGAAGTGGAACCGGAGCGCCAGGTGGCCAACGCTCAGGTGGGTATCGTCAGTGGCCACGGCGGCAGTTTAGCAATGCATGCAACTTTAATCCTGGGGGCACTATGAGCAAAGACGAACGGGGTCGCCCTACGCGGCGAGGCGAACCTTACCTGGATGAACCGGAAGCCAAACCTTTTTGGGCCGGCTGTCGGGAGCATAAACTGACGGCGCAGCGCTGCTCCTCATGCAAGAGAATTTTCGGTTTCCCACCGCAGGCGCTCTGTCCGCATTGCCTGGCGAGGGAGCACGAATGGGTCACGCTGAGCGGCAAAGGCACGGTGTACTCCCAGATCGCCTATCATCGCTCCTGGCATCCAGCCTATCAGGATAAGATTCCCTACAACGTGTCGCTGGTCGATCTGCAAGAAGGAGGTCGCCTGGTCACCAACATCGTCGGCTGCGCGCCCGAAGAGGTCATCATCGGCATGCCGGTGGAAGTGGTCTTCGAAGACTTTCCAGAATACACACTGCCGAAGTTTCGGCCGGTGAAGTAGCCCAGCTATTGTTTCCGCTGCGCGATAAAATTTTTCAAAAAGGCGACGATCTCAGGCGACACCTGGGTAATCTGCTCATACAGTTTTATGCCTTCCTCGCCTATCTGGAATCTCGGCTGGAAGCGCATGACCTTCTTAGCGTCTGCGAGAAACTCTTCATCGTTAGCCAGCGCCTCAACCGCTTGTCGCATCGCGGCTGTGGCTGCGGCGGGAGAGCCGGGAGAGAGCAACACTGTACGCTGCATATTCGTGCTGGACATGTTCGCCGCCTTCAACGCCTCGTACTTCATGCCCGACGGCGATTTACCCATTACTTTTCGGTAAAACTGCGTGAAAGAAAGAAGTTCAGGAACATCCGCGCTGCTCTTCACGTCTCCATCCGGAGTCACGAGATCGGTGTAATATAAGGGGGTGACCATGCCCGTCTTAACCATCTGCGGTTCCACCTGCGTACGATAGCCGGGCACTGTCTCATCGTGGTACTGAACTTCGTTGCGCTGTACCGCTAGCCTGGCAGTGGAACTACTGCTGTAACCGGTGACATAGTCGTACTGAAGCCCCAGAAGATCAAATGAAAGCTGAAAACGCACGTCTTTGGAGCTCCCGGAGCTCAAACCTCCTGCCTTAAAACGGTGCGCTTTGATCAAATCCTCAGGCCGTTTGATGCCGGGAGGCACGTCCGATCGGATGTACGAAATCGAGACGCTCTCAACGCCAGCAATAAACGGATATTTCGACGCCTCCACGCGCGTTCCTTCTTTTAACTGGAAGCGAAAGAGAGCGCCGGTGAAGTACCCAAGGGTCAGGCCATCGGGCTTGGAAACCTCGCCGAGATAATTCGTCCCGGTGACCCCGCCACCACCGCCCATATTCTGCACCACCAGAGCGGGGCGCCCGGATATATGCTTTGCCAGATGTTTCGCAAAGATTCGTCCCTCCACATCCGTGGGTCCTCCGGCGGCATAGTTGATTAGAACGGTTACCGTCTTGCCCTCGTAAAATGCCTTCTCGGCGGCAACGACCGTTGATACGAGGCTGAGCATCAGAAAGCTGACAGCCAGCGTGCATTTCATCCATCGACCTGTGTTCATTGAACTTCTCCTTGTCGAGTTAGGAAGTCCGAAAAAGAGCCGCTATTTGGCAAGCCCCAGGTGTGTGCTGTTTTCTGATGAGTTTTTTTGACTTCTCCTTTCGCCCCATAGCATTACGCGCAACGTTCTGTCAACAGCCCTCAATTCCTGCCCTTAATTCCTGGTGTGGTAGATCAGAAAGCCAGGTACGTTTCTCTTCACCCAGGTCTTGGGGATGCGAATAAACACGGCACTCCCTCGAGTCCTCCGGATCGAACCGGCTCATGATCACCTGGGTGGCGCCTGATCCCAAAAAAGGCCGCGCTGTATTCGATGCTGTTCTGCCCCATGAGCGCGACACGCTGGCCGGGTTGGATGCCCGATGCCACCAGTCGTAATGCAATCGCGTTGCAGCGGACATTTAGCTCTCCGAACGTTACCGTTTGGGAACTGTGAACAGCGGCGATCTTGTCCGGGAAACGGCCGGTGCTCTGAGCGAGGACATCAGGTAGTGAAACTTCCGGATACGGTTTCAAGGAATGCCGAAGAATCTGGTTCATGAAAGCCCGTAATTCATCTTCAGAGCTTGTTCCGCCCTCTCACCCAATCCTTGAGCGGCTAGAGGATTGTCTCTTCGGATGTACGTCAACACAACGCAATTAGAGCAACTCCCGGAACTGCTCAATCGTGAGGCCGGCATCACGGATGATACCGCCCATGGTGAAGGCATTGACAGGGTTGTGACGGGGAATGGTGAGAATACGTTGCCCATTGGTCATTACGACGTGCTTGCCCTGGCGCGCGATCCTGAAACCGGCCTTTTCGAACGCGCGCACTGCGTCGAGGTGATTGACTCCGGCCAGCTTAGGCAACGCTACACCGTGATTTCGACTTCGCGCACATCCTCTCCACGAAGCTGTTCTTGAACCACAGACAAGTATTCGCGAATGGCGTCACGGATATTCTCGACAGCTTCTTCTTCCGTTACACCTTGGGACCAACAGCCGGGAAGGCCGGGCACCGAAACGCTGTATCCCTCATCAGACTTGTGAAGGGCAATCCGGTATTTCATGGGCACCTCCATCGAAACAGTATAGCCCAGCGAGGGCCGGTAAGGCTAACGTAACGAACGTATAGATACTTACCTTGGAAATGTCGAACAGAACGGCTCCAGGAAAATTTATCCCGCCAAGGCGCCAAGTTAAAGATATCTTCCGAGTTCTCTGAACTTCGCGTCTTTGCGTCTTTGCGGGAGACATGGTTTTTTCGATCTCTTCTTCGTTTCCGAATTTCAAATACTTTTGGTTAGCGTTTTATCCCCAAAGCATCGAAGTAATCAAGTTCTGGAAAAGATACTGTCAGGTTCGATGGAGGGATAAACCTGTCCTGAGCTTGGCCGAAGGAACGGGTTGGACTAAACCGCATAGCCGCACGTAAGTGGCGGCTGTGTGTGATTCAAAACCCAGAGACAGCCCAGACTGTAACAACTCGTTAGTGCGCGGGGAGGGATTTTTCGCGAGCCAGAGAGTCGTGGCGGGCGATGAGGGCTGCTCCGAGAGCCCCCGTGATCTGAGGCTCGGGGGGCAGTAACACAGGCAGGCCCAGTCGTTCTCCCATGAGCTTGACAACGGCCGGGTTCTTGGCCACTCCGCCGGTCATGGCGACAGGGGGTTTCACCCCGATACCTTTCACCATGGCGGCGATTCGATCAACAATGGACTGGCAAACCCCCAGGAGGATCTCGTCTTTCTTTTTTCCCCGGGCAATATGAGAGACCACCTCGCTCTCGGCGAAGACCGTGCAGGTGCTGCTCACCCGCACGGCTTCAGGCGCGCGCAAGGCACACCGGCCAAGCTCTTCAAGCGGGACCTGCAGGGCGTTGGCCATGGTCTCGAGAAAGCGGCCGGTTCCTGCTGCGCACTTATCGTTCATGTTGAAGTTTTCCACTTCCCCCCAGTCATTGAGGCGAATTGCCTTGCTGTCCTGGCCGCCGATGTCAATGATGGTGCGCACGTCGGGCAAAATCCAGTGCACGCCGGCCCCGTGGCATATGATTTCACTCCTGCGCCCCTGTGGAAAGGTTAGATATTCTCTGCCGTAGCCGGTGCCGTAGATGCACGCGATATCCTCGCGCCCGACCCGGGCTTTCGCGCAGGCTTCGTCAAGGCAAAGATAGGCCTGCTCATCCCCGCCCATCCCCGTCTTGATCACGTGATAGGAAACGATGCCGTCGTCTCCCAAGATCACAGTTTTAATGGTATTCGATCCTGCGTCGATTCCCGCGTAGAGCATCAGTGCTTCTTTCCCTGCAAAAGAAGAAGACTCACCGCGGAGACACTGAGGACACAGAGTTCGGAAAATTTATTAATCAACGGATTTCCTCTGCGTGCTCGGCGCCTCTGTGGTGAATTCAGGGTGTTTGAGTTTTGGGTTGCGGCTCCGATCAGTGCTTCTTTGCCTCAAGCATTTCCAGGAAGGTCTCCATCTTTACGCGGGTTGGGGCTTCCGCGTAGGCGCGCGGGTCCGCCATATCGGACTCGATAAACAGGCTTGGGACGCCGATCTTTTCCTGCATCACCTGGGAGAGGTCTCGCTGGCCCATGGAGAAACGTTTGCAACTGCGGTTCTGATGGAACACAAAGCCGTCCAGTTTGAACTTTTCCACGTCGCTGAGAAGGGTCTTGATCCGCTGGTTAATACTGTAGTTGAGCCAGACATCCAGGTGCTTGTTGGCAAAGGCCGTCCAGGGGTCGTTTAAATCCATCCGCCCGCCCCAGACGTAGCGCAGGTAGGTCTCGTAGGTAAAAATCGCGTTTCGATCTTCCACATCGCTGAAGAATTTCAGATTGTACCACATGGGAATGTTGTCCCAGCCGAGACGGATGCGCTCGTTTTCCACGGCCCCTTTCCCCTCCTGGACGCACTGTTGGGCCTCGTCGCGAAGGTGGGAAAAAAAATCGATTGTCTTGGGGTTTCCAAGCATGGCCACCAGAGGGAAAACGTTGCCGCACATTTCACGGCTTCCCACCGGGCTGGGCACGGCAGCGCGGAGATCCATGATGTCGAGCCATAATTCCGCCGCCCGATCTGAAAGTCTCAGGGTTTCTATGAAAGTGTCCTCGTGAAAGCGAACAGCGAGCTTTTGCTCGAGGAAAGGAATAAGCTCCCGGATCTGACCAAGGTAATGCTGGCGCTGCGATTCGCTCACCGGCAGCTCCACCATCGTGGCGTCGACGACAAACATGGGAATGTCGAAGTGTTCGCGCACGACCTCCCACCACTTGACTTGAGGGAGACAGGGGATCCGAGTCGTGACCAGCATGTCAGGGCGGGGAAGCCCGCCGTAAGGAAGCGTGGGATCGTCGACCCCCTTGCCAAGCACGATCCCTAAATTGACGCGGCTATAGGAGCACAAATCGATTGAATATCCCTTTTCCTCCGCCGTCTCGCAGAACTCCTGAGCGCGCTGGATGGATGCGCACACGGCCGAGTAGTTTTCCGGATAAACGGGATAGATGCCCAGCGCCCAAAAGAGCTCGATGGGGACGTTACCCGATACCCATGCGACGGGGCGGCCCTCGGCCCGGTGACGAGCAGCGCCCTCCCAGTAGTCTTTGAGGATGATGGCGGCTTCGTAGGAGGAATTCAAAGCTCTCCCCTTTTTTTTCGGAGCGGCAGAAGTCATGAGAAGGCTCCTCCCTTCACGATCTCAACAAATGTTTGTACGCGCGTGCGCACCTGCTCGCTCTCCAAAATCAGCTCCGAATCCAGCAGCAAAGAGGGAACGCCCCGGGAGCGCAGGCGATCCCTCCAGACGGGATAGTCGTACTGGTCTTCATCGGAGTATTTCTCGATCACGAAAATTACACCTGCCGCCCTACTGCGCTCGATCTGGTTCAGCAGGTGCTGCCAGCGGCGTTCCATGGGGGTCTTGTACGATTCCGTAATCTTGCTCCAGTACCTCTTGATGATGGCCTCCACCGGGTCTCCCACCTGATCCACCTCATCCCAAAAATAGCGGCTCCCGGTTCCCAGATCCTCAGAGGCCAGGGTAGCGCCGCATTTCCGCACTAAGGGCAAAAAGGAGCGATCCACCAGGATGGGACCCGAAACATGGAGCGGAACGAGCTTTTGTATGTTCTCTGAAGTATTGCGGCCGGACGATTCAAGGAGTTGCCGCAGCAGCTCGTTGTGCTGCTCCTTGGTAAGCACGAACCCGCTGAGAATCGCGTCAAGGTAGGTCTCGGCGCTGAGTCGCGGCGGCGATGCGCGCAGGAGCGAAGCTATTTCCTTCAATAGCTTGCGGTTCTCGTTGAAGACGGCAATGCTGCGGCGCAGTGCGGCTGGCTCCAGGGGTTCGCCCGTAAACTTTTCCAGCTCATCTTTGAAATCCAGCATCGCTTGCCGAAAAACGCGGTGGTTGGTTTCTCCTTCGAGGATGGCGGGAACATCGATCAAGAAGGCCCGCTGCTGCGGGATGTGGCGGCCCCACAGGTCATAGAGCATCCGCACCGCATCGCTGCTGTTCGAGACGGCTACTGCCGCCAGGTGGACGAGGTCCCCTCGCAGGCCCTGCTCCAGGATGCTGCGAGCCAGCTTGCCAGCGAAAACAGGAAGGTAGGAATCTGCTAGTGCGACGTTTTCGGTAGAGCCCAGGATGCGCAGCGGAATCATCCCCGCCGCATGAATGAACTCTTCGGGGATGTAGCTGTCCAGGCAGCCGATGACCTTGCGCCCTTGCCGGGACCACTGGCGACTTAATTCCAGTGGCTCGGCAAGGATTCGAGTGAATTCGGCCTGGACCAAATAAGTTTCCTCCTTCTTAATCCGTCCAATGGCCCGTTACTGTTATAACGTCTCACGGGCAAGGAGAAAAAGAGAGCGTCTAACCCAGATGCGGTGCCGGCGCTTTCTTCCATGTCGCGCCCGGTTTTTCGACGGTGTAGTAGAGCTTGATCTCGGCACTGTCCTCGAAAATCCGGGGCACCACCTGGACGGGGATTCCAATCTTCAGCTCTTTTGCCGGGACCGTATCGCCCGCCCACGCCATGAGTCTTCCCCCCTCGTCCAACTCCACGACTACTATAGTGTATGGGGCAACGTCTTCAAAGCCCGTCGGCGCCGCCGCGATAGTGGTGTGAGTGAAGACCTTGCCCTTGCCGCTGTATTCCTTGAATTCGAAGTTTCCGGACATGCACTGTGAGCAATCGGCGCGCGGCGGAAAAGTGGTGGAGCCGCAATCTTTGCAGACCGAGCCCATCATGCGGCCGTCCTTGAGGTGCACGGCAAAATCCGAAACCTTGGTGTAGGACACAAAACTGACTTTTCCAAACCAACTGAACATAAATCAATCCCTCCTGAAAAGATGGACAAAGGTGTACTGGCCGATGCCGCCCACGTTGTGCGTGAGGCCGATGTCCGCATTGGGGACTTGGCGCTCTCCGGACTCCTCACGGAGCTGCTTGACGATTTCATAAGCCATGGAAACCCCCGTGGCCCCGATTGGATGGCCTTTAGCTTTGAGGCCACCGTCCACGTTAACGGCTACATCGCCGCCGATATAAGAGCGTTTCTCTTCGATGAACTTACCGCCTTGGCCTTTTTTGCAGAATCCGAGGTCTTCATAGGCCATAATTTCAGCAATGGTGAAACAGTCGTGAACCTCGGCGACTTTCACGTCTTTAGCCGTGACCTTGGCCATGCGGAAAGCTTGTTGTCCGGCTTCTACGGCCGAAGGCAGGCCCACTAGATTGGGCCGGCGCAACACGGACATACTTGCCGTCGCGCAGCCCACGCCGTCTAACCAGACCACGTTTTTGCTCAGGGACTTGGCCCGGCTCTCCTCGGCCAATATCAGGCACGCAGCTCCATCCGCGTTGGCGCAGCAGTCATAGACGCAGAAGGGCGACGCCACCGCGTCAGAGGCCATCGCTTTGTCCAACTGGATCTCTTTTCGAAAAAGAGCGTTAGGGTTCTTGGAGCCGTAAAAATGGTTTTTGACTGCCACCTGCATCATCTGCTCGTGGGTGGTGCCGAACTCGTGCATGTGGGCGGTGGCGAACATCGCATAGTAACCGGGAAACGTGCTGCCAAAGATCGATTCCCATTGCACCTCACCGACACGACCCATCAGGGCCAGAATTTCAGGCGTGGAAAGTTCCGTCATCTTCTGGCAGCCGATGACGGCCACGACTTGATGCAACCCCGACTTGATCGCCATCCAAGCCGTACGGATGGCGGCACTCCCCGAGGCGCAGGCCACTTCAGTCAGCCAGGTGGGTTTGGGATTGAGGTTGAGATATTCCTGAACCACACCCGCAACCGAGCGCTGCTTGTGGTACTCCGGGACTGCGGCAACGACTGTGGCATCCAAATCGTCACGGCTGATTCCTGCATCCTTGATCGCTAAGCGGAAAGCCTCGAAGGCTAGCTCCTGCACAGTGGCGTCGCTGCGCCGGCCAAAAACCCCGTGCCCCGCCCCGATAACTCCGACTCTACTCATGTATTTCTCCTTTCACTTGATAAACCAACAGCCATCTCGCGAACGGTTGGCCTAATGCAACATAGACTACGAGATGACAACTTCAAATGTATTGTCCGCCATCGATCTTGATGACCTCTCCCGTGATATGGCGGGATAGATCCGAGCACAAGAAGGATACCAGATGCGCACAATCCTGAGGCGTGGCAAAGCGACCCACGACAGTTTCGGCCAGCGCCTTGTTTTTGAATTCCGGCGCGAGGTTGTCCATCATATCGGTGAGGACCATGCCCGGAGCGACCACGTTCACGTTGACGTTGAACGCCCCCAGGTCCCGGGCCAAAGATTTAGACATGGCGATTTCCCCGCCCTTGGAGGCGGAGTAATTGGCTTGGGCGAATTTTCCCCGCAATCCATTGATCGACGAGACGTTGACGATCTTGCCATACTTTTGATCTTTGAAAACGACCGAGACGGCCTTGTTATAGTTGAAATAACCCTTGAGATTGACCCCGATGACCGTATCCCACTGCTCCTCGGACATCTTCCAGATCACTCCGTCCCAGGTGATCCCCGCGTTGCAGACAAGGATATCCAGGCGGCCAAACTGTTCCTGTACTTGCTGGACCATCTTGATGGCGTCGTTGTAACTGGAGACATCGGCTTTGACGGCCAAACCTTTTGACCCCAGCTTCTCGATCTCCGTCACCACCTGCTTGGCTTCGGTGTCGTGGCGCCGATAGTTCACGGCTACATTCACACCCTCACGCCCCAACTCGATGGCGATGGCGGCGCCGATGCCCAAACTGCCGCCGGTGACAATTGCTCCTTTTCCTTTGAGTCCCAGATCCACGGTTACGCCTCCGTTTCTTGGTTAATAATTTTGTATACCACTTACATGTTTCCAGGTTGAATTATTAGACTCGAGGATTTGCGCAGGATTTCTTCCAAACCTTTTCCCCGAGTGAAGCGGTTCGCTCGGTTTGGTTCTGGCAGGTCTCCAGCGCGTCCTATTCGTCCTTCCATTTGGGCGGCCGCTTTTCCAGGAAGGCCTGGATGCCCTCAACTGCGTCCGCCGTGGACATTAAACGATCCAGGTAAAGCCGCTCGACTTCCTGGATGTGCTCACGGAAGTGCTTGACCAGGCTGGCCTGTGTCGCCTGGTTGGCCAAACGCAGGGCCACCGCGCTCTTGGGGAGGACCTGCTTCTCGACGAACGCCTGCACGGCCTCGTCCAGTTGGCCGGCTGCGGCCACCTCGTTGACCAGTCCCAGGCGTCTGAGTTCCGTTGCCGCGAATTTCTCGCCGGTGAGAGTCATCTGCGCGGCCAGGGCGAATCCTGTCTTAAGCGGTAGAAGGATGCTGGCCGCAGGCGGAAAAACACCGAGCTGAATTTCAGGCACGCCCAGCGCAGCCCCTTCTTCACAGAACAAAAGCGGACACGCCAGCGCCAGCTCGAACGCCCCACCGAGGCAAACTCCGCGCACTTTGGCCAACGCAGGCACTGGGAATTCCAGGAGCGTGCCGATCAATTGATGGAACTTGGGCAGCATTGCCCCGACTTTGTCGGAGGTATGTTCTTCGACGCTAGCGCCAAAGGAAAAATGCTTGCCCGTCCCGGTAAAGATCAGGAGCTTATTGTGCGGCGCCCCCGCGACCTTTGCCATCTCGGCTGAGAGTTCGTCCATCATCTGGGCGCTGAGGATATTGCCGGGGGCGGGCCCAAGCAGGATTTCCGTTACCTGGCCGTTATAAAGCTCATTTGTCTTGATCAAGGAGTAGGTCACTTTGACGAATCCTTAGGTAAAACGCTTTCGATCAGTTCTTCTGTCCACGGCGTGGCCTTGGCCAGCGCGCGGCGCAGTTTGATGTAGTCCACATTACGATTGTCTTTGGGCCCTTCGTTGAAGGCCCTGAAGCCTGCCTTGGCCTCGGTCATCATGTTCAAGGCGAGCCAGGAACGGTTGGTCTCGCAGTTACGCTGCCAATGTGCAAGTTTCTGCTTGCGCAGGGATTCCAGGGTTTTGGAAACGCAGTCGGGCATGAGCATGGCCAGTGAGTAACAGAGACGCTCCACCTCCTGGTCCAAGAGGCTCAAGTCTGTTTCACACCCGGCAGCAATCTCGCCTGCGGCTTTCCTGTCCGCTCCAGTCTTGAACCTTCCGTACTTGGGGTTGCCCCATTCATCCGCCTCTTCCTCGTAGACAAAAGGGTTGCGGATGAAAGTGCCATCTTTCTTCTTGAACACCGGGACGATCTTATTGACCAATCCGATGCGCACGGCTTGCTGGGCCGACCAGGGTTCGCAGAGCACGCACGACTCAATGGCACGGTTGATGCCAACAAACAAAGGCAGAAAATCGGTGGCGCCGCCATCGGGCGCGGAACCGTGCCTGGGGCCGGCTTGGCCGAACCGCGCGGTATCCGCCGCGATCGTAAAATCGCAAGCAGTGCCGATTTCCTGGCCGCCGGCGATGCGTATGCCGTTGCAGCGGTTGATCACCGGTTTGTCGCAAATCAGAATGTGAGTGACCATGTCGTTGAACAGGCGCATGTATTGTTTATATTCCTGGGGGTTCCCCGCGTAATACTCGGCGTATTCTTTGGTGTTGCCGCCCGCGCAGAAGGCCTTATCGCCCACCGCCGTGAACACCACCGCTACACAGGCGCGGTCCATCGACGCTTGGCGGAAGGCGAGGATGGTTTCCTTAATCATGGGTGTGGTATAGGAGTTGAACTGTTTTGGGTTGTTAAAAATAATCCAGTAGTTGTGCAGGCCCTCGACCGGGCGACCGTCGGAATCCTTCAGCGGCCGTTTTTCGACCAGAAGTTCTTTATATTGGTAATCCGAGACAATGTTATGATCTACGATCATATTATTTTCACTCCGTTGATTTTCGAAATGGATTGGAAACTGATGTCCAGACTCAAGGTGTCAAAATCAGGCGTTTCGAGAGCATGCACTCCGACTCTCGAGAAATAGCACCAAACCGATGATCGGTCGTTTTTCAATTTGTCATGTGAAACGCAATATATATGCCATGAAAAATTATCGATATTTTGCCTTGGAACAGGGGTCGCTTAGATAAGGAGCTTCGCAAAACTAGGAAGAAGAGAGAAAAATTTTCTTAATTCTTGGCGTTGGTCACATTGGTTCCACTCCCCCTGTTTTTTTATTATGGGATGGCACGTCCCTTGCTGTTTCGCCGCGAACGGTACGCCTTTTCCTGCCGTTTGAACCCTGTAACCTTATGACTTATTCATACCGCAACCTTTCGATCGGATCGAGGTCGCTGCTTTCCTTGCGGGTTAGAAGTCAAAGAACACCTCCGCGGATCCGGAAAACACAAAAGCAACGGCTACGATGGTTGGGCTGAAGAGTGCCAGCATCGAGCCCGAAGTTTAAGGAGCTCACAGGACTGGATCTGGGGAGAGACTCTACGTCTGATTTTACTGAAGTCCCCGGCGATTTTAACTTGTGGTTGGCGTCAATGGGTCAACAAACATTGCGCAAGTTGAGACCTTCACTGCAAAGCTTTCTCCGGGTGAAGAAAGATTGCTTTCAGCTTTGATGAAAAACAAAAACTCACCCATAGATGATGCCGACCGAGCGTTTGCCGAAAGTATCCTAGGCGACGGCGATCGTCGGCGCTTTCAGGGGTGACCAACCGGCAACTGCGAGACCGAGGGGATCTCGAACTTAGAGTTTTTCGTAACGCCAGGGAACCCAGGCTTCCCTAAGACTTCCCGCTCTATGAGATCGGCCAACGGCTTGATGGCGTCGGGTTCAAAGCTCGCAACCGATGCGTCACCGGTTGCGGGTCCCACCGTGGCAAGCAGTTGAGGGTCCCCTGCGCAGCGGCGTTGGGCGCTTCCGACCGACAGAACCTCGATCTTGAGACCGGGCGCCTGGTGAAAGCCCTCGGCGAGGACGATATCGGTTCCGTGCAAGGCCGCCACGACTTCTTCTAGCGATGCTCCGCCCGGTGTGTCACGGAACAGCGCGAAATCGGTGGGAGTGACCAGTGCAACGCCGCTCGCTCCCGCCCGACGGTGGCGCCAGGTATCGGTGCCCACTGAGTCCACGACGACCGGGAACTCGGAATGGTGATGCTTGACGGTGCCGACTCTGTAGCCGCGGTTGGAAAGCTCGGGAACGAGTCTTTCGATCAAGGTCGTCTTGCCGACTTTTTTGTAGCCTACGATAAGAATCACCTTCGGACGGTCGCCGCTCGCTCCGTTGGAGCCCAAGCTTCGCTGCGCGCAAGGTATGCATAGAATGCGCCCGTCCACGCGAACCTCCCGACGGAGATTAATTCCTTCACGGCACGATGCGCAGTTCACCCTGACGCCGCGAAAGCCCGGCATGTTTTCCTCCGCGATGTTGATCCTCGCGGGCTGAATCGAAAAAAGCAGTTCTTCCGGTATCGCGGCATAGGCCTGCTTTTGCGCTTCGCCAGGGGTAGCGGCGCCGGGAGCATAGAGCCGGGCCAGCTCTCTGGCATCGTCTTTCGCCAAAACCCGGACGGCACGTTGCGTCTCGGTGTTGACAAACGTCGCCGCCATCTTGCCGTAGTCGAGGAATTTCAAGGTGCGCTTACCCAGCGAACAACCGGTGACGGCCTGAATGGCATCGGTCGCGCAGCGATCGATCTCCACGAGCACCACGAGCTTTTTGCATCCTTTGGGTTCGTCGATGCCGACCTCGCGGCATCCGGCCATGGCCAGGCGCACGCCGAGTACCTGTCCCGCGCAGCGATGACCGTGGCTGGCAGAGGATTCATTCAGCAGTTCTTCCAAACTGCGCATGGCTACTTTCCTCCAGCGGCGGCACTCTTGCTTGCATGGCGGCCATCGGTTGGCTCCGGCCTCGGGCTTGGAGACCAACCGGGCAGGAGTTTCAACGCCGCCAGCGAAAGCCGGCTCGCCCGGTAGAGATCGGCGCATTGCGCGCAAAGTCCCATGGACGGCATCCAGTTTTCGAAATCATCCTTTATCGCCGCGAGCACGTCTTCGCCGAGCTGGTCCGCGTGGGGTTCGAAAGAATGGGTCGGGAATTTACAGAGCGGGCAGTGGGTGCCGGGGGCGCATGGATCACCGGCGCCACCCCCAGCGTTTCTCGGATCGAAGGCAAAAGCGGTTAGCTCCGGGTGGGTCGGTCGATCGCTGTCGAAGAATCGGTTAAACGATTCTTCTGCGTTATCCTTCAGCATTGGAAAGGCCTGGCGAAAATATGCGAGCTGCTCCGCGCGATCGGATTCCGGCAACCAGCCACGGCGCGTCATTCGGCCATGGATCGTTATGTCCCATAACACACGATAGCGGTTGGTGACGAGAGTGTCGTAGGTCGGACCGCCTTCCGCTTTCGGCAGCGCCGGTTCATAGGCGAAATCTGCGTCGAGCATGTCCGCGATGTGAAACAGTTCGCGGCGCAAGAAGGTCCTAAGCGAAGTCGAGTTCAACAACGATTCAGGCGTAAGAAGAACCCGCAGCGTCCGGCGGCCTGGGTTTTCCGGTCGTTCCTCTTCGGCGACGAAAAGCTCGGCCCCTTGTGCGTTGGATTCGGCGGCGCAAACGATGAAACAGCTGTCGACTTTCGCCGCGATGATCGGTTGTTCTCGCAGGGCTTCTTCGATGGTTTGGTTCAAGCCAAGCCGAACGAACCAGGAGTCATGCAGCTCATGGAACTGCCTTTCTCGATCGTCCGGGTCGGACACTTGGTAAATTCGGTTGCGTTGCGCATCGAGTCCTTTTACCACATGCCCATGGCGCCGGGCATGAAAGACCGCTTCTTCGATCAAACGCGGATCGTAGCGGACGGCCAAAGTCGGGTTCATACGGAATCGTCTCCCTCCGGCGTACACGCGCCGGGCATGGCCGCGCATTCCGTGCCGCTGCCGCAGGCCATCGGCACGCGGTCGTCATCGGCCGGCCGCAGCACCATATTGGCCCCGCCGAGCGTCACCTTGAACCGGGCGCTCTCTTGGGTAACGAAGCGAAGGCCGAGCCCGGCAAGCGCGGCGTAAAAACCGGAAGCCTTTTCGCCGCCGAGTTTCTGCACGAACGTAGGGAGAAAACGGCCGAGATGGTCTTTGAGAAATAATTTTTGCGCCTTGCGCGTTTCCTCCAGCATCTCTCCTTCGCTATGCTCCAGCGCATAGGCTTCTTTCATGGCGAGGAAAGAGAGAAATTCGCACTCGCAGCTTATGTGATCAGGACGCTCGTGCTCGCCGGACTTTACCGCCAGTCCAAAGGCCTGGTAGAAACCCATCAAGTCGCCCAGCTCTTGAGGTTGTTGAAATAACGCTTCGTTGCCATACTCGGTTTCGTAGGGCGGGACGGCGCCGCCCGCGGTGTGGCCGAACAGTGCGCGATGCGCTTCGGCAAGAGTGAGGAGTGAGTAGTGAGTAGTGAGGAGTGAAGAGGCCGCCGCGAGACCGAATTCGCGAGTGGGGTCGAGGAGAACCGCCGCCCTTGCCAGAGTTGCCACTGCGTCATTCGAGCCGAGACGCGCGGTGATTTCTTTTGTCGGCGGGCGGAACCCCAGCGCCAACGCGGTGTATAAGGTGGCGCGCGCGAGGGCGAGGTCGATCGCATCATTTGTCTCATCAATCGTGGTGGCTGGAACATCCATTTAGTTCTCCTGCGCACATTGAAACTTCGAGGATCGAGGATCGAAGATGGAAGATGGCAATTCGCTATCCTCGATCCTCCATCCTCGATCATCGACTCTGAGTTCAATCATATTGAGTTCGCATGTTTATTCGGCCGCACATGCAGGGGTTCTTCCACCTGCGTGCGGAAGATTTCTTTACCGTTCTGGCCGTAGGCGATCACGGTGTCGTTGTACACGGTCACTTTGCGGCCGCGCAGCGTCGCCTCGTAAACCTTCGGTCCTTCCTTGACCTCATAGCGGAAAATGATCCGGTTGGAGCGGCGGAATAGTTGCAAGACCGCGAGCAATTCGCGATCCGGGTTCGCATAGCGCTCGATGGCGTCGTCGACGCCCGGACCGAACATCTGGTGCAGGTAATCCCGCGGCACCCAGCGCGGCGGAATGTAGTAGCCGTTGGGCTCGGTGCCGAACTGGGGGTAAAGCGGCAAGGCCACTTTGGCGACATGGACCATGTAGTAAAGCGGGTTATAACGGTCCTCGGCCCAGGTGCCGTCGTTGTTCATCTTAACCAAACCTTGCATGCGGATCTGGCCGATGCAGGCGGCCATGCAGCGGGTCTCCATCGGCTGCCCGCCGCTCTCCGGGTCCTTGCCTTCGACGCGCGGATAGCAGGCGACGCATTTTTCCGAAACGCGAGTGTTGCCCCGATACATGCTCTTTTTGTAGGGGCAGGCTTCGACGCATTTCCGATAACCGCGGCACTCTTTCTGGTCGATCAGAACGATACCGTCCTCGGGCCGCTTGTAAATCGCCTTGCGCGGGCAGGCGGCGAGGCAGGCCGGGTAGCTGCAATGGTTGCAGATGCGCGCGAGGTAGAAAAACCAAGTCTTGTGCACCGGCAACGAGGTTCCTTCTTTGTCGATCTCGTTGCGCACGCCTTTTTTGCCGACCGGATTGTCTTCGTAAATATTCGGCGAGTTCCACTCTTCGTCCGTCGGCAGGTAGCCGAGCACCCGGGCGCTGTCCGGGGTCAGCATGTTCTGCGCTTCGAAAATGGTTTTGCCGTCGAACAGGCCGTAGGGTTTTTTCTTGTCGTTCGACGGTTTGCTGGACCATGCCTGATTGCCCGGGTTGGCTTTCTCCAAAAGGTCGAGAATCTTGGCGTCCCAGAACTGCGGGTAGCCGCCATAGGGCTTGGTCTCGACGTTGGCCCACCACATCTGCTCCTGGCCCTTGCTGAAAGTCCAGGTGGATTTGCACGCCATGGTGCAGCTCTGGCAGGCGATGCAGCGGTTGATGTTGAAAACAAAGGCGAATTGCCGGCGCGGGAACGCTTGGGCGTAGGGATAATTCATCTCCCGGCCGATCTGCCAGTTGTGAACCTTACTCATCGTCGCTCTCCTCTTTTCTCACGTTCAACAAGGGGTCAGGAGCCCTTCCGGAAAGGCTCCTGACCCCGTCCTTGCCGATTTTGGATTCCGGATCGGAAATTTCAGAGTCCCTCTCTTCAATCGAAACTCCAAAATCTAAAATCGAAAATTGAGCCTGTCCCCAGGCGTTCAGGCACTCGTCGATGATCAACAGAATCTCCGTTTCACCCAGATGTTGATAAGCGCCATGGGCGCCGCCGTAGAAGGGAGTCTTGAACAGCCCGAGGAGCCGGCTCCGGTCGTAGCCTAGGCGCGCGAATTCTTCGGCGAACACGTAGGCCATGTCGCGAGTGGCTTCGGCATCCGCCGGAAGCATCACACCGACGAGCATGTTCGGATCGGTGGGATCGGGATCTTGAAATGGCATCTCTCTTCTCCCTTATCTCAGGTTCAAATCGTTCCAAACGTTCAAGCCGTTCAACCCCCACCTTGGTCCTCCCCCGCGGGCGCGGGGGAGGAAAGGAACCGGAGGTTCGAATGATTGAAACCTCCGAAACGGCTTGAACGGAGCGAAGCGATTGAACGGTTTGAACATCTTGAACGGGTTCATTTATGTTTTTACTTTCGTCAAATCTCCCGCCAGATAACGCTTCATCAAATCGCTTTCGTTATCCGGCGTGAAGCCCGTCGTCGCCGGTTGCCAGATTCCCTTGCCGCCCATGCCGCCGTCTTCGGCCTTGGTGACGCGCACGAGGGTTTCTTTCGGAACCGTGTTGACCGCGTGGTTGTCGGCTTCGCCGCCGAAGATGAAGCTCATGAAGACCTTGGCTTTGTGGAAAAGCGTATCGGTTTGGTGCATCGGCATATGCCAATTCCGCGTCACCGACTGCTGCGAGCCGTAGCGCAGGTTGGCCTGGTAACCGGTGTTCGCCGACAGAGCGCGTCCATCGGGGCGGGTCTCGTGCGCTTTCACGCTTTTTTCCGTGGCGATGAACGGCGCGTGCTTCATCATCACGATGTTGTACGGATAGGCGTGGTTGTATTTGACCCGCAGCATGCAGCGCGACACGCGATAGAAAGGATCGTCGGGTTTGGCGCCAAGGTACGGCCGATCGGCGGGGTTGGCGTCGACATAAACGTAGTCGCCGTCATTGATACTCAGATCGCGCGCCGCCTGAGGGTTAATATGGAGTTGGTGCTCGCCAATGCTGGGCGCTCTCTTGTCCAGCCGGTAAGGGTCGCCGAAGTTCGAGTCGTAAAGCATGTGCCAATCCACGTTGGACCAGCTCGAGTGCACCCGGTGGCGGGTTTTCGGCGTCAAACAGTAAAATTGGAATCCCTTTTCCCAAAGAAAGTTCTTGGTCTGCTTCACCTTGCTCCACGGCATTTTGATGTTGCGGATGGTGCGATCGTCCCAGTGCTCGGCGTTGTCGGGGATGCCGTAGTCCTCGGGGCGCACCAGCGGGTTGGAGCTGACAATGACGTTGGGCAGGTAAGGCGTCGCTTCCGGCCCTTCTCGGTGGACGATGAAATTTTCGCCGTACTCGATCGCTTCGGGCACGTCGGCATAGGCGTGCATGCGCCCCGTGTCGGTGTGGAACGGCTCGCTGTCGTGCACTTGCTCGTAGAAGGGGATGCGTGGATAGGTGCGGAAGTTCAGCAGACAGCCGCCCGGAGGGCCGTATTTGCCGGCCATGATGTCAGCGAGTTTATATCCCGCCGTCGTCGTGCAGGTGTCGAGCAGGCGCTGGATGTAAATGCCTCGTTTGTCCGGCGCGGCAAAGGCGAAACAATCGCTGAAGCGTTTGTCGCCGGTGGCTTTCGCGAGAGCATTGGCGATGCCGGCGAGGATGTCGAGGTCATCCTTGCTGTCGAAGACCGGCGGAATTCCCCCTTTCCAGATTTGCAGGAAGGGATTGGAGCAACTGGCGGTGATTTCCAGTCCTTCGAACTCGAGCCATGAGTTGGCCGGCAACGCCAGATCGGCATACTCGATGGAAGCGGTCATCTGAATATCCATCGAGACGATCATCTCGACGTTTGGGTTCACGTTTTTGATCATGCCGTAGGCCCACTTGGCATTGTTGATGAGGTTGACGTTATTGAAGATCAGGGCCTTGGTGGGCGTCGGCATGTGGGTTTTGCCGGTAAAGTTTTTGCGGCCGAACTTCGGCGTGTTGACGATGAGCGCCAGATCGCCGTGGTTCCAGTACGCGGGCTCTTCGTCCTTGGTATAGGCGTGCGCGTGGATTTCCTTGCCAGGGGCGTTGGGATTGAGATTGATCTCGAACGGATCTTCCGCGACCCACCCCTTGAAGCCCGGGCCCGACCAAGCGGAACCCTGGAAGAGCGCGGCCTTGTAATTTCCCGCCCAGGTGTGGCAGCCGGCGCCGGGTTGGCCGATGTTGCCGGTGAGCATCAGCGGCAAGTAAGCCGCACGGTTCATCTCCGTGGCATGGAACCAGTGGTTGATCCCTTCGCCCTGGTGGATCGCCACCGGCTTCATCGTCGCGATATCCTGCGCGAGTTGCTCGATCATCGCCTTTGGCGCGCTGGTGATATCCGCGACGGTATCGAGGTCGTAATCTTTCAAGTGCGTTTGATAGAGCGTCCACAGCGTGGCGACTTCGACTTCCTTGCCGTCAACGAGCTTGATCTTGTGCGTACCGGTGAGCGCCGGGTCCAAGCCCTTTTTCGTCAGGGCGTCGCCCACATCGTCGCGGGTAACGGCGACGGGGCCGTTTTTCTTCGTATCCCAGATCACAAAGTCGCCGAGCTGGGCATGCTGCTCCCGGGTCAATCCCTGGATCTTCATCGACGGTCCGTCGGCGGCGAGGGCGGATTTGTAATTCGCGAGAACTTCATGGGCGCGCAGCCGTTTCAAATTATCCGTGCGCACGAGCAACGGAAAGTCCGTGAAGCGTTTGACGAAAGCCTCGTCGTACCACTTTTTATCGATCATCAGCTTGGTGATGCCGAGCCATAGCGCGGCGTCGGTTGTCGGACGAATCGGAATCCAGTAATCCGCTTTGGTCGAGGGCGGGCCGTACTCCGGCGCGATGACCACGATCTTGCCGCCCCGCTCCATGCATTCGATGAACCAGTGCGAATCGGTGAGCTTGTTCTCGACCAGATTTTTGCCGTCCATGATGATGAGCTTGGAAAAGCGCAGGTCGTTAAAATCACAATCGGACGCCTGCAGGCCGTGGACCCAGGGGTGTCCCGGCGCCTGGTCGCCGTGCCATGTGTAGTTCGAGAAATTGCGCCCGGCGCGAGCTTTATCCGGGCCGACCCCGCGGATTTTCGCGTCGAGCAGCGCGAGGGAATTGTTGAGGCGGTACATGCCGTATTTGCCGATGACGCCGAGCAGTCCCATGCCGCCGCGCATCTTGACCGTTCGGGTGCCGGCACTGCCCATCTCTTCGACCATCTCGGGCTGGTAGCCTTGGGCGAGCAGAAGTTTTTTTCCTGCCTCGCCGCTGTAACGGGTGGAGATCGCCACCAAGGCTTTGGCGATATTGTCAAACGCGTCCTGCCAGGAAATTTGCACGAACTCATCCTGGCCACGGCTGTCGAACATGAACCGGGTCTTGTTCTCTGGCGTCAGTTCCGGAAAGCCGGCATCGGCCCACGCCTTCCATCCTTTGCGCACGATCGGATGGCGCAGACGGTAGGGACCGTAGATGAGGCGATGAAAAGTGTAGCCTTTGGCGCACTGGCGTGGGTTCCAGTTGGCCGTCGCCTTGTTGCCGTACAGGTCGGCGTAGTTTTGATAGTCGTACGTGGCGCCGAGACGCGTGACGATGCCGTTGCGCACGTAGGCGCGCACCCGGCAGGCGTGGGTATCGTTGGGCGAGCAGACCCAGTCAAAAGCTCTGTCGTACTTATATTGGTCCCGATAAATTTTTTCCCAGTTCCGATCGATCGAGCCAGTGAGTGGGTTTTCACCGGGGCTTGCCGCCGCGAGGAGATTGAAGGGAAGGCCGGCCGTCAGCGCCGCCGTGCCGCTGCCGACGCCGAGCCATTTAAGAAAGTCGCGGCGACTCACATTCAGCATATCTCGTCCGTTTTCATCACCCATGTTCGCGTCTCCTCGTAGTAGTGTTCAAGGTTCAATGTTCAAAGTTCAATGACCGACTTGAACATTGACCAGCTGTTACTTCGCAATTTTCAATTCCTGCCAGATCGTCACCGATTTTTTCCCATCGCGATCGCCGGCGCTGCCATTCCAAACCGCAAACCCGATCGGGACGCTGCTCCCCGGCTGTAACGCTGCCGTACCCTTGCCGGTCGGCGCTAAAGTCCGGCGAAACATGACGCGGTAGGACCCTTCGCCATAGACCCCTTTGGCATCGACTCTTTGGTCGACCCGAGGACGGGCCGTCAGGGTGCCAAAGCCTTGCGCCGTCAGATCTTCCGCGGGGCTCTTTCGTTGCGGGTCGGAAACAATGTTTCCCGCGCCCCAACCCGTGACAAATGTCTTATCGGACTCGAGAGTGAGGGCGCTACGAAACGGCTGCTCCAACGGCGAGCGCGTTAGATTGGGATAGGAATCGATGCCGATGTTGGGATAGATCTTATCCAACTCTTGGAACGCCGGCTCCATGTCGGCCTGTCGCTCGGATTTCCACATCCAGATATTTACGGGTTGACCCTTCGCCCCCATGGCGAAAAACGGTGGGTTCGGCGTCAACGCAAGCTCAATTGCAGCAGCATCGCGAAAATCCTGCGGCCGGATCGCGGTGTGGTCATTGGTATCGTCGTGCCAAACCATCAGGATGGCCAGTTCTTTGCCGTCATGAACCGCCCGGACGGTCACTTCCTCGGGGCGGTTGGTGCGCCACCAAAGCGGCATGAGATGAAGGTTGACCGGTGCGGCAAAGCGCCATACGCCGGAATCAGGATGATCCGGAAGGAATTTAACGCGCGCCGCTTGGATGGCGAACTTTTTCATCTCCACGCGCTCGCGCTGGGTGTCGCTGGAAAGCGAGCGCACGTAGTTGACCAGATGCCAGGCGTCGTCGCCCCACGCCCAATCGCTCATCGGCATCGGACTTCCCGGAATGCCGGCGACGAT
>JAUYJC010000599.1 GCA_030688735.1 Deltaproteobacteria bacterium
CGAAGTCGCCGAGCAACTCGGCTGGAAGCTGCCTAAACATATCGTCGTCGCCAGCGCCGGTGGAACGATCTTGCCGAAGCTCGCCAAGGGGTTCAAAGAGCTCGTTGACGTCGGCCTGGTGGAAAACACCGGCTGCAAGATTTATTCGGCGCAAGCTTCAGGCTGCGCGCCGATCATCAACGCACTCAAGAAAGGCACCGACATCATCAGCCCGGTTAAGCCAGATACGATCGCGAGCTCCATCGCCATCGGCAATCCGGCGGACGGCTACTACGTCATTCAAGCGGTGCGCGAATCGGGCGGCTGGGGCGAGAGTGCGACCGATGAGGAAATCATCGACGGCATCAAGCTGCTTGCCCGTACCGAGGGCATCTTTACCGAACCGGCGGGCGGCACGGAAGTCGCGGTGGCGAAAAAGCTGATCGAGAGCGGCAGAATTCCCAAGAACGAGTCCGTCGTCATCAGCATCACCGGCAACGGGTATAAAACACTCGAAACCGTCGCGCACAGCGTCGAACAGCCGTATACCATCAACGCGACTTTGAAAAATTTCGACGAGCTGTTTCACCAACTGGATCAGCCCGCGCGCGCCAGAGCGGTGGACAGCTAAGCCGGAGTATTTACGCAACGAGGAAGCGTGACGAAACACTTTTGGCTGAGGTGTGAGCCGCGATTTGCCTCGTTCAAGGTTCAAGGTTCAAGGTCCCCTCCCCACACATTGAACATTGAACTTTGAACGACATGGAGGAATTACACGATAAAGGCCACGCTGGCTAGGAATGATCCAAGCCCAAGGGCTCGATGGTTGGTCTCCCCCCACCGCCGCCTTGCATGGCCCTGGAGGAAGGATTATTTTAGACTAAGTCACAACGTAAACAACGTTTCGTATTCCTAAGGAGGACACCCAATGGCCGTAAAAGTTCGAGTACCCACCCCGCTGCGTAAATTCACGCAGGGGGCCGATGAGGTTTCAGCGCAGGGCAATAACGTCAAAGCGATCGTGGAGGACCTGGAAAAAAGTTTTCCCGGCATCAAGGAGAGAATCTGCGACGAGACCGGCAAGGTCCGCCGCTTCGTCAACGTCTACGTCAACGGCGACGACATTCGTTTCCTGCAAAACCTCGAAACCGGTTTGAAGGAAGGCGACAGCATTTCCATCGTTCCGGCCATCGCCGGTGGACGTTGAGAGGCAACGCGGGCCGGTCATGACAACCGCCAAAACCAACCTGCGCCTGGTGCCGTCCGTGGAGAACGAACCGAAAAAAGTCGAATCGGTTCTCGACCTGATCGGCGACACGCCGCTGCTGGAAATCCAGCGGATTACGGAAGATATTCCTTCGCGGGTGCGCATCTTCGCCAAGCTGGAGGGGTTCAATCCAGGAGGATCGGTCAAGGATCGCCCCGCTTTATGGATGGTACGCGAAGGCATTCGGACGGGAAAATTGCGCCCGGGTAAAACCATTCTCGACTCCACGTCCGGCAACACCGGCATCGCGCTGGCCATGATCGGATGTGTGCTGGGCTATCCTGTCGAGCTTGTGTTGCCGGCCAACGTGAGCGCGGAGCGAAAACAGATCATTCACGCCTACGGCGCAAAAGTCATCTATAGCGACCCCATGGAAGGGTCCGACGGGGCCATCGTTCTATGCCGCAAGATCCTCGCGGAAGAACCGGAAAAATATTTCAAGCCGGACCAGTACTTCAATCCGATGAACCCGCAGGCCCACTACGAAGCCACAGGGCCTGAGATCTATCGCCAAACGAATCGATCCGTAACCCATTTTGTCGCCGGTATCGGCACCGGCGGCACCATCATGGGCACGGGACGGTATCTGAAGGAGATGAATCCGGCGATCAAAATCGTAGCGGTCGAACCCGATGATGCTTTACATGGCCTCGAAGGGCTCAAGCATATGGCGAGTTCCATCGTGCCGGGAATTTATCACGAAGAAGAACTGGATGAAAAGACCCCCGTCTCCACCGACGACGCCTACGCCATGGTCTATCGCCTGAGCCAGGAGGAAGGCGTAGTGGTCGGTCAATCGTCCGGCGCCGCGTTGTTTGCGGCGATCAAACTGGCGCGACGGATACGATCCGGAACGATCGTTACGGTTTTCCCCGACTTCGGCGACAAATATCTCAGCACGAACCTGTGGGTGGGATGGCGCGACCGGATGGCGGTGGGAAGGCTCAAGTTCTCTATCTAACGGATTTAGTATAAAGACGTGACGGTCGAGCCGATCGAGAAAAACGTAGTCGAAGAGGCGGATCTACTGAGCGGTTGCGGAGATTGAAATAACCAAGGCTCCGCCTTCATGGGGCGGCCCGCCGAGCAAGATATTGTTCCCGCTGTTAAGCCGCACCGTGGTATCGAGCAACGGCTTCCCACCCTCCTGCAAATGAACCCTTAGCGCGAGTTGCTTGGTCCTTGAGTCCTGTGGCGTGACGACCAGCGACCGCCCTCCAGGTATGTCAAAGGTGGCGTTGCCCTTTCTCTGGACCTTTTGGCTCTCTTCTTTTAACAGCCGGTACGAGCGGTACTTCATGAGCTTGAGCTGCTTTTCCAGAGGCGCCAACCGCGCATCGAACTCATCGCTTTGGTTGCTGGCCAGGATCGCACCGATTTTGACCTGAACTATTTGGGCGGTAATCTCGGCGGCGCCGCCCAGCGCCGAAACGGAGCAGCACAAGATGCTAAAAAGAAGGACTCGCCTCAGTCTTTTCCCCAGTAGACTCATTTTCACCTTCTTGATTTTGGTATAACCAAATAATGGTCGTTTTGGTTTCGTTTTCGCGCAGCACCGCTACGTTCCGCCCAAAGGCATCGATGGATTCAACACTCGCAAAGTTGTTTCGCTGGCCCGACAGACGCGTGCCCGGCCAAAACAGTTCGAAGGAGAATGCGCCTAATAGTAGCAGGACAATGACTGCGGGAACAGCCCACGCCAGTTGAGGCGGCGTCAATAGGTCGCGGACCCACCCGAAGAAATCTTCGTGCCAGACCGGCTTCCGGTTGATACGCTGCTCCACGCCGGGCCAAAAACGCTCCAATGAGACGCTGGACGGTCCGGCGACCAAGACCGCTTTTAACGAAACCTGCAACTTCTCCAATTGCCGCCGCTCCTCGCAGCACGCCGTACAGCTCTCCAGATGGACGCGAACTTCCTCCGCGCAGGCGGGGCTCAACTCGCCGTCCATCCAGGCGCCGACGCGGTCCTTTATATCTTCGCAGCGCATGATCACAAAAATGCCTTCAACTTACCTTGCAATTTCTTCCTGGCGTAATGGAGCCGGCTCATGACGGTTCCCTCTGAGCAGCCGAGAATCTCGCCAATATCTTTATACGATAATCCTTCAACCGTTCTCAAAATGATGACGGCTTTATGTTCCGCCGTCAAGTCGTTGATGGCGGCGGTTAAACCTGCACGCAGCTCTTTGTCGTGCGCATTGGAGAACGTATCCTTTTCGACTTCATTTTGCTCTTCCAGAACCTCATCCATGTTTTCACGAAAATCCAGAGGATTTCTCTTCTGGCGACGCTGGGCATCGATCGCCATGTTGACGGCGATGCGGTAGAGCCATGTGTAAAAAGACGATCCCCCTTTAAAGCCTTTGATCTTTCGATAGGCGCGAAAAAAAACCTCCTGAGCCACATCCATCGAGTCTTCGCGATCGCGCAACAACCCTAGGACCACCATGAAGATCTTCTGCTGGTACCGCGAGACTAGCTCCTGAAAGGCGCTCGTCTCTCCGGCCTGGCATTTCTGAACCAGATCCCAGTCGCTAAACTCCACGACAAACCTGCTTATTAGACGCCATCAGAAAAAATTTATTCAACATGCCGGGAGGCTTGATCATGAAATCTGGAATATTTCGCGAATTCCCTTAGATCATCTTGAAATTCTTATTCTTTTGCTTATCATTCTTTGTATATTACCTGGCCTAGAAATATGATCGTTCAATGTCCAAAATGCAAGACCACCTATAAAGTCGACGACGAGCTGTTTAAAGACTCTAGCCTGGCCTTTCGCTGCTCGCGTTGCAAGCATACTTTTCAACTTCAATCCGCGGAGCCGCCTCAAGAGCCGGCGGTCAATCCACCAACTGGCGAGAATCTACCGGTGGAGAGTCCCGCGAGCAAAGAGTTGAGCTTCGTTTTTCCCACGAGAGAGGAGCAACAGAATATTGGTGCCAGCGTTCCGCCCGTTGACGCCCCCACTGGTGAAACCGAAACCGTGGCCCTAGAGAACAACGATTCGGACCAATGGGCCATAAGCGCGGACACACAAACGAGCGAAGCGCCGTTTACGATCACCGAGCCTTCAGATTCGCCACAAGAAGCAGAAAAACTATTGACGCCGCCCAACCCGCCACCCCGGGTCACCTCCGCGGCGGAGCGGAGCCCCACGGACAAGCCCGTGGCAGCTTCCAGTACGTCCGTAGTGGGGCGGAATCCAGAGCAAGAGGCCCTGGCCAAGGTCGGGGCTCACGTCGAAGCGTCGACTCCAACCTCAGCCGACGGCGAGGGAAATATTCTACGACTAGGCCCCTACCGGGATCAGCAGACCTCCACGAAGCCCTACCTAACGCTTTTCGCCCTGTTGATCATTATTTTCGCGCTGGTAACCGCCTTCAACCGGGCCCATCCGAGCGCGACAGAGGGATTGGTGCGACAAATACCGCTGGTTGGGTCGTCGGTACTGAGAAACAACCGCTTAAAAGACGGCGTCCTGCTGCAATCTCTTCGCGGAGGCTATCAATCCATCCAAGGGAACCGCGAGGTCTTCGTCATCACCGGCACGGCATTGAACCAAAATCCGGTTACCATCCGCGCCGTACAGCTTTCGGGAGAGTCGTATAACAATCAAAACGAAAAGATCGAGAAACAGACAATCTGGGTCGGTAACGCGATCTCGCCGAGCATGGTACGCGGATTGAGCGTGCAGGAGATTACTAATCTCCAGAGGCTTCCACCTTTGAAGACGTTTGAGATTCCTCCCGGTGACTCGGTTCAATTTACCATTGTGTTTTTAAAAACGCCGAGAGGAATGAAGGATTTCGGTTGTAAGGTTATCGCCGCCGAAGAAAACACTTGACCGGGGACTCAATCGGTTCAAGGTTTAACGTTCAAGGTTCCAAGTTTGAATTCAAATTCTCAAATCCATCTTTGAACTTGGAACTTTGAACTGAGCTGAGGAGGCTCGCTCCGAAGACCACGCTGCGTATCAATGATTCAGTCTAGCCCTTCTTGTCGGATTCGTCTTTGGGAGTGACGTCGATGTCGTCCGGATCAGAGAGCCCTTTGCGAAATTTCTTGATGCTCTTGCCTAGACCTTCCCCCAGATCCGGCAAGCGCCGGCTAAAAAGAACCAAAACGATCACGAGAATAATCAGCAACTCGCCTAGACCTAGTCCAAACATGGAAATTCTCCCCTGTGGAATACTACGCCACGGACCCGTAGGATTGCAATGGCAAGGTTGCTCAGCCCCCGGCTAGTCGGTATTATGCGATCGTGACCACCTTCGGCGATCCCTTCCTGCGATTTTTCGCCGCCTCTCTGGCGCTTCATCTGCTTTTGCTGATTACTTGGCCGAAGCCTCGCGTCACCGCACCTTCTCAGATACCTATCCAGGTAGCGCTGCTTCCAGCCCCGGAAGAAGCGCCAGCGCCGGGCAAACCAACCGTCGCCCCTAAATCAGCGCCGGCGCGGCCTTCCAAATCTAAAGCCATCATCGCTCAGAAAAACTCCCCGATCTTGGAGGAACGCCCGATCGGGCCGAAAGAAACCTTTACCCAACGGGAAATGAAACGCGAAGAGCCCCCGCCGCGCGCACCGCTGGAAGAAGATAAATTTGCCATCGCCGAACGTCCGTTACCCACGCTCAAGGAACTCCTCCCGCCAGTGAATTGGTCGACGAGCCGGCAGCGGTCCAATAGAAACGATGGCCCGGTTTCCCTCAACACCCGGGATCCGCAGTACGTCACCTATTTCGGGAGCATAAAACGGGCCATCGAGGTGGTCTGGCAATACCCGGAGCTGGCGCTCAGGTACGGCTTGCAGGGGAAGCTGCTGATGGAATTTTCAATCCTGGGTAACGGCGAGCTCGCAAGAGCAAGAATCGTTCGTTCCTCGGGTTCGAACCTGCTCGACGAAGAAGCGTTACGCGCCGTTCGGTCCGCAGCGCCCTTCAACCCCATCCCGCCTTGGATCGGCAAAGAGAATATCGATATTCTCGCCAGCTTCGAATACTACGACAATCGTTTGAATTATCGATACATGCCATAGCTGGCGGTTGCTGTGAGATCAGGAACCGGTGGCGTCAATCCGGCGCGTCTAACCGCGCTCACCCGGAAGCGGACGGCTCCCACCTGAGTATCGGCTTGCGCGCCGCCCGGGCTTCGTCTAAACGACTCACCGGCGTGGAGTGCGGCGCGGTTTTCACTAGGTCCGGCTCCTCTTTGGCTTCGCGCGCGATGGCCAACATCGCGTCGATAAAACTGTCCAATGTTTCCGGTGTTTCGGTCTCCGTGGGCTCGATCATGAGCGCGCCGGACACAACTAGCGGAAAGTAAATCGTCGGCGGATGAAACCCATAATCCAAGAGCCGTTTGGCGATATCGAGGGTGCTTACGCCGAATTTATGCTGGATTCTATCGGTAAAGATGCACTCGTGCATGCAGGGCTCGTCGTAGGCGATTTGATAACTCTTTTCGAGCTTGCGTCGAATATAGTTCGCGTTGAGCAGCGCCATGCGGCTCGCCTCTTCGAGGCCGTCGCCGCCGAGCGAGATCATGTAGGTGTAGGCGCGCACGAGAATGCCGAAATTGCCGAAGAACGAACGGACACGCCCGACAGACTTGGGACAATCCTCAATCAACTCGAAGCGCTGTCCCTGCTTTACGATCCGCGGCACCGGCAAGTAATCGCGCAACCGTTCCTTCACGGCGACCGGCCCGGCGCCGGGGCCGCCGCCGCCATGCGGCGTGGAGAAGGTCTTGTGCAGATTCATATGCAGCACGTCCACGCCCATATGTCCGGGCTTGGCCACCCCCATCAGCGCGTTGAGGTTGGCGCCGTCGAGATAGACCAGCCCACCCTTGGCGTGAACCGCCTCTGAGATCATCTCAATGTTCTTTTCGAAAAGTCCAAGCGTATTCGGGTTGGTGACCATCAGTGCCGCCACGTCCGAGTCCATCGCCTTCTCAACCGCCGCCACGTCGATCACACCTTGCGCGTTGGAAGCAATCTGAATGACATCATAACCGCACAACGTGGAACTAGCGGGGTTGGTGCCGTGGGCGGTATCGGGAACGATAATTTTTTTGCGCGGGTCGCCCTGCTCGGTCAGATAGGCGCGGATCAACATCAAACCCGTCAATTCCCCCTGGGCGCCCGCCGACGGCTGCAGGCTCACATGCTCCATGCCGCTCACTTCAACCAACAGCCGCTCCAGCTCGTAGAGCAATTCCAGCGCGCCCTGCAACAAATCCGCCGGTGCCAAGGGGTGAATTTCCGCAAAGCCCGGGAAGCGCGCCACCAATTCGTTGATCTTCGGGTTGTATTTCATGGTGCAGGAGCCCAGTGGATAGAACTGGCTCTCGATGGCGAAATTACGCTGCGAGAGACGGGTGAAGTGGCGCAACACTTCGAGTTCCCCCTGTTCGGGGAATCCGGCGATCTCATCACGCAGCAGCGCCTTGGGAATGGCGTCCCGCGCCGGATCTTCCGCCGACGGCCAGCAAAATCCACTCCGACCCGGCGAGCCGCTTTCGAAGATCAGCCGTGGCGCAGCGGTGCGAACTTTGCGGTTACCCGGCGATGGTTCTGACAAGGCGCTCGATCTCCTCTCGCTCGTTCATTTCGGTGACGCAAACGAGCATGCAATCCTTCAGTTCCGGGTACCATCGGCGCAAAGCCACGCCGGGTACTATTTTCTCAGAGGCGCACCGTCCCAATAAGCCGTCCATGTCGTTTGACCGAAGAACGAATTCGTTGAAAACCGGACCGGTCAAACCGGCTTGAATCCCGGTCTGTTGGATAAGACGGTCATAGACATCATGGGCGCGAGCCACGTTGACCTCAGCTAGCCGGCGCAGTCCGGTCTTCCCTAGAAGCGACATGAATACGGTTGAGGCCAACACGCACAAGGTCTGGCTGGTGCAGATATTCGAGGTCGCCTTCTCGCGCCGGATATGCTGCTCGCGCGTCGCCAGCGTCAGCACGAATCCGCGCCGCCCTTCGGTATCGACG
>JAUYJC010000606.1 GCA_030688735.1 Deltaproteobacteria bacterium
TTCGTCCGCCCTAGGACCCTTTTCCACACCGCTCCGTCACCGATGAAGTGCCGTTGCTTTTTTTCCAATTGAGCGACGATCCGACTCTTCTCGTGTAGCTCCGCGCTGAGCTTTTTACACTCCTCGGATAGGCGCGAAATGAGTTTGCCGATTCCCACTTCTCTGGCCGCGGCCGCTTGAATGAGATCTTCCTTTTCTTTCAGTTCGGCTTCGCGACCTTGGAGTTGGCTTTCCAGATCCTGCAACCTGACTTCGAGGTCCTGGTACCGCGCCTTAAGGTCACCGTCGGCGTGTCTTAACTGATGATCTTTGGCCTCCAGTTCGGTTTGCGTCTCTTTGAGCCGACGCGCGAGCTTGGTCATCTCTGCTTCCAGCCGCCCGCTCGCTTCCTGGGCTTGCGAGTCCGCATCGTGCAAACGCGTCGTCATATCCCGCAAGTTCGCTTTCAGATCCCCGACTTCGATTTCTCGGACGTCTAGCTGGGTTTTTCTTTCTCGCAGCTGAATTTCCAAATCTTGGATCTTTGCCTTCGATATCTCGTCCCTTTCTCTCAGAGCTGCATCCCGCGCGGCGAGAGCTTCCTCTTTCTCTCTGAGGCGAATCTGTAAATTGGCAACTTCGGTGCCCTTTGATTCTTCAATCTGCTCAGCGCACTCAGACTCTCGAACCGCTGCGTCGCAGGCCCGGTCGGTGATGGACTTTAATTCATTAATAAGCTCTAAGAGCTCATCAGTCTGCGATGCGATATCTGGGTCATTCGGCCCGCCCTTGTTGGCCGTTGCGCCCGCATGATTTGCACCATTGGCGAACGCCTTATGATCGCCAGACTCGACGTTGTTGCCCGCTTTATCGTCGAATGGAAAGATCTTGGAGTCGACGGTTTCATCAAACATGCTTTTCCTCCAGCTTGATTACAAATTTTCGACCTTTGAGTTTAGTGCGACCATGGGAATGACATGGCAAATCCCGTTCCATTACAGCTCTACCCAACCCATTGCTCGTAAGTTTTTGAATATTCGCGATTATTGTCAAAAATGGGCTTCCGCAAACGGTTCCTGCCGTGCTCGTCTTTGAACATTCTAGGACCATCATCGCCATTTTTGTTAACGCATGGCGTTTGATTCCGCTAACGGTAAGGTGAACGCAATACAGAGCGCTTGTGGTATTTTTCGAGGCAACCCGGAGAGCGTTCTGTAGCGGAGAACGGAATGCACGCGAACTGTGACGCCCTACAAGGAGGCCCGCAGGTACAAGGATAGGCTTGCTAATCCGTGGTCAGATCCACATGCAACGAATTGACGGGTGGCAAGATCTCAAGCAGCGTAGGGGAAAGGCATAACACTCGATTCTGCTGAAAAAGTCCAATTTCAAGAATCAGGAAAAAATATTTCGCTCACAAACGCCCTACAACGCACGATCGAAGCTTGGTTAATCATTTTCTTCTGTGGTGAAATAACGATTGCTGCTTTGCGGCAAAGCCGCGCTGTGGGTTTACGACGTTATTTCCTAAAAGTTCTTATTGATATCGCTGAGAATGAAGCTCACCCGGCTATTTTCCTGGAGGTCCCGGAGCTCCTGAATGCCAAGCTGTTTGCCGGTTTTGGAAAACTCCTTGTGGGCGTTGGCGACTTCCTCTGCGGAGGCGGGCTGCAACGTGAAGCGGCTGTTTACGCCTAAATACTCCCGGCGCGGGGTGGGCAAGACGACTACATACCACGGGCCCATACTCGGCAAACTGACATAGGTCGAACTGCGCCCGCCGCCTATAATGTCGAGACCGAGGACGTTGGCGAGGAAATTGTCGTTGGCCGCCTTATCGTCACAATTGAGCGTCCCATGAGTCATCGCCTGGGGCACGTAACCCCGGCCGGAGAATTTTTCCTCCGGCAGCGGCGTAGTCCAGTGCGGCGCGGCGATCTTGCGCCCTGCTTAATCGCCGCCGGATTGTAGTACTCGATTTCGAGGTCGTTGCCACCCGGCTCCTTGAAGTAAATCGAATAGGCAAAGTGGGCCTCGTGCGGCCTGGCGACGCTCTTGATCTTGTAGTGCGCCTTATGATCGGAGATGTACTAATGCGCCTTCGGAATCTCTTTTGAGTCCGCGACGCGAAATCCGTAATGGTTGCTGTGCGGCTTGTTCTTCGAATCCGGCCCGCCCTCGTGTATGACCAGCCGCCAGGCGGTGTTCGGGTGCTTAACGACTGCCTGCTTCTCCGCCCGCTCGACGATCTCGGCCGCCAATAGATCGGTAAAAATCGGCAGCGTCTCGTCCAGCGAGCGGCACTCGTAATGTCCCTCGGTGATTCCAATGGGTTTCAGCATCGCCGGTCTCCTTCGTGAGTGATGAAAGCTTTTCATAAAGCAAACGGCATATTCTTAGGGGAAAGGTCCTGGTTGTCA
Organism: Deltaproteobacteria bacterium; assembly: GCA_030688735.1. Lineage (GTDB taxonomy): Bacteria > Desulfobacterota > Binatia > UBA9968 > UBA9968 > JACPFE01. Next base: position 2,400 of record JAUYJC010000606.1, read on the forward strand.
ACAAACCCGTCTCCCGGTCGGTCAAGCGCGCCAAAAAGAAAAGGCCCCCAACGGCGGGGCCTTTTCTGAGACTTGGTTTGTTTGCGAGAATACCGCGATCAAATCCTCGCCTTCAATATTCCTTTGATCGGTGCAACACCGGGAAACTCCCATTCTTCCCACATCTCGTCGACCATCTTTTGAATGTAGGTAAAATGCTCCGGCAGCAGGTGCTCGAAGCGGCCCTGCTTGGTGAGGAATTCCTTTACCGGGATTCTTCCCTTGCCGGTTTTGCGCGCGTCGTAGGTGTAGATGATGTTGCCTTCGACGATTTCATAAAGCGGGTAGAGTCCGCACTTGATGCCCAACTCGCCGAGCTCGTTCGAATAACGGGGATGGTAGTCCCATCCTTTGGGACAGGGGTCATAGGTGTGGATAAAGGTCGGGCCGCCGATGCTGAGCGCTTTGCGCACCTTATTTAAATAATCCGTTGGCGGATAAGTCGCGCAGGCGGTGGCGACGTACTTGCAGGTCGGATGGCCGACGGCCAGCATGCCGGCGACGTTTTTCTTCCAGCGCCGCTGCATGATCGGGTGCTTCGTCCCCGGCGGCGTGAACGTCGTCTGCGCGCCGTAGGTGGTCGAGCCGGTCGCTTGGATATCGGTATTGGCGGCCGACTCGTTGTCGTACATGATAATCAGCAAGTCGTAGTCGCTCTGCAGGGCGGCGGAGATGCCGCCGATTCCCATATCGCCGGCACCGAGATCGCCGGAGAAATTGATGACATTGATCTTCTCGTCTTTGATCTTGCCCTTGCGCTTGAGCGCCCGCAGGCCCGCGGCCATGCCCACGGCTGAAGAGCCGCCGGCGCCAAGCTGGGTGTGCATCCACGGCACGATCCAGGGCGTGGTCAAGTACGAAGTGTTGGCCACGTACATGCAACCGGTCGCTCCCGTGACCACCGTGCGCGATCCGGCGGCCTTGATGAAACCGCGCATGGTGGTGGCGGACTCGCAGCCTTGGCAGGTCCGGTGACCCGAGGTGTAAAGCTCTTCGAGCGGAACGTTTTTGACGCCTTTAATTCTTTCGTAATCGATTGTTGGTGCTGTCGACATAATCGTTTCTCCTATTACTCCCTTAAGCCGATCCAGGTTACGAACTCATCCATGGAATCCTTCGTGGCCGCCTGTTGAGTGGTTTCGTACATCTTCTGCAAGTCGGCGATCGAGAGATCGCGCCCGCCCAGACCGCCGATGAAATTGACGATCGCCGGCCGGTTCTTCGCCGGATAGAGGCAGGAGCGGATCTCGTGCATCAGGATACCGCCATTGTCGGGCGAGCCGTGGGCGAAGTCCCGGTCGATGACTCCGACCGATTTGAAGCGGCTCAGGCTTTCGCGCAGCTCAACCGTCGGAAAGGGACGGAACCAGCGCAGGTTCACGTAGCCGACCTTCTGTCCTTTCGCGCGCAAGCGGCGCACCGCCGTGCGCGCCGGAGCCGCCACCGTGCCGGCGCCGATCAGGACCGCTTCCGCGTCGTCGGTCATAAATTCTTCGAAATAATAAGGGGCGGAGTAGCGATCGCCGAAAACGTCGTTGAATTCCTTGTAGGCATCCTTGATGACGACGCGCGCGCGCTTGGCGGCTTCCCAGTTTTGTCTTCTGATCTCCATGACCCAATCCTCGTTGACCTGCGGCGCGACGGAAATCGGGTTGTCGGGATGGAGCCGGCGCTCAGCCAAATCGTACTGCGGAAGAAATTTCTTCGCGGCTTCGACTGACGGAATCTTGACCATGTGCTGCGAGTGGGTGAGGAAGGCGCCGTCCATCGCCAACGCCATCGGCATCCTGACTTTCTTGTCCTCGGCGATGCGGTAGCCGATCAGCACGTGCTCGAGCGCTTCTTGCGGGGTTGTCACCCAGCAGATCAGCCAGCCCATGTCGCGGATCGCCATCGCATCGTTGTGCTCGACGCCGAAGGCGCCGGGATCATCCAGAGCGCGATTGCCCACCACAAAAAGCGGCGGGAGCCGGTCGGTCGCGGTAACCACCAGCGCTTCCATACCGTACATCCAGCCCGTGCCGCTCGATCCGCCGAAGGCGCGCGCGTTCACGGAACTGGCGTGCTTGACAATCTCGAACTGGGAGTGCTCGCTGTCGGCGATGATGTACTCGGCGTCGAATTCACCGTCGGCGATCAGCTTGGAAAGCGCATCCATCACCTCGGTATAGGGACGGATTGGATAGGCGGCGATCACATCCACGTCCGCCAGACGCACGCCCTGCGCAACGGCCTGGCAGCCGTTTAAAAGATCTTCCCGCTGGTAGACACCTGATAGATCTGATTTGGCTTTTGCCATTGCGACGCTCATACTTCTACCTCCTCGGTCTTTCTGACCGGAACGATTTTGCCTTCGGGCATCACTTCTCCCTGTGTGACGGTAATGCCCTTGCCGGTTACGAAGGGGTAGGAAACCCGATCTTTGCCCTTTTTCCCCTCAACCCACTGAATGTATTCTTTGGAATCCTTCTTCCAATGCTCCCACGGGCTGTGGTCGTCCTCGAATTGCAGCTCATCCACCATCACGATGCACTCTTTTACCGGACAGACCTCGGCGCATTTGCCGCAGCCGACGCAGTACTGGTATTCGATGTCGTAGAAACCATCCGTGGTCGGATCGAAACATTCGTCCGGGCACTCCGCCCAGCACAGCGTGCATTTGGTGCAGAGATCGAACCTGACCGCGGGTCTCTGCGTTTTGGTGGTGCCGCGCTTGAACATGGCGTTTCTCGATTGCCCCCTCGGGCCCATCTCGAAGCCGCGCTTCACCGCCGGAACCACGGCGCCCTCTTGCATCTCGAACCATTTGGGCAACACGGGGATTTTGTGCGGCCACACGATTCCATCGTTGGATGTAACGGTCTTTACCCTCGGGGGCTTGGCCTCCTGTCTGAGGGACTCGTATGCCGCGCGGGCAGCATCGGCACGGTGCTTCTGCTTGGTCTTCTCCAGCAAATAGGCTTCCACCGCCTCGATGCTGATTACGGCGGGATCGATAGCGGCGATGCCGCCCAGGATCCGCTCGTGGGTCATATCGTCCTTGTTGACCCAGAGGCCTGCGAGGCTGGCGTCTCCGTCTAAGATCGCGATACGGTAATTGTACGGCTTCTTGCCGATGAACTTCAGCAGCTCTTCCGGTTTCTTCTTCGAAACTACGAGGAGGCAGCCGTCCTTGACAACCCGTTCGTTGATGGGACGGATGCCATGCCATCCCCAGGGCTCGACGCCCTTGCACATCGTGTCGTCCAGGACGACGGAGATATTCGCCTCGTCGATCTCGAGCTTCGCGCCGCATTCGGCTTCCAGCTCTTCCTCGGGCACATCCGGGGAAACAAAGGCGAAATATTTACAGGGAATCCCATTTCTTTCCGGTGAGTCGCTGTACCGCCCGTTGGAAAAGGCCTTCTGGCCCATACGGCTGGCGATCATCACGATGTCGCTGCCAATCTTTTTGCCGAGGTTCTTCTGAAAGATCCCTCGGTAGTTGACTTCCACGCGTTTGATCATGAAATCCTCCTCTCCTTCAAAACCTCTTTACTGTAGTTTCGCTGGGAATGATTGAATGACAACACATTCGCTTCAACCTGTTCGATGTGGCGCTGCATCGCCTCGCGCGACTTTTTTTTGTCATGTTTTTCAATGGCGGCGACGATTTCACGGTGGAAATCGATGGACGCGTTGCGCCGGTCCGCCGTCTGTAGCGACTCTTCGCGGCTGCGGCTGAGCATTTCCATCAGGCCGGAGACGAGCTTCTCAAGGGCGTGGTTTTGAGTTGCCTGGCCGATGGCAAAGTGTAACTGCGCGTCGGCCTCCACTCCGGTCTCCCCTCGTTTGACCGCTTCGCTCTGTTCTTCCAGAATTCTTTTCAACCGCTCGATGTCTTTCTTCGTCGCCCGTTCGGCCGCCAACGCCGCGATGTGCGGTTCGATGAGCTTACGCATCTCAAAAATGTCAGCCAGCGCAGTTTTTTCTTCGATCAGTAACTTCGCCAGCGGCGCTACCAGGGATTCGACCGGCAGGTCCGCGATGAAGTTCCCCATCCCCGTCCTGCTAATTATGAGCCCCTGAGTTTCTAGCGCACGCAGCGCTTCGCGCACTGAAGTCCTGCTGACCTTGAAAGTCTCCGCGAGCTCTCGTTCGGAAGGAAGCTGGTCGCCGGCCTTGATTCTTCCCTCCTTGATAAGCGCATGCACTTGGCTCACGACCTCCTCATGGATGCGGGTCTTCTTAATCGCGTGAAGCATTTTAGGTCCGGCTGTCTGGTGGTCTGACCAGTTTCTAGCGCGCCGGGACTGTCATGTCAAGGCTCCCCTTTGACCTACGCCCGTCACGCGAACTTCGGCATCTTGACTTCGGCGCCCGACTTGGCGCATTCCTCCTCAAAGATTTTCCGAATGATCGGATCCTCCTCCTCGTACTCGATTTGCCACCCGCCGTAGGCCAACGGCACGTCGGACTGGATCTTTCCCGGCTGCAATTTGTATTTCCGGCTGAGAATTTTGAGCGCGAGATAACGGGCCGGCTCGGCGCTGGAGTTAAAATGTTGATGAAACCACCCTTCCGGCGGCACGACGATCGATCCGGGCTTCCAATCGACCCGCGTCATTTCCTTTCCCTCGGGCCAAAGCAGTGAGTAGCCCGTGCCGGTCAGGATAAAAACATGCGCGCCCGGCCCATGTCTGTGCGCCTTCTTATACAGGCCGACGGGGAATCGCGACACATGCGAACCCATCATGCTCTCGGACATCTCGAAGAGAATCGTCGCGTTGCCCTTGCCTCTTTCCGCCCATTCCACCGGTTCGATGTTGATCACGTCGGAGACGAAGTTTGTTTCGACCACGCGGTCGCTGTAGAGCTTGCCGCCGCCGCCGAAGTAACCTTCTTCGCCTTTGAACCGATCCGTGAACCCGTAGGGATTATTGATCACAAAATCTTGGCAGTGGAAAAGATTGAAAACCAGCGGCGCAGTCGTCACTGCGAGCAGCCGCGCATCTTTATCTCCCTGGCCGTTGAAGTGCTGGTACCATGCGTTGAGCGGGATCGCGAACAGACTTCCCGTCTGCCATTCGAAGCTCTGCTTGTTGCCGTTCGTCTGCCACACCGTCGTCGCCCCCCGGCCATCGAGCACGTAGATTAGGGCCTCGTAAATATGCCGCTGCGGGTTGAGACTCTTGCCGGGCGGGATACTACAAACGTAGGCGTCGTCGAGGTAACCGGTGCCATCGAGCATGATATAAACACCATAGCCTCCCACGCGGTCCCACCATTTGAGCGGAACGGTATATAAATCTTCGACGAAAAATCCGCGAATCACGTCGACGCCCTGGGACGAGACCCAACGATCGTACGGCGTGTCCATCACCTCCGCCTTGCGGTCGACTGTCTCATAAGCCGGGCGGCTGCCTTCCTCTGCCATCAAAACACCTCCATCATCAAAGCTGCTCTTTCTTTACCGCGAACTCCCACCGACCTTCAAGCATAGCGTGGCCCATTGGTTGACAATCCGCTCGAATCGCCCATATCCTTACCTGAGCGGCGGCAACACGAATTCAAGGAGCGAGAACAGAGTGATAAGCGAAGAAGCGATGGGCAGGTTGGTCGGTGCCTTGCAGCGTGGCGATGGACTGCGCGACGAGTTCATCTACTACATGCCCTTCGACGACTACAAAGAACTACCCGATCCATACCCGCGCACGACGTTTACCGTCACCGAAGTCCAGGAAAGCATTCGCCGCTACACCAACCCGCAAGAACCGCACGAACTCTTCCAGTGGGACATTCACGGCCGGCTTTTTCGACCGAAGCAACTCTCCATTCCTAACATGGCCGTGGTGATGATCCACGGCGGCGCGGCGAATGAATACGAGTTTATTTTCACGCCGGACGGGCCGGAAGATTATGCCGATCTAACGAAAACCGATCCCCCCGCCGCGCGTGTCGGCGTCGC
>JAUYJC010000609.1 GCA_030688735.1 Deltaproteobacteria bacterium
GCCAGAGCGCGGGCAGGTGTCGGCACAGGCATGTCTGCCGACAGGCAGGGCGGATCGTGTGTCACGGCGGGAAGCGTTGGCGGGAGGTTGATGGCTGTGCGGAAAAACGATAAAGTAGTGACATTACTACGTTAGGAGAAAGCCATGCGACTCGGATTGCGCGAAGCGAATCAGCAGTTTTCCAAGGCGATCAAGGCGGTCAAGGCAGGGAAAGAGGTCATTTTGACCGAGCGGGGAAAGCCCATCGCTGTGATCAAACCGCTTGAGCGGGAAGAAAACCTTGAGACGACGATTCGGCGGCTGGAGGCGGAGGGAATACTGCGGCCGGCTTTGAAACGGGGACCCATGCCGGCGCCGAGCTGGAAGCCGGTTCGCATAAAAGGAAAGCCCCTATCGCAAACCATCAGTGAGGAGCGCGACGAGCGGTGACGTTCGCCTATTTCGACACGAGTGCGTTGGTAAAGCGCTATCTCAGGGAGCGGGGCTCCGCGCAGGTGGGCTCCTTGCTGCGCCGGCACGACGTGTTGTCCTCGGCGATCACTCCGGTCGAGATCTTGTCCGCCCTGTGCAGACGAAAACGCAGCGGCGACTTGTCGGAAGAAGATTTCTCCGCGCTATTGAGCAGGGTTCAAAGTGACCGCCTTCGATGGGAGTTGGTCGAGGTTGGCGGCACGGTTTTAAGCCGGGCTGAACAGATCGTTCAGGGAACCGTGCCCGTTAGAGCCTTGGATGCCGTTCATGTCGGTTCGTTGTTGGCATTTCAAGCCGCTTCTTCGATTCAAATTTCATTCGTCACGGGAGACGCGCGTCAGCGAGATGCGGCGAACTATCTTGGCGTGGGCGTTATCTGGGTCGGCTAGGACGACGGAGACGATTTGTTTACTTTCCAACACTTCCGCTTTTCTTTGGAATCCAAAACGCCATTGCAGATGCCTGTCCATAACAAAGGCAATGTGATTCGGGCTGGGTTTGGGAGCACGTTTCGCCTGTCTGCCGCCCGCCTGCCAGAGCGCGGGCAGGTGTCGGCACAGGCAGAACGGATTGTGTGTCATGGGAATTTTCAAAGGCGTGTTCGTGATCGTGTGCGTGAACTGAAAAACCGCACGGCTGAGAAGAAACCAGGGACGGGTTGGTTTACTGGCGCGGCCGGTGAAATAGGAGAGGAAGAATGTCTAGACGTTTAAAATTGAAATCCAAGGACGCGGCGGCGCTGGAAGAATTTTTGCAGGGATTGCGGTCCGCTCTAGGGGATAACCTCCTTGAGGCGAAACTCTTTGGTTCCAAGGCCACGGGAAGAGATGAGCCGGATTCCGACATCGATGTGCTCGTCGTCGTGAATCGGAACGGTGTGGAGATTGAGGATCAGGTTCTGGACATCGCCTTTAGCGTCAATCTGAAGCACGATGTGTATATCTCACCACGCGTTATTGATCGCTCGATTCTCGCCGATCCCGTGTGGAGCATCACTCCTTTTCTTCAGGCAATTGCAAAAGAAGGGATTTCTCTGTGAAGGCTGAGCTGGAAAAGCTGGCGCGACACCGTCCGTTCAGAACCGTATATTTGAAGGAGGAACACTGCGATGAAAGTCTATAGGGGAATCGTGAAAGGCAATACGATCTTGCTGGAAGAGACGCCGGATTTGCCGGACGACTGCCAGGCATTGGTGGAAATTAAACCGCTTGATAAAGCACGAGATGAGGAGATAACCCGCCGGCAGATCGCGCTGTTAAAGAACCCACACAAAGGTGGAAAACTCCTGTACCGTCGGCGAGAGGAACTTTATGACAGACGGTGAAAGGCTGCTTGATACAAATGTGCTGGTTTACGCCTACACTGTGTCTGACGAACGAAAAGGAAGGTCGCCAAGGAGATCTTATGGCAAAACCTAAAATGAAAGCGAAATCAGAGGCCTACGTTGAAACACGTCCGGGAGTGCGCGGCGGGGCGCCCGTGATCGCTGGGACCGGTATCAAGGTGCTCGATGTGGCGGTTCGTTATGAAGTCATGGGAATGACTCCGGAAGAAATCATGGTGGCTTTGCCGCATCTCGATCTACCGCAAATCCACGCGGCGCTTTCTTATTACTACGCGCACAAGACCGATCTCGACAGAGAGTGGAAAGCTTCTTTGAAGAAAGTCGCGCGGCTGCGCGCGGGGCAGGCCTCGATATTGGAGCAAAAACTTGGCTCGGCTAAAAATCTACACCGATGAGAATGTGGACGTGCGGGTCGCCGAAGGGTTACGCCGCCGGGGAGTGGAGGCGTCTACGGCATATGACGAGCAGAACGTCGGGATAACTGACGAAATTCAGTTGGCTCGGGCCGCTGCCATCGGAGCCGTGATTTTCACGCATGATCCGGACCTTATCGAAATCGCGACGGAGATTAACCGCCGGGGAGAGGACCATTGCGGCGTAATTTTCGTAGATATGCATCGCCTGCGATTGGGTGAATGCATCCGGCGGCTGGCCCTCTATGCGGAGGTTGTTACAGCGGAAGAGATGGTCAACCGAATAGAGTTCTTGTGAGATCTGAAAACATCGGTTGGCTGGTCGGTAGCGAGAGGACCCTAATGCATAGCGGTTTTTCCCTTCACCACTTCCGTTTTCACCTCGAACCCAAGGCACCGTTGCACATGCCTGCTTACAACAAAGGCAATGTGATTCGGGGTGGGTTTGGGAGCACGTTTCGGCGGCTCGTTTGTCATGCGAACTGCCGGGAGCCGGA
>JAUYJC010000624.1 GCA_030688735.1 Deltaproteobacteria bacterium
TACCTCGATCTCTCGAATCAGCTTCGCCTCTTCGTCCCCGAAGATAAGGACCTCGGCGTCCGGCCGGAAAAGCAATTGCGTGAGCTTGGCGAAACGGAATTTATCAGACGACACCAATGTTCGGTTCGGTCGCTCGCGGCCTTTGAGAAGAGCGAACACGCCGACGATTGGCGCGAGCTTATGCGGCTTTATATGGTGCGCCGCACGCGAAGCTTTATTCAGGAGAACTACGCCGAGACCGATCCCATCAACGGACGGCAATACTTGGTATTAGATGACGGCTCCCGGTCCTATTTCCCGACGAGGAAGCCTCTGACCGCCAAGTTTACGATCGACGAGAAGGACCCCGCCGATCAATACGCACGGCTCTACGGCACCGCCGTCGTGGGTACCATCAACAGGCTCAACTTGCCTCGCTATGGTCTCGGAAATTATCAAGCGCCTTCTCCGCACGAGCCGCCGACACAAACCGAAACTAAACAGCTTCAGGATCTCTCTCGCGCCGGGAAGCGTCTGATGGGCTTCTGCCGAACCAATCTCTTTAAGCGGCTGGAAAGCAGCGGGCAGGCGTTCCTCGACTCTATCAAACGTCACATCTTGCGAAACTACATTTATCTTTACGCAATAGAAAACGATCAGCCCTTGCCGATTGGAACCCAGGACCAGGGCCTGTTGGACGCCCGCATCAACGATGCCGATGAGGAACTGCTCTCCGGCGCCGACTTGTTCGACGAAGAAGATGGAGATGATTCCGCCAAAGTGGAAGCCGCAGAGTTGCAAACCGAAGCGGATTTTAAGCGCCGCGCCGCAGAAATCTACGCCGACTACGCCGCGCGTTACAAGCGCCGATTCAAATGGATGCGTCCCTCGTTATTTATAGACGACCTTCAGAAAGACCTGCTTAATGATGCCCATGCCTTGTTCGGCGTTTTACGCCAAGCGGGCGCATGGGACCCGGCGCACGATACCAAATTGGCTGCGCTATTCGACCTGGTGAGCAAAAAGCACGGCAAGGAAAAGGTCATTGTCTTCACGCAGTTCGCCGACACGGTTTACTACCTGGAAAAGCAGCTCAAAGCTCGTGGGCTTACGAGCATCGCGGGAGTAACCGGCGACTCGGCAGACCCCACAATACTTGCCTGGCGTTTCAGTCCGGTCAGCAATAACAAGCGCGATCGGATCACACCCGCGGAAGAGCTGAGAGTCGTCATCGCCACGGACGTGCTTAGCGAAGGCCAGAATCTCCGGGACGCATCGATTGTCGTTAATTACGACTTACCCTGGGCGATTATTCGTCTGATCCAACGCGTCGGCCGCGTCGATCGTATCGGCCAGAAGGCGGAAGATATCCTTTGCTATTCTTTTCTGCCGGCCGATGGCGTCGATCGTATCATTGGGTTGCGCTTGCGCGTGCGCCAGCGCCTGCGGGAAAACGCCGAGGTCGTAGGGACGGATGAAGCGTTCTTTGAGGACGACCGGAATGATCGGGTCGTGGTCGATTTGTACAACGAAAAATCAGGTTTGCTGGACGGAGAAGCAGACTCGGAAGTCGATCTGGCGTCCTACGCGTATCAGATATGGAAGAACGCCATTACGCGAGACCCTTCGCTCCAAAAGATCATTCCGGATCTTTCGCCGGTAGCGTTTTCCACCCGCGCGCACGCGCCCACCGACAAGGCTCCTGACGGCGTGCTCGTTTATATGAAGACAGCCGAAGACAACGACGCTCTAGTCTGGGTGGATAAAAATGGCAACAGCGTCACGGAATCTCAGCTCGCTGTCCTAGAAGCGGCCGCCTGCAAGCCTGATACGCCAGCATTGCGACGCCAGGACAACCACCACGACCTAGTGGGCAAGGGAGTCGAGTTGATCATAGAAGAAGAAAAAACCGTCGGCGGGCAGTTGGGGCGGCCTTCCGGTGCGCGTTTCCGTACCTATGAAAGGCTTAAACGCTACGCCGACGAGATTAAGGGAACACTCTTCGACTCCCAAGAACTGCACAAAGCCATCGATGACATCTACCGCTATCCCCTGCGTTCGACCGCCACGGACACGCTCAACCGTCAGCTCCGCAGCGGCGTCTCCGATCAAAGTCTGGCTCAGCTCGTTATTACGTTGCGAGAAGAAGGTCGCCTCTGTGTGATTCACGAAGAAGAGCAGACTCAAGAGCCAAGAATTATTTGCTCCATGGGCCTTGCCACTCCGAACAAGAGCTAGCGTGCCATGCCCGACACCACGCGAATCCGCGAACCGCTGAGAGCTTTCGACTTTAGCAAGCTGTTTATCGAGGAGCTGGGCTGGGATCGTCATACGAGTCAACTCGAAGTCCCGGTGGACGGTCAAGTCTTTGCTCTGAACGCCGTGGCCCAAAAGAGAGGGATGGTGGTTTACGTTTGCGATCCATTGCCGGACGGATCGACTCCCGATCACGCCACCCGGCGGAAAGTTGAGCGCCAGGTGTCCAAGTCCGTCCTTGAGCACCTGATTCTCTACGTCGACAAGCAGAAGACAGCACAGGTATGGCAATGGGTGAAACGAGAGGCGGGGAAACCAACGGCCTGTCGCGAGCATACCTATCACCGCAATCAGCCCGGCGACGCCTTAATCCAAAAGCTTCAAGCGATTGCCTTCAGCTTAGCGGAGGAAGAATCCCTTTCGCTCGTCGATGTAACGCGTCGCACCCGTAAAGCCTTCGATGTCGAGCGGATTACCAAACGCTTCTACGACGAGTTCCGCAAGCAGCACGCCGCGTTCCTCAAGTTCATCACCGGCATTCCCGTCAAGGAGGACCATGAGTGGTACGCCTCGGTGATGCTGAACCGGCTGATGTTCATCTATTTCATCCAGCGCAAGGGATTTCTCGATGGCGATCACGACTACCTGCGCATCCGGCTCGAACGGACGAAGCGAGAGCACGGCAAGGACAAGTTCTATTCATTTTACCGCTACTTTCTGCTTCGCCTCTTCCACGAAGGTCTTGGAGGCAGGGCGCGCAATCCCGATCTCGATAAGCTGCTCGGACGAATTCCTTATCTCAACGGCGGTCTTTTCGACGTCCACGAACTCGAAAAACCTGACCGTTACGGTAACGCCATTCAGATTCCCGACGAAGCCTTTGAGGCGATCTTCGATTATTTTGACGGTTGGCAGTGGCACCTCGATGAGCGCCCTTTGCGCTCTGACAAGGAGATCAATCCTGGCGTCCTTGGCTTCATCTTTGAGAAATACATCAACCAAAAGCAGATGGGCGCGTATTACACCGAGGAGGACATTACCGACTACATCAGCAAGAACACCGTCATTCCGTTTCTCTTCGACGCCGCGCGACCCAAGTGCAAGATCGCCTTTGAGAATCCTAATGGCCCGACAATCTGGGACCTGCTCAAGAGCGATCCAGAGCGTTACATCTATCCCGCCCTTCTTCGTGGCAAAGACAAAACGCTTCCTGCCAATATCGCCGTGGGGTTGAACGACGTATCCCAGCGCGTGAGCTGGAACAAACCCGCGCGGACAGAATTTGCCTTGCCGACCGAAATCTGGCGCGAAGTCGTCGCCCGGCGCAAACGATGTGACGAGCTACTGGCGAAACTGGCCGGCGGTGAAGTCCGCGACATCAACGACCTCATCACTCTCAATCTTAATATCCGCCAGTTCGCCCAGGACGTGATT
>JAUYJC010000004.1 GCA_030688735.1 Deltaproteobacteria bacterium
TGCCTATCAAAACAGGGGCGCGAATCAACCTGCTAGCATTTCACTTCACCAGAATCGATGGATTCGAAGGAACAAGCTCTAAAGCCACTTCGCTCTGCGGAAGCGATAAAAGAGATACGCGTCGAGCAGCCCCATAATAGCCAGAGACACCGGGTAGCCGTGCACCCACTGAATTTCCGGCATGTACTGAAAGTTCATGCCATAGATCCCGGCGATCATCGTCGGCACGGCCACCAGCGCTCCGTAGGCCGCCAATCGTTTCGTCACTTCATTTTCTTGCAGGGTAATCAGGGACAAGCTGACGGAGATCGCCGTCGTTACCATGTCGCGCAGGCTATCGATGGACTGATTCAGCCTGACCAAGTGGTCCGCGACGTCGCGAAAATAATCCTGCAACCCCTGGCACAGCTGCGGCACGCGCCCGCCGTAAAGCCGACCCGTCGCTTCTAACAGCGGCTCGGTGGCGTGTTTTAACGTCATCAGTTTTTGCTTGATGCCGTACAGCGCCTCGATACTGGCGCGCTCGGTTTGGTGTGCGAAGATCCGGTTCTCGACGTCCTCCAGCTCCGTTTCAATCGCATCGAGCACCGGAAAGTATCGGTCGACCACCGCGTCCATCAAGGCATAGAGAACGTACCCGGCGCCGTGGCGCAGCAGGTCTGGTTCCTGTTCGCAACGCTTGCGCACTTCGGCGAATCCGCGCTCCGCGCCAATGCGCACGGACAGAACATAATTCGCGCCCACGAAAATGCCGACCTCGCCGACAGCCAACTCCTCGCGGCCGTTTTCGATCATGTGAATGACGGCGAACAGCGATTGGCCGTACTCCTCGATCTTCGGCCGCTGATGGCCGTGATGCGCATCTTCGACCGCCAGATCATGCAGACCGAACTGATTCTGCATCGCTTCCAATTCGTCGCCATCCGGATCTCTCAACGCGACCCAGACAAAACAATCGGCTCGGCTGACGTAATTATGAATCTCGCTGACGGGAACGTCAGCAAGCTTGCGACCGTCTTGATACGCGACACAGTTGATCAGCACAACTTCACCATTTGTTCAAAACGTTCAAGCCGTTCAAAATGTTCAAATGGTCGGACCGAACCATTCAAACCTCCGAAACGTTTTGAACGACTTGAACCCTTTGAACGATTTGAACGCCCATTCTTACTCGGAGAGTAAGAATGGGACGACGATATCCGCCAGCTCGTCCGGTTTCTCGTGCGGGATATGATGCCCCGCGCCTTCGACCGGCACGATCTGCGCGTTGGTGAACAGATTCACGCGCGGGCCGCGCGCGGATTTCATAAAACCGCTTTCGGTGCCGTAGACAAACAGGATCGGACATTGCAGGCGGCGAATGAAGGCCTCGATCTGCCCCTCCGACATCGCCGTCGTCGTTCGATAGCGCAGGATCGGATCATGCCGCCAACGGTACTTGCCCCCTTTATAGTTCGTGCCATGCCGCGCCATGTGCAGGGCCGCGTCGTCGGGAATCAGGGGAAAAGCCTTCTGCAAAGCTTTGGCCGCCGCCTCCAACGAGTCATAGGGAAACGGAATCTCGACGTAGTCCCTCCCCTTCAATCGCTCTGCCATAATGTTCGGCACCTCATCGTCGGCGCGGGCGAAGGGACCGAGCGATTCGAGCAGAACCATGCGTTTCACTTTCTCGGGAAACGCGCCAGCGTAAAGCAAACACATGCTGCCGCCGAGGGAATGACCGATGAGGGTGAGGGGCTCCTTGTCCAGATGCTTTAACAAGCCGGCCAGGTCTGACAAAAAATCTTCATGCTGGTAGCCGCGGCTCGTGGCCGGCCATTCGCTGTCGCCGTGGCCGCGCAGGTCGATGGCGACCGCGTGTTTGATCGGCACTCCGCGGACGCATAGCGCCGCGAGAAAAGGGTCCCAGCTGCGCCCTTGATCGCGCACGCCATGAACGAACACGTAGGTCTCTGCTTTGGGGTCGCCCCACTCCCAATAGTGCAAGCGCAAGCCGTCATGAACGAAGTAGCGCCGCCCCGGTTCGCCGTTCATCGCCCCCTTGGCGGGTTCTCGCGCCGGCTTATGAGACGCTTTAGATTTCGGCCGGCGCGATTTTGCGGCCTTTACCTTCTTCACGTTGCGTTTCACCTATCTTCTCCCCAACTCCTTGAGCGCTTCTTCGACGTAGCTGTGATCGAGATACTTCGCCGGGCTCGGCAGCGGCGGCTTCAACAGATTGCGCTCCCCCATGATTTGGATCACCGTGCGAACGCCTTCGACGTTCGCTTCCGCGTTGGGGTTCCAAATCTTCTGCTCGGTGTAATATTCCCAACCCTTGCGCGCGTGCTCGGGCTTGAGCCGCATTTCCTTCGCCAGGAAAGTGATGGCCGGCTCTTTGTTGTCGTACAGCCAGCGCATCGCCAAAACCATCGCCTTCATGAAGCTTACCATCGAGGGTCGATTTTTCTCCGCCCAGGAGCGCCGTGTGGAGATCTCCGTCAGTTGGTAGTTGGGAATGATCTCCGCCGCCCGCCCGATAATGTTGTAGCCGATCTCGGCGGCGTCGGAGCTGAGCGGCACGGCGATCAACGCCGCATCCACCCGGTTCGCGGTCAGCGCCAGAAACGACTGCGCCGAGGGACCGACGTTGATCATCTGATAGTCCTTCGGGTACTGCAATCCCTTCGCCGCCATCATGCGTCGAAGCACGAATGCCGTGCCAGAGGTCAGCCCCGAGGAGCCGATGTTGGCGCCGCGCAGATCTTCGTAGGTTTTGAACTTCTTAGCGCCCATGAGCATATGGGTGAGGCCGTTGATGACGCCGCCGGTGGCGACCACGTCGGCCCCCTGCTCGGCAGCGCCGATGGTTGCGTCGATGGAACCGCTGCCGACGAAAACCGAGCCGCCGACCAAAGCCATGATGGATTTATCCGCGCCGGATACCAGCACCAACTGGACGTCCAGCCCCTGGCGCTCGAAAAAGCCCTGCTTGCTCGCGACCCAGAGCGGGCTGTAGCCGAGCGTTTTCGAGGAAGCGCTCACCGGGAACTTGATTTTCTCCTGCGCCGCCGCCAGCGACGGGGCCAGAAGCAGTGAAACGATCGCAAAAACTATAATCCGGTTCATCGACTTCCCTCCTGGTACGCCCCAACGCGCTTCGACTGCGCGCATCAGCGCCGTTTCAACTCCTTCAACGCTTCCTGCCCATAACTCGGATCGAGGTACTTTGCCGGAAGCGGCAGCGGACCTTTGCTCTGCATGCGCTCAGCGTTGATCTGGATGACGGTCTTCATTCCCTCGATGTTGACTTCGGCATTCGGATTCCAAATCCGGTTCTCGGTGTAATACTCCCAGCCGCGGCGCGCCTGCTGGGGTTTGAGATCCATCTCCTTGGCCAGAAAATCGATCGCCGGCTCCTTGTTATCGTAGAGCCAGCGCATCGCTTGCACCATCGCCTTCATGAAACGAACCACCACGCCGCGGTTTTTTTCCGCCCAAGAATGCTTCACGGTCAACACGGTCAGTTGATAATCCGGGATGACCTCGTTCACCTTGCCGATGACGTTGAGTCCCAGATCGGCGCCTTCATAGGCCAGAGGAATCGCGACGATGCTGGCATCCACCCTCCCCGACACCAGCGCCGCGAGTGAAGGACCGGAACCGCCGACGTTGAGCATCTTGTAGTCTCTGGGAAACTCCAGCCCCTTGGCTTTCAACACGCGGCGCAGGACGAAAGCCGTCCCCGAGGTCAAGCCCGAAGAACCAAGCGTCGCTCCGCGAAGATCTTCGTAGGTGCGAAACTTCTTCCCGCCCAAAATCAAATGGGTCAAACCATTGATGACCCCGCCCACGGCCGTGAGATCGAGCGCCGCCTGGTCCACCGCGGTCATCATCGCGTCCGCGGCGCCGGCGGCAACAAAGGTCGAGCCGCCGACCAGCGCCATCACCGATTTGTCCGCTCCCTGGACTAACACGACCTGCACGTCGAGCCCCTGTCTATCGAAATAACCTTGACGCCAAGCCACCCAGATCGGACTATAGCCGAGCGTCTTGGACGACGCGCTGATCGGAAGCCGGATCTTCTCCTGGGCCGAGACCGGCAAGACGGTAAGCAGTAAGAAAATGGCAACAAAGCTTAACCACCGATTCATCGATGCGTACCCCTTTCTCCGCTGAAGCATAGGCTGCGAAAGTACCTTTCGTTTCGGACATTAAATCATGCCGAAGCGGTGCTCCCGGCTTCAGCTAGAATCATCTCCCGTAGTTTCACTTTGTTGACCTTGCCGACCTCCGTGTGCGGCAGTGAAGTACGGATTTCGACCGACTTGGGAACCTTGTAAGCCGAAAGCCGTTCTTTGCAAAACCGGATCAACTCCTCGCCGCGAGCCACAGCGCCGGGCTTGAGAACGATCACCGCCTTCACCGCTTCGCCCCATTGCGGGTCCGGTACGCCGATCACCGCCGCTTCGAGCACGTCGGCGTGGCCGTAGAGCACGCTCTCGATCTCCAGCGGGTAGATGCTGATGCCGCCGCTTTTCACCATATCTTTTTTGCGCCCAGCGACGAACAGATAACCTTCTTCGTCGAAGTAACCTAAGTCGCCGGTGTAAAACCAGCCGTCGCGGAATGAGGCGTTGGTCGCTTCGGGATTTTTGTAATATCCATGTGTCGCCAGCGGGCTGCGGCAGACGATCTCCCCCGCCTCGCCGACCTTCACCGGATTGTCGGCGTCGTCGAGGATGCGCAATTCCACGCACCAGACCGGCTTTCCCGCGGCGTTGGGCATGGCCGCCAAGTCGTCCGGTTTCGAGATCGCCATTTGTCCCGAGTCCGTGGACGCGTAGGTCCGATAAATGTTCGACGTAACCCGCTGCCGCAAATCCTCAAGCACGGACGGATGAACCTTGCCGCCGGTAATGGCCAGACAGCGCAGCGAGCGGGTGTCAAACGGTTTCGTCTCAAGCACATGCAGGATGCGCTCGCACATGATCGGCACGGCGCCGACATAGGTGACCTTTTCCCGCTCAATGGTTTTCAAAACTTCTTCCGCGTCGAAGCGCTCGTGCAAGACCATCGTCCCGCCAAAATAGATGATACCGAGAGTGAACGAGCGCCCGGCATTGAAGTAGATCGGCGAGGAAAGCAACGCTTTGTCGTGACCACCGAGCCCCTTCTCGATGGCGTTGTTGATGCAGTGAAGAGCAAAGGTTCGGTGCGTCGCCAGGCAGCCTTTCGGAAATCCCGTCGTCCCCGAGGTGAGAAGCACGGCGAAAGGATCGTCTTCATGCACCTCTACCGGCGGCTCCGCGGCGCTTTGATCGTCGAGCAATCCGCCATAGCTCAAGCCGGCGGCCACAATCGGTTTGATCCAACTCAAGTCATGTGCCGCACGGGCCGCTTCGAAGGCCGCCAAGCAATCCGTCTGAAGGATGAGCG
>JAUYJC010000006.1 GCA_030688735.1 Deltaproteobacteria bacterium
CGATCATGCGTTGATACCAATCGTTCATAAAAGTTCTCCTTCTGTAGTAAGATAGAAGAAGCTTTTATCGAAAAACGTTGGTAATGGAATAGAAGCGACTGTCAGGACGGGTTAACTGCCGCGCAGCGGCTTACTTGAACATACAGCTTGAGCCGATTACGGCTCAGCCTTGGCGGTAACCCGGTGATCGCTTCACAAGGAGCCCTTCATCGCCACCGAAGATTTTCACAGCCACTTCGTCATGTGCATCTCGCACTGCGGCGTGGTGGCTACCGCCGAAGACGGGCGCTTGACGAAAATCAACGCCGACCCGCCGCATGCGAACGGCTGCATTTGTGTCAAGGGAACCGCAGGGCTGAAGGGGCGAATGCCAACCTGGCCATTGCGGTCGAAAGGTTAGACCCGATCAGCGGCGCCAACCCGCACCGCCCGCAACCCTGCCGGGTGAGGAAAGTTTCAATTTAACGGCAAAAAGAGTTTCTCCAGCGCCATCTTCTTCGTCATCAATCCCTGATCCAGCGAGTAGCCGACGAACCGTTCCAGGTTCGCGCGATTCTTTTCAAGGCCGTAGGGCCAGGGGTCCGGCCCCAATAGCTTCTCTTCCTCTTCGAATGCTTGGCGGCCCCACGCAAGCCAGGACCAATTGGGATCGGCGTAATATTCACGGCAGATTTTCTTCGCGTCCGTAAATGCCTTGAATAAACTCCGGGCGGCTTCGGGATATTCCTTCAGCACCTCGTCCTTGAACGCGACCACGTGCATGATCGGGAAAAAGCCGTTCTTTTTGTAATAGCGTAGATCCTCCGCTTTCGGTTCGGCGAACAACCGGCGGATTTTTTTCGAGCCGCGCAGCACCGGTTTCGGCGGATGGGGCGTCATCATCGCGCTGATCTCCCCCGATTCGAGCATATCGCCAACTTTCGCGGTAGGCGAAAGCTGCTCGATCTTAACGCCGCTCTCCGGTTCAAAAGGGATATTGTCCTTCTTGCTCAATATCCAGTGAATCCGCCGCCACGGCACGTCGAACTCGCTTTGCAAATCCCCCTTCGCCAGGGTCGCCAAGGTATTTTGAAAGCTGTGCAAACCGACCTTCTTGCCGACCAAATCCTGCGGGGCTTGAATGTCCGCGTCGGTATTGATCCACATCTGCGACAAGCTGAAAAGCCGACGCGGAAACACCGGGATGGCGGTGAACGGCATGCCTCGGCTCTTGGCCATCAGATAGGACGACAACGAAAGCTCGGCGGCGTCGAATTCCGCCTTTTGCAGCATGCGTTCGTGCCGGTCCTCGCCGTCCCGCTGCCGGTCGGACTGCCCGACGATGAGAACGTTGAGATCCAGCCCTTCGGCCCGCACCGTGCCGTCGAAGAATGGAACATGTCTGTCATAATGCGAAAGCGCAAGGGTCAGTTTGGGATTGGCCATAAAAGGCTCCTTTGCGATAGATGGCTGCCTCTCTGCTTCTTATGGTCAGTTTGACGGGGTGTCAAACGAAGGCTTGCTCGCGCCGCCAGCAATACGATCGATGATTTCCAGTAGCTTCGCCGCCGTCGGCCGGTCGGCTGGGTCCTGGCTTCGATGGCTGAAAAGCAGATTGCCGTCGCGATCGATCAGGAAATCCCCGCCGCTCTGATAAATATCGTCCTTGCCGTAATCCTCGCGCTTCTTTCCTTCCCGCAGCAAGCGCCAATAGAGTTTCAGCGTCGTGAGCGAAAAGACTTGAAGCCAAGAAAGCCGCTTCAAGGTGAAAGCGTCATAGGCGGTCCGCTTTGGATCGGCGAGCAGGACAAACGGCCACTGATGCTGTGCCTCATACGGCGCCAGCCTTCGTGGTTCGGCGAAGGAGATCACGACGATCGAAACCCCGCGCGCTTCGAATTGATCTTTTGTCGCTTTCACCTCGCCGAGGTGGGCTTGGCAAGGCAATCAGGCGAGGTGCCTGAGAAAGATCAACAGAAGGTAATTATGAAAGCACTCGTTGAGCTTTACCGGGTTGCCGCTCAGATCGAGCAGAGCAAAATGATTGAGGGCGACCTTTTCCATTAAGGCTCTTCAGGGTTTAGTGTGAAAGAATATTCACTGCAGCGCGGCTGCCCCGCCCCCAAAAGGGGACAGTCCCCTTTTCGGCAAGGGGACTGTCCCCCCGCATTAGGCATCGCACAACAAAAAAGGGGCGCTCCGACCCGGCGCCCCTTTCATGTTTGAGATTAGGCTTAGACCTACCAGCGGTTACGACCGCCACCGCCACCACCGCCGCGCCTCTCGCCCCCGCCGCCGCCGCGATCACCGAATCCGCCGGACCGCTTTTCCTGCGGCCGGGCCTCGTTGACCGTAAGGTTGCGACCTTCAAGATCTGTCCCATTGAGCGCCTGAATCGCTTTTTGGGCCTCCTCGGAGTTTACCATCTCAACGAAGCCGAAGCCCCGGGAGCGTCCCGTGAACTTATCGGTGATCACGCGGGCCGATTCAACGGCCCCGTGCGCCGAAAAGATCTCCTGCAATTGCGCGTCGGTGGTCGCGTACGGCAAACCACCCACATATATTTTACTACCCATGTACTTCTCCTTTACTGGAAATCGTTGTGGTCTTTTGCCCTGAGAAACCGATCACCGCTGGAAGCAGAACATGGTATGCATGACACGCTCTGGTCGGATTGTCCGCGTGGTAGGAAATCGCAAGGAAAGACTACCTAGACCTTCAACTCTACACAATGTCACTATCAGAAGGCCCCATACTGAAGTGTAGTAGAAGCGTATCCCATCTCGCCGGTCCATGCAAGCATAATCTTACCCCCCTGCCCCTTGGGCTCGGGCGCTATATTTCGGCGCCCAACTATTGCACCGATCGCGACTTTTGTATTAAGTGAACGGCTGATTGCAAACGTTTTCTCATCCTGTAAGGAGGCATATGTACCAGACCAATCAATACGAAGGCATGATAGCGGAAACCGTTGCCATACAAGGGCACAAAGGCGATGCCATCAATGCATACCTGGCCCGCCCACTCGGCTCCGGGCCTTTTCCCGGCATGGTGGTGATCCACCACGCGCCGGGCTGGGACGAATGGTATCGCGAATGCACGCGCCGCTTCGCCCATCGCGGCTATGTCGCGATCTCGCCGAACCTCTATTTTCGCGACGGCCATGGAACACCCGAGGATGTCGGTGCCAAAGTTCGCGCCGGCGGCGGGGTTCCCGACGAGCAGGTGTTGGGAGATCTCGATGGGGCCAACCATTTGCTACGCTCGTCGCCTTATGTCAGCGCCAAGGTCGGCGTGTTCGGCACCTGCTCGGGGGGCCGCCATGGGTTTCTCGCGGCCTGCCGCTTGAAAGGATTCGACGCTCTGGTGGAATGCTGGGGCGGCAACGTAGTGCAGAAGCCTGAAGAGCTGACGCCCAAGCGCCCCGTCGCGCCCATCGACTATACTAAAGATCTTTCCTGCCCGATGATCGGTCTGTTTGGCAACGACGACAAGTCTCCCTCACCGGAACAGGTCAATCTGCACGAAGCGGAGCTTAAAAAATGTGGCAAGAATTACGAGTTTCATCGTTACGACGGCGCGGGTCACGGCTTTTTCTACTATGACCGGGCGGCCTATCGGCAAGAGCAGGCGGTGGACGGCTGGAAGAAGCTTCTCGCCTTCTGTGAAAAACATCTCAAATAGTTAGGCAAAGGAGGCGACCATGTGCACGATGATAGCCCATCAGGCGAAAATCCAGGGCCGAGGTAAACATGGCCAGGACTGGTTCGAGGTGCGCGAAGCGAACGTGTCCTACGATCATCCCTACGACATGCCGCTCGAGCACGCTCTGAACATCGACTTCGTCAACGAGGCCCAAGGTCCTGGCGCGCGCGTGGCAGTCGAACTTAGCGTCGAAGCGGCGCGCACCCTGGTCAAGACCATCGAGGCGGTGCTGGCGCAGGCCGAGCAGCGCGGCGTATTGGAGGATATTCCGCAGGGAGCAACTCGCTAAAGCGGACCGGAATCGAGGCGGGCGAGCCGATTTTTGGGTTGGATCATTCGCCTCGTTTTGTCAGCGAGCAATTTTTTTTCCATGCATCATCGACCCGATCTCTGATCTTGGAAATTTCCATCTGATCGATTGAATAATCCCGTAAACATG
>JAUYJC010000009.1 GCA_030688735.1 Deltaproteobacteria bacterium
TTCGTAGTTTTGCCGTCTGCCGTCGCGGGTCTTGAATCGCTCATCTTTCGCGACATCCATCCGGTCAATCGCCTTGAGCAAGGCGAGCCAAAATTTTTCGGGCACCGAACAGTGAATCGCCAGCGGTAGTTTATCTTTACAGACGAACGCAAAGGCATGGGCGTTCTTCACGCGCGCCATGCGGTTCGGCACGTTGCCGGTGCGCATGTAGCCGGCGGCGGTCTCGCCGATGAAAGACAGCGTCGCCTGGAGCAGCGAGGTTTCGACTCGGCAACCCGCGCCGCTCTTCTCCCGCGCCAGCAGCGCGCCGAGAATGCCGTAGCCGGCGGAAAGCCCCGTCACGTAATCCGACACCGCCATGCCCATGACCTTAGGATCATTCGGATCGCTGAGCAGGCTGAGCAGCCCGCTCACCGCCTGCCCCAAGGTATCGAAGCCCGGCTTGTCGACGTAAGGGCCCGTCTGGCCGAAGGCGGATATGGAACAGTAAACCAAGCGCGCGTTGAGGACGCGCAAAGCTTCGTACCCCAGACCCAAACGATCGGCGGTGCCCGGACGAAAATTTTCCACGAACACGTCGGCCCGCTTGATCAAGTCCAGACAGATCTCAATACCCTTTGCCGCCTTGAGATCGAGCACCAGGCTTTCTTTATTGCGATTGAGGTGGGCGAAGTTGAAACTGAAATAGGGGTCCGGCGCGAAGGTGCGATAAGGATCGCCGTCGGGCGGCGATTCGATCTTAATCACCCGCGCGCCGAGATCGGCCAGCAGCGCGGTGGCGTACGGTCCCGTGACATAGGTGGCGCACTCGATCACCGTGAGGTCTTTAAGGATACTGACAGGCATGTGATTTTAGTCGTAGCTAATGTCCCATGTATTTCTTCGAATTGTCAAATCGGAGAGCCTTGTTTATCCGTATCTTCCTAATTAGAATTGAGCCGGCGTTCAAACAACTTGATAAGAGTGAGAGAACTGGGTGAACGAAATCGAGTTTATCTACCAGTTATCACCAGATCTTCAGGATCGGTTAAGAGTGAGGGCACTCAAAAGCAGGGGTGGAATCGTGAGTTTCGTGGTTCAATACGAAGCGTTCATACAGGGTCAGTGGAGAGCCCGTCGTCCGTTATGACACTGCGCATCGATTCGCCCATCGCGATGTATTACACCCGGACGGATCGGTCGCCAAACAGCCACTTAACTTTCAAAGCTTGAATCTCGCGTTTACTTTCGCCGTGCAAGACCTCAAGAGTCTCTGGCGCTGGTATCGCTACGGCTACGAGAAGGAGCTAAAGCCATGAAAAAAGAAACCATAGTGAAAAAGAACCTGGATCTGTTAGACGAATTCATGAAATACGCCTTTGATCATCCAGACATTTTAGACGACATACCCAAGGATCGCAGTGTGGTGATTCTGCCCGACAGAGACCCCGCTTTGGAGCGACAAAACAGAAAAACCCTGCGCCAGTTGAAGGCTAAAGGCCAGGAAGCAGTAGTAATCAAACTTAGTGCGACCAGACGCAAGGTTTCCAAGGTCGGCTAGCCTTATGTGCGCCACGGCGAAGACCGCCAGCGATTGCTGAATCGTTGGATTCGCGTCGTCGCTCTCTCTGGACCTAGAAACCGCTGGGCTCGGTGACCCAACGCCTCGCATAGATGTGGAGCGCCACGGGCAAGCCCGTGGCGCCTTGCATAGCACCATGACATTACTGAAACACTAAGATCAGGGAAGCTGAAGCACAGAAATCAGCGGCCCGAGCGATTCGCGGTTAGCCAGCGATTGGACCTCGCCAATAACGGCGCGAGCTTTAGCGTCACCGAGGACTGGCGCGGCCGACGACAGAAACTTTTCCTCCAACTCCTCCGGCGCCATCGGATTGCCCGCCTCGCCTTTCGGTATGATCACTTCCTGAGCATAGACGCGGCCGTCCATAAGATTCACGCGCACGAGACCGGGCCAGTGCTTGGGAAAATGCCTATCCAATGACGCGTCACCCTTCACTGTCACTTTCTTCATCAACTCCCGCACCGAATCGCTGCGCAAGAACTCCTCTTCAAAGGATGCGAGATCGATCCGCCCCCTGAGCGCCGTGACTGCCATCACGTATTGCCCGCTGCCGACGGCGGCGGCGTGGCCGGCCGGCGCCGCCGGCCGATTGAGCATCGCGGCGTTTGGCGTCGGCACCGAAAGCTCGATCTCCTGGATCGAACTCATGGTAATGGAGTGCTGCCGAATGAGCGTAAGCAGCGCCTCGACGCCGGCGTGAAGCTGGCGCGCGCAGGGATAAGGCTTGAAGGCGACGTCGGGCAGATGGTATCGCTCGACATCCCGCAACAATTCCCATCGGGGCTCGCCACAGAGAGTCAGACAAAAGCCGCGCGGATCTTCGAAGGCCCGCTTCGGTCCGGTAAATCCTCGATCCGCCGCGAGCAGCGCGAGGATGCCATTTTGCGCCGCGCGGCCGAAGGCCAGGTGGCGCGCGGTGGCCCCCTCGTTGCCGCCGGTGATCATGCCGCCGGTCTGGAGCACGGCGATGCCAAGAGCGTTAGCGGTTTTTTCCGCGGGCCAGCCCAACAACTTCGCGCCCGCGGCGGCTACACCGAGGGCGCCGCAAATCGTGCTCGGCCACCAGCCGCGCGCGAATAACGCCGGCGCGTCGATGGCGAGACCGACGCGGGCGATGGTTTCGTATCCGGCGATGGCCCCTTCGAGAAAGTTGTGGCCGCTGCCGCCGAATCTTTCCGCGCTTGCGAGTAGCGCCGGCACAACCATGGCCCCGATGCAAGTTCCAGCGCCGCCGTGGATGTCATCCATCTCGCCGCAGTGGGCCGCCGCCGACATCGCTTGCACGGCATCAAGATACGAAACCCGCGCGTTAGTCCCGAAGAGTGTCGCGGTCGCACTTGGACCTGATTCTCTGCTGGTCGCGACGGCCAGATTGTATGCGAGCTTTCCAGTCTCCAATCGGCAGCCGGCCAACAAACAGCCCAGGGAGTCGAGGATGTGCAGTTTCGCCGCCTCGACGACGGCGGCGGGAACTTGATTCAGTCGCAGCGCCGCGTGATGACGGGCAAGTTTCTCGCTGAGAGTTGGTTCATCCATCTTGAATTGCGAACTGCCCACCCGCGTGGCTCAGTTGAAAAAGCAGTTACGACCAAGCCGGTTTTCTTCCCGCTCCTTTGGGACATCGAGTAACAACGTTGAAAACGCCGCGTTTGTCGTTCTAAACGAAGTGAAGGACTTCATCAAATCAAGAAACTAGATGGCAGAGATTCTTCGACTAAGGCCTCAGGATAACGTTACAACTCAGTCTCTGATGGTAAAAATGAGGGGTATCGGCTCGATGGGGATCGGCGCAAGGCACTGCTACCTTTCCTACGCTTTATGCGCGCTGCCTGCTCATGCCGAAGCAATAGGCATCGATCACGATGTTGGCTTCGCGGTCAAAATATTCCTCTTTACACTCAGGGCAGATTTCACGTTCTACGTCGGGAACTACGATCAGGCGGGCCTTCAGCTTTGCCCGGAATGGTTTCCGCACGCGTTTGATAGCGCGGCTACCACAGTTCGGACAGTGTCTAAGTGCCGATGTTTTCATATCGACCGTTTTGCTGAAACAAGAATATAAAGCGTCTCTTCTCCGAATTCTCTCCGAATGACGCCTTTAGTATAGATCAACAATCCAGCAAAGGTAAACCCTTCGATAATGTAAAGCTTTTCGCGACGACGGGAGCGGAAGGGGCTGGCGGAACGGAGAATCTTATTTATCCCGGCCGCACTGACGATCGCCTCCAGTACGTCGGTCTGTAATAGGCCATCTCGCAAACGTTCTAACTCGGCTTTGCGGGTGAAGCGATATCGTCCAAGCAGAATCAATCTCTTGATTTTTGCTAACTCATTGCTGGGCATAGCGGAACATAGCCGGTCTTCTGCTCTTTTTCCAAGTCCGTATTCACACTACGTGACAAAAAGAGCAGCACTCTTTACAGTCTTCTCCAGCAAGGGGGAGAAGGAAAAACCGTAGTCCAGAGAAGGCAGATCATTGATAAATATGTTCCAATCAGAAGAATCAGCTCCCCACCTCGATCACCAGGTGGCCGAATTCGTTGACCTGCATCTTGTCGCCTGGATAAAGCAGGATCGTCGCGCCCACCTCTTCGATCACTGCCGGCCCATCCATGCAGTCTCCGACTTTAAAACCGCTGCGCAATAAGATCGGGCACTGAATCGCGCCCTGCGCGCCATCGAAGATCACCGGCCGCTTGCCCCGTTCGCCGCCGTCGCCGTCCCGCGCAACCGAGGCCAGCGGCAACCGGTTATCGAGCCGGCCGAGCGCCGAGAGCCTGAGATTAACCATCATCACCGGCTCCTTGGGCGCCGAGTGGCCATAGTGCTCTTGATGGAGCTGATCGAAGCGCGACCGAATGGCGTCGAAATTGTTGAGCACGCGCAAATCCTCCATGACCGGCACAGGCAGCGTATACTCCTGTCCGCGGTAACGCATGTCGAGAAAGCGGCGCAGCAGGATCTGCTCCGGCCCGGCCCCTTCCTCCCGCAGCGTGTCGGTGGCGGACTTTTCCAGAACGGCGAAAGCGCCGGCGATTTGAGCTCCGGTGGTCTCGCTCAGCTCGCGCACGAAGGTCTGCACATAGTCGTGTTTGAGATCAGCGAGCAGCATGCCGAAAGCGGAAAAATGCGCCGGCATCGGCGGAATGATAACGCGCGGCACGGAGAGTTCGCGGGCGATAGCCATCGCGTGCAGCGCGCCGCCGCCGCCGCTCGGCACCAGGACGCAGTCGCGCGGGTCATAGCCTTTCTCGACGGAGACCGCGCGCACGGCGAGCGACATGTTGAAGTTGGCAATGGTCAAAATTCCCAGCGCCGCCTCTTCCAAAGACATTCCGAGCGGCTTGGCGATTTTTTCCGTGATCGCTGCCGCCGCATGGTCGCGCCGCAGGCGGATGCCGCTGCCGAGAAAATATTCCGGATCGACGCGACCGACGATGAGATTGGCATCGGTCACCGTCGGTTCGGTGCCGCCCTGTCCATAGCAAGCCGGTCCCGGCGCGGCGCCGGCGCTCTGCGGCCCGACCTTCAAGCCGCCCGCGGGGTCGATCCAGGCGATACTGCCGCCGCCGTTGCCGACTTCCACGATATCCACCACCGGCAGCATCATAGGATGGCCCGACACGTAGCCGCCGACATAGTAATGGCTGGTCACTTCCGGATGAAAATCCTTGATCAGGCTCGCCTTCGCCGTAGTGCCGCCCATGTCGAAGGAAATGATATGGCGGCAGTCCAGCGATTCGCCGAGACTCGCCGCCGCGATGACGCCGGCCACGGGCCCGGACTCCATCATCGTCACCGGCATTTTCTTCGCCGTCTCCGCCGACATCAAACCGCCGTTGGACTGCATCACGCGGAACGTACCTTTGAAACCACCTTCGCCGAGCAACTTTTCCAGCGAAACCAAATAACGGCTAACGAGGGGTCCGACGTAGGAATTCAGCGCAGTCGTCGACGTGCGCTCATATTCCCTGAACTCGCGGAGGATTTCGTGGGACAATGAAACATAGACATCGGCAAACCGCTGGCGCAAAAGCTCTCCCAACCGCCGCTCATGAACCGGATTGGCGTAGGCGTGAAGCAGACAGACCGCGATGCTTTCCACTCCGGCGGCCTTGAGCGCGCCGATCGTTGCATCCGCGGACTGCTCGTCTAGAGGTTTGAGCACCTCACCGGTCGCGTAAAGGCGTTCGTCGACTTCCAGGCGCAGGTCCCTCGGCACCAGCGGCACCGGCCGTTTGAAAAAAAGATTGTAGCCCTCGGGGCGGTTGCCCCTGCCGATCTCGTAGACATCGCGAAACCCTTCGGTCGTGATCAGACCCGTGCGCGCCCCTTTGCGCTCGAGCACAGCGTTGATCGTCACGGTGGAACCATGGACGAAGAAGTTCGCCTGGGAAGCGTCGATCTTCGCGCCGTTCAAACAATCGAGAATCCCGCGCGCCAGATCGTCCGGCGTCGTCAGCGACTTGCTGCGGTAAATTTGACCCTGGTCATCGACGGCCACTAGATCGGTGAACGTCCCACCTATATCAACAGCGATTCTCATGGAGCCTTTCGAATTCGTCTAAGAAAAACACCGATACGCATCTATTGCCGCTCGCTTCCTAACTTCTTACTTCCTTCCCCTCGACGGGGAAGGACTGAGGAAGGGGTGCCCTTCATTTTCAATGGCGTGCGCAGCACCCCCATCCTGACCTTATATTAGAACCGGAGGGGGCACTCGTCTGTCACTCTGTAATTATCCATCCACCAACAACCTCGCCCCACTCCCCGTCACCTCATGGCTGTCACCGAACAGAATCATTTTCCCTTCGCTCTCGAAGGCAACGCGCAGCGCCAAAGCCATGCCTTCATTCAGCACGGTCGCGCCCATCGACGGTGCTCCGACTTCGCGGGCATCGTCTTCATTCAAAAACGGCGCCTCCCACTGGTTGAGACCGATGCCGTTGGCGAGACCGTAAACCGATGCGGTCGCGTAGAATTCTCCCAGGGCGCCGCGCGCGGTCTCATCGATGGCCGCCACCGCGCCGCCGGGTTTCAATTGTGCCGCCATCTGCGCGACAACTTCCCCGGCCCTCTGGTACGCCGCTTGAAGTTTTGCATCGCTGGACAAGACGAAGCTGCGCCCCGCCTCGGCCCAGTAGCGCTCATGCTGCACTGCCAAGTAGACCGCCCAATGATTGCCGAGAACCGCGGATTGCTTGAAGCTCGGCGGGTTCAAGCGCTTTTCGCCGGCGAGGATGCGGATATCTTCGGCGCCCTTGTCGCGCGCCAGGCGGTCGATGTCGGCGACGATCTCGTATTCTTTTCTTCCCTGCTTGATGAATGCTTGCGCGCCGTCGCAGACTTCTCTTAATACCCGTCCGGCTGCGCGCATGGCCGCAAGTTCGCGCGGGGTTTTTACCCAGCGCAGCGGCGAGAGCATCGAATGACAATCCTGCCAGATTACCTGCGGCAACGCGCCCCTCATCTCTTCAAGCTGCGGCAGCGGAAACCCCTGTCCGGAGTCGACCAACCCGATCTTGGCTTTTTCGCATCCCTTTTCCTTCAATAACTTGGCGCCGTCGCCGCCGACTTGATTCGACGCGCGCACGTCTTCGACCCAGGTCAGGGTCTTGGCGAACGGCACGTCGCGGCTGCCGATGTTGAGGAGCAGGGAAATCGCGCCGTCGCGCGGCACCACCGCGATGCCGCCGCGTACCTTGGGAAAATAGTTAGTCAGGTAGCAAAGGTCGCCGAAGGAATAATTGTCGCCGTAAATAACCAGCGCATCGAAATCACGCCGCGTGATCTCTTCGCGCACGGCATCGAGTCGCGTCTGGAATTCCGCTTGCGGCATTTGCTGCGGATCCCAGGTGGAACAACCGCGCTTAAGCACCGAATGGCGTCCAAAGATCATCTTTTCTCCGATTCCCTCTGACGATTTGAACGACTTGAACGGCTTAAACGATTTGAACGAAAAGGTTCAAGCCGTTCAAAATGTTCAAACCGTTCAAGCCGTCTAAAGTCAAAAGAGGTTAATCCCTAATATAAATATCCCACGACGAGCGCGTCAGCGCCTCCGCCTTCTGGGCCGTCATCACCACGGTATCGCCCAAAGTCAGATAGCCGGTCTCGGGAATATATTGGTTCGGATGAATAATAAAGGTCATCCCCTCTTCTAACTTGGTCGCGTTGCCGTCCTCCAAGCTGCCGGGAGCGAAGGAGCCGCAGCCGAGGCCGTGGCCGCGCACCCGCATGAACGGCGGCCGGCAGTATTTTTCGTAGCCCGCATCGGTCAACGTCCCGTTGATCGCCGCGGCAATCGCGTTCGCCGGCGCGCCGGTCCGCGCCGCTTCCATGCCTAAGCCCATCGCCTTTTTGAGAATGGTGTATTTCTCATGCACGACCGGCGCCGGCTGTCCCAACACCATCGTGCGGCAGATCTGCACGAACAAGCCGCCGATGCAGGGCGTGATTTCACCGATGATGATATCGCCCGGTTGCACGACGCGATCGGTGGGCGGATGGAGCGCGTGATTGTGGCTGTTCGCCACCACCATGCCGAAATTATCTTCCGCGCCGAGGAAACGCATGCGGTATTCGACGATGGCCGCAAGTTCGTATTCCTTCAATCCGGGCCGCGCTTCCTCATGCAGCGCCGCAACGCCGGCGTCGGCGATCTCCGCGGCGCGCCTTAACCGCGCCAACTCGAAGTCGGTCTTGCAGCGCGCCATGTTCTCGATGATGTCCTTCGCATTCACGGGTGCTTGGCCGAGAGACTTGACGATTTCCTCGTGGAGGCCGGCGCTCAACGCTTCTCGCCCGACGATGCCGATTTTGCCGGTGAGACTTGCCAGCCGCGGCCATAGATCTTTAAAGGGCCGGATATCCGAAACCCATGATTCCTCTTGCGCCCGCGCGATATCCCAGACCGGCGATAGATAGAGCACCGGCGCCTTTTCCAACGGTAGGACCAGTATCGTTTCCGGCCCGACGCTGATGAAGTCGGTCAGATAAGCGACGTAATTCATGCGTAGAAAGTTGTGCCGCCCGGAATCGTACACGAGCAGCGTTTGCAGTCCCTTGTCGCGCATAGACTGACGGAACTTTGCTAAGCGGCTGTCAAATTCTTGTTGGGCGTTCATGGTCTATCCTCCGGGCGCTGCCTCGCGGTGCGAACGGCGCCGTTCAAATCGTTCAAGCCGTTCAACCGCTTCGCTCCGTTCAAAACGTTTTGAGCTATTTGAACGCTTTGAACGTCTTGAACAGTTTGGCAACTGGCTGGCATCTTACACATTGGACCGGGCGTAACCAAGCCGCCGGTCGCGTTCGATCAACTCTGGCGCGCGCTCCTTCACCGCACCATAACCACCGCCTCCCGCGGTGAAGAAAGTCACACTACCGCCGGCTTTCAACGGATAATTCGGTTTCTTGGTAAGCCAAACGCCGGGATCCTCCGGCGACTGTTTGACCAGCGCCTTCGCTGTGGCGCCGCACTCGCCGCCGAACAATCCCCAGGGCGGCGTGCGCTGGCGCTCGACATTGATGTTGGTAAGCGCTTCGCAGAGCACGCGCACGCAGATTTCGATCCCCAGTCCGCCGCGGAATTTGCCCGCGCCGCCGCTCCCCTCGCGCAGGCGATGATGCTCCACCAGCACGGGGTAGTAAATTTCCTGCATCTCGACCGGCGCGTTTTGCACGTCGCCCTGGCAGATCGACACCGTGGCGTTCTCGCCGTCCTCGTAAGCGCGCCCGCCCCAGCCGCCGCCCATGATCGTCTGGCACAAAAATCTTCTCCCCGTGCGTGGATGGGTGCCGAAGAAGGCGTAGCCGCCCATGTCGCCCTTGTGCCCCGCCGCCACCCGCTCCGGCAGCGCGGGGGCCAACGCTTTCAAAATGAGATCGACGACGGTGGGCAGCGTGCGGCTCCAGTTGCCCACCGGCGCCGGCGGAGTCGCGCTCAAGATTTTCCCCGTCGGAATGACGACCTTGAGCGCTCGAAAGCATCCTTCGTCGATGGGCGAAAAGGGGCTGACTAGTGACTTGAAGGCGACCCGCGCCGCCGCCACGGCGCCCGACGCGCCGGAATTGATCGAGCCCGGCACCTGATCGCTGATCTCGGAGAAGTCGATGGTCATATTACTGCCGTCGACCGCCACTTTTACTTTCAAAGGCACCGGGCGATCGAGATCGACGCCGTCGCTGTCGAACAGCGCTTCGGCTTCGTACCGGCCCGGCTTGATGCGGGTGACCTGCTCCCGCGCCAGAGTTTCCGATTGGTGCCAAATCGCCCGCACGCACTCAAGGAACGTTGCCAGCCCGTAGCGCTCGACCAGCGCGCCGAGGCCCCGGTCGCCGACCCGGCAGGCGGCGATCTGCGCGCGCAGGTCGCCGAGACAGGACTCGGAAAAGCGCACGTTGTCGGTGATGATTTGCAGGATATCCTGATCGGGCTTGTCGCCGCGGTAAAGCTTCAGCGAGCGCAACTGCAACCCTTCCTCGTAAACCTCCCGGGTACCGCTAAAACCGAAGCCGACGCGCGTCCCGCCGATATCGATCCAGTGGGCGCGCACGGTGAGAAACGCCACCAGCTCGCCCTCGTGAAAGAACGGCGTGTAGATCACGACATTGTTCAGATGCTGCCCGCACACGTAGGGATGATTCATGATCAGCACGTCGCCCGGCGCAAAGCCGCCTTTGCCGTAACGGCGCACGCCGTCGACGATCGCGGGGCCGAGATCGGCAAGAAAGATCGGCAGCGCGCCGAAGTTCTGCGACAGGATATTGCCCTCGGGATCGACGATGCCGACGCAGTAGTCGCGCACCTCGTAGATCATCATGTTGTAGGAAGTCTTGCGCAGCACCGTGGCCATCTCGTTGGCGATATGCGCCAGGCCGTTGCGCACGACCTCGACGGTGATCGGATTGACGGAGGGTTGAGGCATTTTATTTCGCTTCGTTCCGGTCGGTCATAAAGAGGTATCACCAAAGAGACACGGAGTTCGCGGAGGTTTTGCGAAAGATGACTTTAGTCGCCTCCGGTTTTCATTAACACACGAGCGCCGCTTTCCGGTTCTCTCCCCCTCGACGCGCTGATCAGCGGCCGTATGTCCCCGCGCTGGACACTGACAATGATTTGTGGCATTGTTTGCGTGGATGGACAACAGGGTGGTGGTGTGTGGACGGATAATTCCGCACGCAGTGATAGAACGGATCAAGGCGGCAATGC
>JAUYJC010000012.1 GCA_030688735.1 Deltaproteobacteria bacterium
CGCCGAAGACCCGCGAAAGTTATACTTGCAAACCTGGGGCGCCTCCCAGGAATTCACCACCTGGCTGGGCGTGTTGCGCCCGGCCATCGGCACGCCTTACGTTCAGACCGGGGTATCGCCCAACTGCGGCAAAACCGTTCATTCGATTCAATTTCTCGTCGCCGGCGGTTTTCACCAGGAACCCGATCTCGCGCACTGCAAATACTTGATCGACTGCGGCACGCAGATGGGCGTGGCCACGCGCGAGGGATTCAATCATCAGGTTCCCGACTGCGCTAAAGCGCGGGAGCGGGGCATGAAGCTCGTGGTCGTCGATCCGATCGGCAACAACGCCGCGAGCAAGGCCGATGAATGGCTGCCGATTCGGCCCGGCACGGACGCGGCCTTCGGCCTCGGCATGCTCAACGTGCTTTTGAACGAGGTCAGGATCTTCGACGCCGACTATCTCAAGCACTTCACCAACGCAGCTTATCTGACCGCCGCCTCGGGAAAATTCGTGCGCGACCCGGCGACGGGAAAACCGTTTGTCCTCGATCAGAGCGACGGTCGCGTCAAAGTTTTCGATGATGCCGGAGTCAAAGACCCGATGCTCGAAGGCGAGACCGAAGTCCAGGGACAGAAGGTGCGGCCGGCATTCGAGCTGATCAAAGCGCGCGCCGCGGAATATGGCGCCGAGCGGGTAGAGGAGATCACTTCGATTCCCGCTAAAACTTTGAGAAGAATCGCGCGCGAGTTTGGCGAGGCGGCCTCCATCGGCGCGACGGTGAAGATCGACGGCATCGAAGTCCCTTACCGCCCGGTCTGTCTCGACTGGGACCGCGGACCGCAAGGGCATAAGCACGCGTGGCACCATACCTGGGCGCTGGCGATGGTCAACGTGGTTCTCGGCGCAGTCAACGTGGTGGGCAGCATTCACAGCACTGACTCGGCGAGCAACTTCCCGTTCAAAAAATGGCCCGAAGCCGGCGAGGACGGCATCTTGATGAGCAGCGGCTCGACCCACCGGGGCGGCGGCCACTTTACCGCATTTCCCGGCCGGACTCCGACCCGGCCGGAGCGTTGGGATCTGTTCGAGCTGTTTCCGGTCGCCGCCCATACCCGGACGCTGGTGCCGGAGGTGCACAAAGATCCGAAAAAATGGGGCATGGACCACAAGATCGAAATGGTGATCCATAGTCCCGGCAATCAGGTGATGGCGGGCTGGGGCGACGTGCAGGCGGTGATTGACTGGTACAAGAGCATCGATCTCGTCGTCGGCTTTGCCGTGGAGATCAACGAGACCCATGAATTGGACGACATCGTGCTGCCCATGTGCACCTACCTGGAAGAGGGAACCTTCGACGACAGCTCGGTGTACCCGTTTCCGGCGGTGGCGGGAGAAGCGGTGGGCGTCTGCCAGATTCAGCAAAGGGCCGTGAAACCCCCCGAAGGCATCCGCGACATCGGCGAGGTGATGAGCGAAATCTACCAGCGGGCAGGACTTTTGGATCAAGTCAACGACGCCTTCAATCATCTGAAGGGGCTGACGCCGCCGTATACATTGGAACCCGGTAAGCGCTACACGATGGATGTCGTGCGCGACCGTATCGCCAAGAGCCGCTTCGGCGAGGATTTTGGCTGGGAGTGGTTCAAAGAGAACGGCGTGCTGGTCTGGCCGCGCACGGTCGATGAGCGCTATCCGGGCCGATTCATCAAGGCCCGCATCGCGCTCTATCTCGAAAATTTCCTCGCCCGCGGCGAGGAGCTAAAGAAGGTTCTCGACGAGATGGGCATGAGTTGGGATCTTTCCGACTACGAGCCGATCCCGCAGTGGCGGCCCTGCGCATCGTTCGATCGAATCCAACGCGGCGAGATCGACGCCGTCGGCGTCAACTACAAGCTTCCCTATGCCTACGGGGCCTTCGGTCACGCCAATCCCTGGATCAATGAACTCTCCGACAAGCTGCCCCACTCCTACGGCGTTCTGATCAATCCCAGGCTCGCGCGCAAAAAAGGGATCAAGGACGGCGACGCGATCTGGCTTGAGTCGCCGGTACGAAAAGTAAAAGCGGTGGCGCGAGTCACCGAGTGCGTTCACCCGGAGGTGATCGGCATCGCCGGCAACGCCGGCCACTGGGCGAAAGGCAAGCCGCTTTCGGCGGGCAAAGGAGTGAACTTCAACGGCCTGCTGCCGTACGGGTTGGAGTGGGTAGACGTTATCTCGTCGGCGCTCGACCAGTGCGCACCCCTCAAAGTTTATAAAGCGGCGTAGGGTTCCGAGGCGGACTTTCTTCCGTTCCGGAGACGAGCTTTTCTTGGAGGCGCTGGTTCTATCGCGCGCTAACCTGGCTTTCTCCACTTAAAAAAGGCTGCCTGGTCTTCGGGGGCCGACTTCGATCCCTTGATTGTCTTTCCGAATTAAAGACGCGTTGTCGCTGCAGGTATAGAGATCATGGAACGCCTTCGTGGCGCCGATTCGTCCGTGCATATTTGTTTGAGATTCAGGTCCGACCGCCGCAACGACCATGAGTCAATATGAATGCCTGGCACGCCTGTCGTCCCCGGTTTGGATGAACTGCGACAACGACGTTCGGCTGACTTCAAGCAGCAGATTAATTGGTTGGGCGGCCAGATATAGGGTGATGCGTGCCGCTCCGAGCGCTCCGGGCGGAAAGCGAATGCCAGTTGACATTTACGGTTCCGCATTTGATATCCTCGCTTCGCCTAGCGGCTCGTAAACTCGACCGGCTAACAAGGAGGCGATCATGCCCCGGCCTCTGTTTTTCTCTGCTATAGCCACAGCGCTGGTACTGAACGGGCTAACGGTTGCTCATGCTCAGAGTAAACTGGAGCCCTGCTACAATCTCCTCCGCCCGGATGGACCGGGACCGTTTCCCGCGCTCATGCTCGTTCCGGGGTCACCGGGTATCGTCGGCAATCGTTCGCAGCAGGCAGAACAATTGAAGGAGCAGAGTTATGTGGTTGTCTTCGTCGATTACCTTTCTGCCCGTGGTGTGCCGACTGGAAGCGGCGACCAGGTTCCACGACAAGATATTGTCAAAGATATTCAAGCCACCCAATCCTATTTGCGGGGTCTATCGTTCGTCGATCCGTCCCGGATCGGAGCTGTTGGCTGGTCTAGGGGAGCGGCATCGCTTCTCCAGGCACTGGCCGAAGCACACGAGAAACAGCCCCCTTTCAAAGCTGCCGCGGTTTTCTATCCAAGTTGCCGCGGGATTCAGCCATGGGCTGCGAAAGTGCCGATTCTTATGCTGCTCGGAGCCGACGACGACGCAGCTCCACCCGAGCATTGTCAGGAACTGGCCAAGAAGCTGCCCAACGATTTCACGCTTAAGTTCACGTTTACCCTGAAGCGCGCCATTCCTTCGACCGGAGCGATCTTCCCCGGTATCGGAGCCGTCGAGTTAGGGGAGGGTCCGTCGGGTATAACGCAAAAGCGGCGGGTGAAGCTTGGGAGGAAGTTAGGAAGTTTTTCCAAACCCAGCTTAGAGGCCCGTGAAGCTGGTCAAGCAATAGCGGGATCGGGTCGCCCTCTGAGATCACCGCAGAGATTGATATGATTGTTAGGCTAGCCCTGAGCCCGACCCCCACGCGACGTTCCTAATAGCGTCGGTCAGTAGTCAACAAATCCTGACCGGAGTTAGTGGGCTGATTCTTTTCATAGTTCCTTAATTTTTAAATTAGCGGGCGAGTTCGCGGTCATGTCATGAAACCGTCTAATGGTTTCTCTGAACTTATCCATAATACTGGGATTCAACGATCGGTAGGGTGTCGATCCCCCGCTCGTCCAATCGCTCCAAGACCGTGGCAACGGTCAGATCGTCGATATAGCAACCGGGTTGATAGCCGATGTTTGCACGGTCGTCGGTGTAAACTTCCGAAAGAATTCTAGCTTCCGTGAGTTCAAAGAGAACCGAACGAACCAGCCGGATAGGCATTTCCAACTCATGGGAAATGTCCTCGGCCGTCAGAGGCTTTTGGGTGCGGAGAAACCCTTTTACGCAAAGGTGCGTGATGGTAAGGGCCGCAATTTTCCTGAACGACTGACTCACGTTCAAACCCTGCCTATCCGGTTGATTGCCAATCATGCTATTGGGTGAGTCCACTCGCCACTGTAGAGCGCCTCGTAAGTGGGTGCCGAGGCATGCGCCGCGAGACCCAGGACAGAGTTGAATGCCGTCATTGGGTAGAAGCGCCGGTTGAACCGGAACACAAATTCGT
>JAUYJC010000233.1 GCA_030688735.1 Deltaproteobacteria bacterium
CACTTGGGGCATTTCATGTAGGATGCCTTCTTGGCGGCCTCCCTGGCTTCGACCTCTTGCTTCGCCTTCATTTTGGCGAGCAACTCTCGCTCCTGTTTGACAAAATATTCTTCTTCTTGCGCTTTCTTGCGATCGTCCCACTTGTTTGCCATGCCGTCCTCCAGCGAAATCTTTAATTTACGCTAACACCTTTTTAAGCCACTTTACGGTCTTGACCACAGACTTTTCCGCCGCCTCCAGGTTTGCCGCGTTCTTGCTTTGCGGATTGTTCAAGAACGCGTGGCCGGCAGCCTGATACATCTCGATCTCATATTTCTTCTTGTATCCGTCGAGGGCATCGCGAAACATGTCGATCTCGGTCTTCGTGGTGCCCGGATCGTCCGTGCCGTAGTGACAAAGCATCGGCGCGCTGATGCCCTTTAAATCTTCCGGGTCAGGAAACATGCTTTGGTAATAGATGACCCCGGCGGCAAAAGCCTTCGATTGCGCCAATGCATACAGCGCCAGTCCTCCGCCCATGCAAAAGCCGAGCACGGCAACTTTTTTCTTGCCGACCCACGGGAGCTTGCGCAAGTACGACACGCTGTCAACGATGTTGGCAACAGCGCGTGGAATATCCAGGGAGGTTTTTTTCAGAGCGCAGTCTTCGAGCGTATGATAGGTCTTGCCGTGGAAAAGATCCGGCGAGAGACAGACTAATCCTTCCTGGGCGAAACGCCGCGTCACCGCCCTTTGGCCATCGTCCAGGCCGCGATAACCGTGCACGAGCACAATGGCCCCGCGCGGATCGCCGGCGGTGGGCCGTGACAGGAAACCGTCAACGACTTCCTCGCCGCTCCGGTAAGCGGCATGCATGGAAACGATTCTTTCGGCCATGGTTTCGACGCGCCCTAACCGGCGAAGCCGCCGATGTATGGGAGTTTGGCAGCGGTCTTTTTGACCTGGTCGAGATTGGCGCGGAGCAAGGCCGTCGAGTCCCAACAACCGCTGGTCAGCGCGCTGCGATATGTTTCGGGCAAATCGATGGCGATCCGTTTGTCGTCGAAGCCGATTGTTTTCGTTTCGATATCGACGGAAAATTCCGTCTTGGGATTTTCCTCGACGGTCTTCATCATCAGAGCCACCTCGTCGTGCGTAGCGGTCACTGTAGGCAGGCCCATCATCGTACAGTTGCCGGCGAAAATTGCCGCAAAGGATTCGCCGACGATGGCTTTGATGCCGAATCGGTACAGCGCCTGGGGCGCGTGTTCGCGCGAAGAACCGCAACCGAAGTTCTTGTTGACGAAGAGAATCGCTGCTCCCCGGTACTCGGGATCGTTGAAAGGATGGTCTTTCTTCTTGCCGGAAGCATCGAAGCGCTCGTCGAAAAACGGATAATCGCCCATGCGCGCGAAGGTGACTTCTTTCAAATAGCGCGCCGGTATGACGCGGTCGGTGTCGATATCATTGCCGCGCATCGGCACGGCGGTGCCGCTAACTTTGACGATCCTGACTATTTCAGTCATGGTCCCTCACTCAGTTCAAACCAGTTCAAGTCGTTCAAGCCGTTTAACCGCTGCGCTCCGTTCAAGCCGTTTATAAATCGGGGACGATTTGAACGGCTTGAACTTTTTGAACGGTTTGAACCTCCTTCTCGCAGAGCCCACAATCTTATTCGTACTGGCGAACATCGACGACTTTGCCGTTGAGAGCCGCAGCTGCCACCATCGCCGGGCTCATCAGCAGCGTGCGCCCCTGCGGGCTGCCCTGGCGACCGATAAAGTTTCGGTTGGAAGAAGACGCGGACACCTCGCGGCCATTGAGCTTATCCGGATTCATCGCCAAACACATCGAACAGCCGGCTTCACGCCATTGGAAACCTGCTTCTGTAAAAATCTTGTCCAGACCTTCTTGTTCGGCGAGCTTTTTCACTTCCGCCGACCCCGGCACGACCAGGGCGCGAATGCCCGGCTTGACCTTGCGGCCTTTGGCGATCTTCGCCGCCGCCCGGAAGTCCGTCATGCGCGAGTTGGTGCACGAGCCAATGAACGCCACGTCGATCGGCGTGCCGAGAATCGGCGCGCCCGGTTGCCAGCCCATATGCTCATAGGCCTTCCGCGCGCCATCCGGGTCGGCGTACTCATCCGGTATGGGAAGCCGCTCGGAGATTCCCACCGACTGCCCGGGATTAATACCCCACGTCACCGTCGGCTCGATGTCCTTTCCCTCCATACTTATGACATCGTCGTATTTGGCGGCGCTATCCGATGCCACGGACTTCCAGTAATTGACAGCGCGCTCAAACGCCGCTCCCGAGGGAATATAGCGCCGGCCCTTGAGATAATCGAAAGTCGTCTGGTCCGGATTGACGTAGCCGACCAGCGCGCCGCCCTCGATGCTCATGTTGCAGACGGTCATACGCTCTTCCATGTTCATCCGGTCGATCACCGCGCCGCCGTACTCGTAGGCGAAGCCCTTGCCGCCGCTAACGCCCAATTTTCGAATGATGCTCAGAATCACGTCCTTGGCGTAAACGCCGGTACCGAGAGCGCCGTTGATGTTGATGCGGCGGACTTTAAGTTTGTCCATCGCCAGCGTCTGCGTCGCCAGCACGTCGCGCACCTGGCTGGTGCCGATGCCGAACGCCAGCGTGCCGAAGGCGCCGTGGGTGCTGGTGTGACTGTCGCCGCAGGCGAGCGTCATCCCCGGCTGGGTGAGACCGAGCTGCGGCCCAATCACGTGCACAATGCCCTGGTTCATGCTGTCCAGGCCAAAAAACTCCACGCCGAATTGCTTCACGTTTTTCTCGAGGGCCTGCGTCAGTTCTTCAGCCTCGGGGTCGAGAAACGGCCGAGTGCGAACATCGGTCGGCACGATGTGATCGACGGTCGCGAAGGTGCGCTCAAGGAACGCTACGTCCATGCCCTTCTCGCGCAGCATGTCGAAGGCCGGCGCCGTGGTGATTTCATGAATGAGATGCAGCCCAATGAAAAGCTGCGTCTGTCCCGTGGGCAAAACGCCGAC
>JAUYJC010000028.1 GCA_030688735.1 Deltaproteobacteria bacterium
TCGTGGGAATGGTGCTGGCCGCCGCCGTGCTGGCGTCCGAGCTGTGGGGCGGCTTTAGGTTTCGTCATGGCGTCGGCGTAACCTTAGCCGAGCCGGGACCCGCCCTGGACGATGACCCGCCAGCGGGAAAAAATCCACAGCGATGACAGGGGGCTGACGATGCCCAATGAGCCAGTAAAAAAGTTAGATAAACAAATTTACAAGAACCATTCCCGAAATTTGAGAAGATGCGTGAGGTCGGGCCTAGCAAAATAGTACTACCTATCCCATGCCGTGAGCGCTGGCCGGCGCTATTCCACAGCAGCCCTCGGAGTGCCCGCCGTAGGCACGAGGTGGCGGTGCCGCGCTTGCTTCGGCTATCTTGTTCAGATTACAAGAGGCCCATTTCTTTGGCCATTCGTTGGGGAAGTACCATTCCGTTTGAAAGCTGCACAAACGTCAGATCGTCGGAAATCTCAGGACTGCACAGTCCTTCATGCCCCATGCGTATCCGGCATGCCTTCTCGATCTCTGCGGCGCGAGCCGACACGGTCCCTTTCTTTGTGCCGAAATGGCCGCAGATCGTGTCCGCGGTAAGGTAGTTTGGACTGGCTTTGTCGAAGAGGAAGTTCAAACGCGCGATCACGTACACGACCGCCGCTGCCCACACCTCCTTCGTTCCGCCTGTGATTACGTAATTTCGCTTCCGCCCAATCTGGTCCCACAATTTCTCGATGTAACCGCCGAGGTCAGGCGCACGCGCCAAGTGTTGCTTTGAAAAATCCGTCATCAGTGCTTTAACCTCATCGATGCGTGCCTGTTTCTTCGGATCATTCATGCGTCGCTCTCTTTCTTTGGCCGAACAGTCGAGTCTCAAGTCCGGCATAGTGCGGTCTTACTTCACAACCCCAGGAAAATTTATCGCGCCAAGACGCCAAGGCGCAAAGTGACACTCGGTGTCATTTCGACCGACGAGAGAAATCTTTCTTAGATCCCTCGCAATCGCTCGGGATGACGAGCCTCGGCCCGTCACCTTGGCGCCCTTTGCGGCTTTGCGAGAGACAGTTTTTCCGATCTCTTCTTTACCCCAAAATTTCAAATATCTTTAGCTAGGCTTTCAACAATGTCCACACTCCGATGGCGATGAAGCCGATTCCCGCCACGTAGTGCAAGAATTTTTCACTGACGTATTCCGATATGAATGAACCGGCGACGACGCCGAGTGCCGAGGTAACAACCAACGCCAAGGAGGCGCCGAGAAATACTGTAAGCTTGCTCGTGTCCTTATCCGATGCGAATAGCATCGTGGCCAGTTGGGTCTTGTCGCCAAGTTCGGCGATGAAGACGGAAGTGAATACGGTTGACAGAATTTTCCAATCCATTGTTTTCCCTTAGAAGAACCATGCTAAGATCGCTTTTAGCCCCACGCCCACCCCAACGAAAAAGGCAACTATTATCACAAAAAGGAATACTAGCGCGAAATATAATAAGGCTTTGTTCTTTGCGGACGATTTTCTGAACGCATAGGACTCCCGGGCACGTTGCAGACTCTCAATGTCCACTCCAAAATTGGCAAGTTCTTCGACAACCGATTTTGGCCATTGAGTGATGTTCATCCTTTGAACGTGCCTCGGAAATGCATACCATATTCTATTCGGTTGGCGCCGTCTGTGACGATCCACAAAGAGTTGGATAGGCTGTGCGTATTCTTCGTTTCGCACGCCGGAGAGGAAAAGAAACTTGCCCGCCTCGTAGAGGTCAGCAGTACGCAAAAGGATGACGCCGTATTTTTCAAAGAGTAGAGAATCGTACTCAGATCTGCCGACGCGACCGCGCAGAATTTCTTTCGCCCGCCAAAGTTCACCCCGCTGCAAGGCAGCGTCCACGTTCTCGTAGTTGCTCACCGCTCCGACGTCGTCTCCCAGCTAAAAAACGGAATCGCCGCAAAGCCGGCATCCAAGCCCTCCGCATAGGACGGATTGCTGGCATTCGCCACTCCCATCATCATTAAGAAATTTAGATGGCCGGTGGTCATGTTGCCGGCTTCATCGTCTCGTCAAGTGCGGCGCGCGAAGGACTTGTTCAAGGACTGCGCCGCTTCGCGGCGTATGTCAACTAACAAGAAATATTCGGCCGGATAGAGATAATCTTCGCCGCTCTCGTCGATAATCCGCAAATCGCCGTCCTTCTTTGCATCGTCGTCCGGAACGACTCGATAAAGTTTGTGTAGCTCCAGTGACGCCGGATAT
Organism: Deltaproteobacteria bacterium; assembly: GCA_030688735.1. Lineage (GTDB taxonomy): Bacteria > Desulfobacterota > Binatia > UBA9968 > UBA9968 > JACPFE01. Next base: position 2,229 of record JAUYJC010000028.1, read on the forward strand.
TCCGAATTGTCGACGCAGATTGCGAAGCGGGACTTCAAACATTTCCCAGTTTTCATAGTGTTAGTCCAGATAACGTTTTCGTTTGATTTCCTTCCTGCCAATTCCATGTGCCTCATACCAATGAAGCTCCGTGCGTCGTACGCGGCCAGTTCTGAGACGAATCATAGCTATTCCTTTGACTTTGCGCCAACGGCCAGGGCCGTACTGCTTGCGCAACCGAGCGAGGTCGCGAATAACAGAACCGACAGCGATGGGCTCGATGTCCGTGATATCACTGATGACCTCAAAGGGCTTCACGTGGTATCTCTACGCGTCCCGCATCCCGGTTCAGAAGTGCAAATTGACTTATGCCGTGTCCCAGCTAAAAAACGGTATTGCCGGAAAGCCGGCATCCAATCCTTCCGCGTAGGACGGCTTGGTGGCGTTGGCCACGCCCATCATCATTAAGAAATTCAGATAGCCGGTGGTCATGTTGCCGGCTTTCATCAGTTTCTCCGGCGTGCAGCCTTCGGCGGCGCTGTGGATATCTCCGTTGACGATCCAGCCGACGGCCGCGGCGTCGAAGTTGGGGTCGGTCAGGTGGCGCTCGAATTGTTTCGGTCCGCCGATTTCCAGCGATAAGTGTCCGCTGACCAAAATGCCAATGCGCTTGTTGGTTGAGAGACCGTCGATGGCGGCGCGGATCGCTTTGCCGACTTCGTAAAAGCGCTTTGGCCGCGGCATCGGCGGGGCGATGCAGTTGGTCAGGATCGGCACGATGGGAATGTCCATCTCGGGCCGGACGAAAAGCATCGGCACGATGATCGAGTGGTCGATGGTCAATTCATTCGAGTAGGCGAAGTCGACGCCGCGGTCGAAGGCGCCTTCCATGATGGCATCGGACAACTCCGGGTCGCCGGCGAGCTTGCAGGACGGCAGGCCGAACTCGCGGATTTCGTCATGAAACGTGCCGTCGTACTGCTCCATCTTGCCGATCATGAAGGCCGGCATGTTGTCCATGAAGAACTGATGCAGGTGATCGTTGCCGATGGCGATCAGCACATCGGGTTTGGCGTCGTCGAGTTTCTTGCGCATCATCTCGATTCGTTCGATGACTTTATCGCAGCCGGGCGGTCGCCGCGGCTGCTTGAACAGGCGCGGCATGAAAGGGTTATGGGTGATGCCGATGATCGAAACTATTTGCGCCATGAAGATTCCCCTTTCAAGCCCAGGATCGTAGAAAATCTATGAGCGGGACCAGCATTAACAAACTCGTCTGTCTCTTGCAATTGTTATATTTCCCAAAATTAAAAAAAACATACGCCTTTTTCCTAGACTGTGATATTGCCAATGGCAGGGAACGGGTCCTATGGGCAAGCGTTTTCGGGGACAACCGGCGACTCGGAATCAGTGGCACGCGCATTGCGCATTCCATCCAAGAACTGACTCTTGCCTAGCACTCCAAGCAGGAGAAGCGCAACGCGTCCGAGCGCCGAACGAGCGAGGTCGTTGAATGGGCTCGCTGCTGTGAGAAGATTCGTCTTGGGCGGAAAGACTCAAGGCCAAGCAAAGGGTTTATTTCCCGAGTTTCCTATGAAGAAGTATTCACCACAGAGACGCAGAGTTCACGGAGGGTTTGTTCAAGTTGCTATTTTATGCGATTTTCTCTGCGCCCTCTGCGCCTCGGCGGTGCGTTTTCCGAGCGCTGCTTTACACAAAAGCCAGAAGAACCATTTTTCAAGAGGAGGTGTACGATGATGTATTCGGTCAGAATTTTTTTCGCTGTTCTCGCGGGTTTCTTGATTCTGTCGGGTGTTCATCAAGGGGCGATCGCTCAGCCGGCCAAGACGCCTGCTCTTCCATCGACGATCAATCTCGTCATCCCCTATATTCCGGGGACCGGCGCGGATATTCAAACGCGCGTGGTGGCGCGCTTCCTACCAAAATACCTGCCGGGGGCTCCCACTTTTGTTGTGAAGAACGATGCCGGAGCCGGAGGCCGAGCGGGGGTCCAGACCGTTTACCGTTCCAAGCCGGATGGCGCTGCGGTCGGTGGCGCTTACACTCCCGATGCGCTGGCGAACGAAGCTCTCTATGGGATCGATGGCGCCGGCTTCGACTTCTCGAAATTCGTCCCGTTGATGTCCACTTACCACCAGCCGTACACAATTTCGGTCGGCCCCAAGGCCCCATACAAGTCTCTCGACGAAATGAAGCGATCCGCCAAGCCGGTGCCATTTTGCACCACCACCGGTATGGACATGTCGTACATCGTGATTGCGACCAAAGCGATCGGCATACCGATGCGCCTGATCCCCGGCTTCAAGGGCGCGCCTACCGCGATGGCGGGGTTGTTGCGCGGAGACTGCGAAGCGGTCTCCCTCGGGATTGAATTTACCAACCGTTATATGAAGGACGGCGTTCGCCCGATAGCGGTTTATGCAGTGGAACGTTCAAACATTTGGCCCGACGTTCCTACCTCGAAAGAGCAAGGCCACCCCCTTGAGCTTGAGCTCAGCTTGGCATTTTTCCTGCCGCCTGGGGCCTCAGCTGAACTAGCCAATGTCTATCGCGACGGTCTGGCCAAGCTCTATCGCGACAATGAGTTTCTGGAAGCGATCAAGACAGCCGGCTTCACCCCGACCTACGCCGACGCAAAGCGAACCCAGCAAATTGTTTCCAGCCTGAGCGGCCTATTCTCCAAGTACGCCCATGATCTGCGTGAGGCGGCGGCGAAGACCCAGTAAGCAGAACGGGCATGCTTGAGGGAATCGCGCCCGCGCTCGCGGCGCTCTTCAGTTCCCAGGTCCTCGGATTTGTTTTCCTGGGATCGATCATCGGCTTGGTAGCTGGAATCTTGCCCGGACTCGGCAACATTCAGGCCATGGCGGTGGCTTTGCCCTTTACGTTCGGAATGGAGCGTCTCACGGCCATCTACTTTCTAAGCGCAATCTGCTCCTCGGCAACCTACGGCGGAGCCATCCCGGCGATTCTCGTCAACATTCCCGGCACGCCTGCAAACGCGGCGACGACTATCGAAGGCTTTCCGATGGCGAAAAGAGGGGAAGGAGCGCGCGCCCTGGCGATTTCGGCCACGGCGTCCGCGCTGGGCGGATTGATCGGCATCGCATCTCTGGTCGTAAGCATCCCGATTGTCAAGCCGCTGGTTTTGTTCTTCGGTCCGCCGGAGACTTTCATGCTGGTTCTGCTCGGCATGGTTACCATCGCTTATGCCGTTCAACAAAATATGATCCGCGGGCTGGCCACCGCAGGCGTCGGCATCTTGCTATCCCTCGTCGGCTTTTCCCCGGTCACAGGCGTTTTCCGATTCCCTCTCGGCAGCTCTCAATATCTCTGGGACGGCATCCAGGACGTGGCGTTTCTCACGGGCATCTTCGGCCTGAGCGAGGCTATTCGTTCCGGCATGGACGCGCGCAAGGGAGTGCCCGCTGCCGAGATCATACATGCCGGATTTCGCGGTGCGCTCCAGGGCGTGAAAGATGTATTCCTGTACCCCTGGACGCTTATCCGGAGCTCGGTGGTGGGAATTATCGTGGGCATCGCTCCAGGCGTCGGCGGCAGCGTCTCCAACGTCGTCGCTTATGCGATGACGGCGCAAATGTCGAAGGATCCTATGATCGGCAAAGGATCGATAGAGGGTCTTATCGCCGCCGAAAGCAGTAACAACGCCACCTACGGCGGCGATGCGGTGCCGACCTTGGCGTTCGGCATCCCCGGCTCGGCGGCGATGGCCGTACTGCTGGCCGGCTTGACCTTGCATGGGGTTCCCGTGGGACCCTGGCTCATGAGAGAACATATGGAAATTGTCTGGGTGGTGGTCTTTGGGCTCGTCGCCGGAACTGTTCTCTCGTGCGTGGTCGGCTTTCTGGTCGCCCGCTGGCTAGCCCGCATTACCACGCTGCCAATGGGTCTGGTCATGCCGGTCATCGTTATGCTGATACTCGCTGGCTCTTTCGCGGTGCGGCAAAACTATTGGGACGTGCTGGTCACCATTGGCAGCGGTATTTTCGGTTTTTTCCTTGTCAGTCACGGCTATTCATTGCTGCCGGTGATCATTGGTTTTCTCCTGGCGGGCGCTGCCGAGTTGGCCTTCATTCAGGCGCTTTACATCTCGGAAGGCAGTCCGCTGATTTTTTTCAAATCGCCGGTCTCTTTAATTTTACTGCTAAGCTCCATCGCGGTCGTGCTCTACCCTGTTTTAAAGAGCCGCTTGTTGAAGAAAGAACGAAGACATGAAAAAGCTGCGTGAAGGGGCAACGATCCTTAATCTCATCATGTTGGTCTTCACGCTTTATTGCGTGATTATGGCGCTCGGTTACGGGCGCAATTCACGGATGTTTCCATTAGCCATCGGTATACCCACCGCCTTTCTTCTGGCGCTTTCAATATTGGCTGTTTGGAAACCCGCCATCTTAACCGGAGCGGATGTTCACTTGGGGCAATCGTCCGCTAACGAACCGAACCTCGACGAGATCCGCGAGGCGAAGTATGCGCCGTCGCACGTCGCCGCCATGATCGGCTGGCTCGGTCTTGCCGCGGTGGCAATCGGTCTTATTGGTTTTCGCTTCGCGGTGCCACTGTTCGTATTGATCTTCGCGCGCTTCGAGGGCCGGGCCAAGTGGCTGCCGGGGATTCTGGTGGCTCTTTTTACCTGGGCATTTGTCATCGGCTACTTCGAACTGTTTATGAAGTTTGGCATGTTTCGCGGCGTTCTATTTGGCGACATGTTGCCGCTCTACTGAGGCGAACGAGGAGATCATGGCTACTGAATTGACGCCCGCTACAAGGATCGAGTTCTGCCGCAAGATGCTGCTGATCCGCCATTTCGAGGAGGCGCTCATCACGCTTCACAACGAGGGGCGCTTCCGCGGCCATTATCATGTCTATATCGGTCAGGAAGCTACGGGCGTTCCCGCACTCTCGCTGTTGCAAGCCGAGGACTACGTATTCACCACGCACCGCAACCACGGTCACATATTGGCGCGCGACGCGGACCCTGGACGGATGCTCGCCGAGATCCTGGGCCGGCGCGACGGCTACAACAAAGGCAAAGGCGGGAGCTTTCACGTGGCGCCGGTGGAACTCGGCTTTCTCCAAACATCCGCCGTGGTCGCCGGGATTTTGCCTCTGGCGACGGGCGCGGCCTATGCGGCCAGAGAAAAGCAAAGCGGCCAGGTGAGCGTTTGTCTGTTCGGCGACGGCGCGTTGGAAGAAGGGGCGGTGGCGGAGTCTTTCAATCTCGCTTCGATATGGAAGCTGCCGGTGCTCTATCTCTGTGAGAACAACGGCAAGTACGGCCACGGCAAAGCGACCGGGGCGATGCGCTCTTCCACCATGTCGGTTTTCCCTCTCACCGATCTTCCCACCGCGTATAAGATTCCGGCGCAACAAGTGGACGGAACGGATGTCGAAGCCGTGATCGACGTGGTCGGTGACGCGCTCAAGAAAATTCGCGCGGGCGAAGGGCCGCAATTCATCGAAGCCCAGACCGTGCGCTGGCCTGGGAGCGTCAGCAACTGGCCGGTGCTGCCGATTGCGACCGAGGTCTCGCTGGCTTGGGATTTGAGTTCTGTGCTGGCGGCGGTGAAGGACTGGTATCAATTCAGCGACCCCCTGTTGATTTTTATCCGCAAACTTTTGGCCGAAGGCCATGCGAGTAAGGATCAGATCGTGCAGTTGGAAAAAGGCGTCAAAGAAAAAATAGCCGAGGCGATTCAGTTTGCCTTTGCCTCGCCGGAGCCTGATTTGCAAAGCGCGCTCGAAGGGGTTTTTGCCTCGTAGGAGCTACGATTGCCCATGAACCGAGGAATAAACTCTTGCGGGAGAAGGATCAGTCCTCGCCGGCCTTCGGAATTTCAAATTGCAGATCTCAGATTTGAAATTCTGCCATTTGAGATTTGCGATTTGAGATCCAGAGGGAGTGCCTTCTCCTTCGAGGCTTCACTCCTCGGTCGCTATCTTCTATGAATAATGGGGATAACTATGCGTGAACTGGCGTATTACGAAGCGAAGCTGGAAGCACTCCGTGAAATCATGGCGGCGGATGACCGGGTGCGTTTGATCCACGAAACTTTTCTGGGACTCAGCCCGCGCCGGAGCCTGTTCGGGGAAATCGAAAAAAGCTTTCCCGGCCGGGTCGTCTCCCCGCCGATTTCGGAACTCGGCGTTTGCGGCCTTGCCACTGGCGCGGCGATGGCCGGACTCCGCCCCATCGTCGATCTGGTCACCGCCAGTTTTACCTATGAGGCGTGGCCGCAGATCTGCAATGAAGCCGCCAACGCTTTCTACATGTCGGGCGGGCGCACGCGCGCGCCGGTGGTGTTCCCCATGCTCCACGGCCTGCGCGGCGGTGGCGCCGCGCAGCACTCCCACAGTCCGCAGGCGATGCTTTGGAACTGTCCGGGGTTAGAGATCGTTCTGCCGTCCTCGCCGCGCGATGTGAAAGGACTTCTCAAAGCTGCGGTGCGGAGCGATAATCCGACCGTCTTCGTCGATCACGCGCTGCTCTTCGAAATCCGCGGTCCCGTTCCCGAGGACGACGTGCCCATTCCGCTCGGTCAAGCCGACATCAAGCGGGCCGGCGGCGACGTCACCGTGGTCGCCACTTCTTACATGGTTCAGCGCAGCCTCGGCGTCGCCGAGCAGCTTGCGCGCGAGGGAATCCAGGTCGAAGTGGTCGATCCGCGCACTCTGGTGCCGCTCGATTTTCCAACCATCATGGCATCGGTGGAAAAAACCCGCAGGGTCGTGATCGTGGATGAGTGTCACTACAGTTGCGGCGTTTCAGCCGAGTTGGCCGCGCGCGTCTGGGAAGCGGGTTACGACAAGCTCAAGGCGCCGCTGCGCCGCGTGGCGACGCTCGATGTGCCGGTGCCGTACAACAAAAATCTGGAAGAGTTCATCAGCCCCTCGGAGACGCGCATCGTCGAGGCGATTCGTCAAGTGATGAGATGAGAGTCCGGAAGTCGGAATATCTCTCGCAAAGGCGCCAAGGCGCCAAGGAATGAGAAGCAAATAAAAAACTCGAAACACGAAATCCGAAGTTCGAAACAAATCCAAATGATCGAAAAGCACAAAACTCCAAACCAACTCGTTTGGGATTTTCATTTGTCACTTTCGGCTTCGAGAATTCCGGTTTGTTTCGAATTTCGACATTCGGATTTCGAATTTTCTTTCGTTGGCGTCTTGGCGAGAAATATTTTCTTATAGTCTGTTTGTCGAACTTTTTGAAGCGCCGGAAGAAAGCAAAAATAAAATGGATATGAAGACCCCCATCGATCCCCTGACACTTTCCACCACCTGGCACTCGCTGCAGCGGATCTGCCGGGAGATGCGCCATGTCATCGAGCGCACGGCGCAGAGCTTCCTCATTTCCCAGCTCAAGGATATTTCCGTCGGCATCTGGGACGGCGAGGGCAATACCATCGCGATCCCGGTCGGGCTGCCGATTCAGTTCGTCGGCGCGAAGTATTCGGTGCGCTACATTCTGGAAGAGTATCAGGGCAACGTTTACGAGGGGGATGTTTTTCTCGCCAACGATCCGTACCACGGCTTTTCCTGCCATCCGCCGGACTGGGGGTTTTTCCGGCCGATCTTTTATCAGGGCAAACCCATCTTTTGGACTCTGGCGCGGGCCCATGTCGAGGACACCGGCGCGGCTTATCCGGGCGCTTATTTTTCCGATCCCTACGATGTTCACTCCGAAGGTCTATTGATACCCGGGGTGAAGGTGGTGGAGAAGGGCGTGGAGCAGCGCGATATTCTGCGCTTGATCTGGAACAACGTGCGTCTGGCGGAAGGAGTGCGGATCGACAGCTACGCGATGATCGCGGCGACCAAGATGGCGGAGCGCCGCTTGCTCGATTTGATCGGACGCTACGGTATCGAAACGGTGCAGGGCTGCGTGGCGGTGATGCAGGAGCGTACCGAGCGGGCGGTGCGCGCTTGCATCGAGAAGATGCCCGACGGGACCTATTACGGCGAGTCGTCCACCGACGACGACGGTTACGAATTGGACGTGCCGGTGGCGGTGCGCTGCGACATTACCGTCAAGGGCGACCGGCTCACCTTGGATTTTTCCAAGAGCGACAGCCAGCGGCGCGGCTTTGTCAACTGTAGTTATCCGAGCACCTATAGCAATGCGGTGGCCGCCACCATTCTATTTTTAGACCCGGCGCTGGCGGACTATCATAACGAAGGCACCATGCGACCGATGGAGGTGATCGCGCCCAAGGGATTGGTGGTGAATGCGAACTACCCGGCGCCGATGGGCGGCGCGCCGGTCAACATGGGCGGCAACATTCTCGAAGCGGTGATGATGGCGATGTCGGCGGCGGTGCCGAGCCGCGCGGCGGCGGGCTGGGGACGGCGCTTCGGGCAATATATTTACGGCATCAATCCGCGCACCGATGGCCTCTATGTTTTTCCCGGCTATCATGCCGAGGGCGGAGCGGGTGCGGTGGCCGGCTATGACGGTTATCAAGGCTCGGCTTCCATCGGAACGCTCGGCGAAATTTCCCGGCCGAACACCGAGGATGTCGAGATCCGATATCCCTGGAAAGTAATCAGCCGCGAGTTTCGCAAGGACTCATCGGGGGCGGGAAAATGGCGCGGCGGTCCGGGGTTTCACTGGGAGGCGGTGAATCTGGGCGGTGAGGCGGGAATGCATACCGGCGCGGGGCATGGCGAGACGACTTTCAGTCACGGCGCCCTGGGCGGAAAACCGACGCCGCCGAATATCTGTCACATCGTTCGCAACGGGGAAAAAATCCGCGCCAAGGTGCACCGGCTGCATCAATTAAAAGGCGGCGATCACGTGGTCAAAGACACGGGTGGCGGCGGAGGCATCGGCAGGCCGGAGGAGCGCGACCCGCAGGCGGTGTGGGACGACGTGTATATTAACGAGCTGGTGACGATTGAAGCGGCGCGGGAAGTCTACAAAGTCGCTATAGATCCCGCCACCAAAAAGATCGATTGGGAACAAACCGAAGCCCTGCGCGGGGCCGTTGCCACAAAAGGAGGTGGAGCATGAATCAGGTTGTCGCTGAAAAGATGGAGAACCAGTCTTCGCGCTCGATGGCGCAGTCGTCACATGGCTCATCGACCGATCTGCGCAGTTGGCTTCGCGCCGTGGAACAGATGGGGGAGATTCGAACGGTCGAGGGCGCGGATTGGAACCTCGAGCTCGGCGCCATCGCCGAGCTCAACACCCGGCTCAAGCCCACTCCCACGCTCATGTTCGATAAGATCAAGGACTACCCCGCGGGCTATCGCGTTCTCACCGCCTCCACGGCGAGCCGGCAGCGCCTGCTTCTGACCCTCAGGATGCCGACCGATCTCGACGACTGCGCCTTCGCGGAAGCGCTGGTGGGTAAACCCAACCAGTGGGAGCAGGAGTCGAGCCGCTTCGCTCCCACGTTCGTAACGAATGGACCGATCCTGGAAAATGTCATCGATTCGAACATCGATCTCGAGTCGTTTCCCGCGCCGATCTGGCATGTCGACGACGGCGGCCGCTTCATCGGCACCGGCTCCGCGGTGATCACTGCGGATACCGATTCCGATTGGATCAACATCGGCGCCTACCGCATGATGACCCTCGGCGGACCGGAAGCATCCGTCGCCATTACCATGGGGAAACATGGGCGGATGCATTACGAGAAATGGTGGAAGCGAGACGGCCGTTGTCCGATCCTGGTCTCCCTCGGCCATGATCCGCTTTTTTTAATCCTCGCCGGCTTGGAAATTCCGACCGGTATCGGCGAGTACAATTACGGCGGCGCGATCATCGGCGCGCCCATCGAGGTGATTCGCGAGGAGCTTACCGGACTGCCGATGCCCGCCTATTCCGAGATCGTGCTGGCCGGCTGGATCCGGCCGGACCATTTGTCCAAAGAAGGGCCGTTCGGCGAAGCGACCGGCTACTATTCCGCTATGCCCGCGCCTGTTCCCGTGCTCACCGTCGAGCGGGTTTATCATCGCAACGATCCGATCAATCTGGGCGCTCCATGCGCCAAGCCGCCCCATGATTTTTCTTATATGCGGAGCGTGCTCAAGTCGGCGATGATCCGCGACGCGCTGGTCAAAGCGGGGATCCCCGACGTGCGCGGCGTGTGGACGCCCGAGTCCTCGGCGGGCAGGATGGTGATCGTGGTGAGCATCAAGCAACGTTATTGCGGCCATTCCCGGCAGGCGGCCTATGTGGCCTCGCAGTGCCAGGCCGGCGCGTATTTGAACCGCTACGTGATCGTCGTCGATGAGGATATCGATCCGGCGAATACCGAAGAGGTGATGTGGGCGATTTCCACCCGCTCCGATCCGGCAACCGACATCGACATCATGCGCAAGAGCTGGAGCGGCCCCATCGATCCTCTGGTGCGGGACCGCAATGCCGCCTATAACTCCCGGGCGGTCATCGATGCTTGCCGCCCGTTTGACTGGATCAATGAGTTTCCGAAAGTCGCCGAAGCGGACCCGGCCTATTTGCGCGAGATAAAGTCGAAGTGGTCCGCGGTTTTCGACGGACGCTAGGCGATCAGATTTCCGCCGATGGAGGAAAATCTTACCACGAAGGCCACAGCACGGCTGCGCCGTAACCAAAGGAGAAATCCTTATTTTACCGCAGAGGCCCAGCGCGGCTACGCCGCAACCAAACCTCGGAGTATCTCCCGCAAAGACGCAAAGGCCGCAAAGATCGGAGAACACGGGTGAAAATCATTCGTAAGAATTTTTGTCTTTCCCCTCCGTACTTGGCGACTTTGCGCCTTGGCGGGAGGTATTTCCGACTCCGAGTGCTTTCAGTTTCCAGATCATTTGCGCACGCCGCGCAAATTTTGAACTATAGTAGTACAGAAATCGCAGAGTTCGGAATATCTCATAATCGAAAACTCTTTTCTCTGCGTCCTCCGCGCCTCCGCGGTGAGTTCTATTGTGCTGCGATACAGACAGGACCGCCATTGGGGAATTCGCGCGGGCTCCGAAAACTTTCAAGGGTAATAGTTAAGAAAGGATTAGAGAAATGACACGAGTTGCCATCGATGTGGGCGGGACTTTTACCGATTGCCTGGTGCTGGATCAGCAAGGCAGGCTGCGCGAGTTCAAGGCGCTGACGACTCCGCAAGACCCTAGCCGCGGGCTCATGGAGTGCCTTGAAAAGGCGGCCCGGGCCGAGCAAAAGAGTTTGCCGGAGTTCGCCCGCACCCTGGAGTACATCATTCACGGCACGACCCTCGCGACCAACGCGCTGCTCACGGGACGGGGCGCGAAGATCGCGATGCTGACCACCGAAGGCTTCCGCGACGAGGTGGAAATCCGCCGCGGTTTTAAAAATATTCGCACCTCGATGTACAACCTCCAGGTGCCGCCCTACAAGCCAATTGTCCCGCGCTATCTCCGCCTGCCGGTGCGGGAAAGAATGCTTTACACCGGCGAAGTCGAGACGCCGGTGGATGTTTCCTCGGCTCGAGCGGCGGTGGAAAAGTGCCGGAACGAAGATGTCCAATCGATCGCGATTTGTTTCCTGCACTCCTACGCCAACCCGGAGAACGAGCGCAAGGCCGCGGAGATTTGCCGCGAGACCTTCGACGGCAAGGTTTACATCACGACGTCGCACGAGATCTTGCCGGTGTGGCAGGAATACGAGCGCTTTAGCACCACTTTAGTGAGCGCTTCCATCGGCCCCATTGTTTCCGATTATCTCTTGTCGCTGGAGCAGCGGCTCGCCGACATCGGCTTTAAGGGTAGCCTGTTGATGGTGCGCGCCGACGGTCTGGTGCAGTCAGCGACGCACTCGCGCCGCCAAGCGGTATCGCTGATCAACTCCGGGCCGGCGGCCGCTCCTTCGGCGGCGCTGTTCTTCGCCGGACCTTCGGGGCAGCAAGACCTGATTTCAATCGACATGGGCGGTACGAGCCTCGACGTCTGCATGATCCGCCGTGGCGAGATCCCGACGACCACCGAGAGCTGGATCGGCGATGAACGGGTGGCGATCAAAATGGTCGACCTTCACTCCATCGGCGCTGGCGGCGGCAGTCTCGCCTGGATCGATTCCCTGGGCCTACTGCGCGTCGGACCGCAGAGCGCGGGCGCCGACCCCGGACCGGCCTGCTACGGACGCGGCGGCGACCGGCCGACCGTGACCGACGCGGACGTGCTGCTCGGTTACCTGCCCACCGATTATTTTCTCGGCGGCGAGATTGCGCTCGACGCGGAGCGCTCGCGAAAGGCGATCCAGACCGTTGGCGCTCCACTGGGATTGACGGAGATCGAAACCGCCCAAGCGATATATCAGAGCGTCAACTCTTTGATGGCCGATCAGGTCATCGAGCTTTCGACC
>JAUYJC010000040.1 GCA_030688735.1 Deltaproteobacteria bacterium
TCCCGCGCTCGAGGATCGGAATATGGCGCACGCGCTCCATGGTCATCAAATCGTCCGCCAGATCAAGCACATTATCCGCCTCCAACGTATGCGGGTTTTTGGTCATGATGTCTTGAACTTTTGTCTCGTCGTCCGGTCTCATAACGATACCTCCCCCACTTCCGTAAGCCGGTTGACCGCCGCGGCCATGAACTACATGCGGTGACCGTAGCCTACCTCTGCTTCGATCTATAATTTTGTTACCGCAATCGGATGGCGATGTCTAATATGGGCATCGCCGGCTGCCAGCTTGCGCGCAAACCGGGGTGGGCGGAGACCAACTTGCAATCACTGTAAACGACGGCGCAGAAGTCGTCGAACGGCTTACCTGGCTCGACCGCGACCATCTGCGCCAGACGATCGCCGAGAACCGCGCCCAGGCCAGGCGAGCGGGTTAGCCGACATTCCTCTCCAAGAAGGCGCGAGGTTTTAGTGGCTCGTTTTCGCGGTTCGTGTTCGCATCACGACCACGAGCCACGAGCACGATGTGGTGCGAAATGCGAATAGATCGCGCTTTGCATGCGAGAACTTTTGAGCCGGATATTTTTACCACTTGGGCCGACGTTTGAAGATGGGAGCCATCCACAGCCGTTTTTGGTGAGTTAAAAAGGGGTAACGCTCCACCGCTCAGGGGCGACCTATTCTTGGCCGTCGCCTGTAGTGGCCGGTTAGGCGGTGTACGCTGCCGTCAATCGCGGTCACGGTGAGACCCGCCAAGACACGATCGGAGTCCAACTATCACTATAAGCCCAGATCTGTTCCTGGGGAATGCCGAGAAAGTCGAAGGTGATCCCAAGCAGCAACGCGGCAAGGATGACCACGATCGGGAAAGCCAGCAATGCGCATATCCCGGCAATCTTTCGTTGCCATCCAGCGGAGCACAGGAAGGCTAAGACATAGACAGTATACCAGAGGACGCCGAACACGGTGAGGGCGTGCCCAATGAGCATCGCATTCAGGTGGAAGGTGGTAACCCCGACGCCCACAGGGGAATCAACTCGAAATGTCGAAAGGACAACTGCGATGCCCAGGACGCCAATCTTCCAGAGTTGCGGTAAGAAGAACGTCCACCCAAGGAACAGTGCGACAGGAATCTTCACCCACAGCCAAGAATCCCTCCGGAAGGCAATGTCGAGTGCCTCGTCTCGCGATAACAGAATCGCCATTTCAGAACGTCCCAAATCGTTGCTACTTCTCTTCTCGCCTAACGATCCAGCTCACCCACAGCCGCCTCTAACCCAAAAGCGTCGGCAGACAATCTGGCGCTCAACAACCGAGGCGCATCGGCGTACACGACGGCTAGCGGCTGTTCGGTGGAGCGCATTGTTAGGCATCATTTTCGCCATGCATCGTCCGGTTTCCCATGTTTTCTCTCGCGCACTACTTTGTCTTTCAATACTTGAAAAGTCGCCTCGTAGGATTCCTTACTCGCTTGTTCTTCGCTAATGTATTTGAGTTTCAATGGTAGTGCCCAGTCCGGAAACGAGTCAGAATTGCCGAGCTTCGCGATTGCATCCTTGAAGAAAGAGAAAGAGAAAGGGGTCAGAAAGGGAAAGGGCGGCATTTCAAGCCGTTGCGAACCTGTATGAACAGGCCACTGACCCCAAGAGCCACATCCTCGTCAGGACCTTCCTATACAAGAACTTCCGCTTTCCCGCTACCTGCAATTCCGATAGTAGACCCCGAATCCGACGGTCATTTCGGTAGCCTTTGCCTCATTCAGAGCTTGATCTCAAGATTTCAAAAAGAGTCGCCAGGCGTCAGCTGGAAAATGCAGCTCTATACTATCCTGCGGCAAGAAAGAATCGTCGCCGGTCTGCACTCTCAACATCGCATCACCGACACGCACTTCATAAAGAACGGAGTTCCCCAAAAAGGATCGCACCGTCACCTCGCCCTGTGGAAACCTTGACACCTCTTCTGAGTTCCTTCTGAGGTCGATGGACTCCGGTCGAATTCCCAGGGTTACATCATCGCCAATCGTGAGGCCTCTTGGTATCATTACGGCGAGTTTTCCGATTTCCGATTCCACACAATCGGCTGCTGCGATGCGTCCCGTAAGGAAATTCATCTGGCCCAAAAACTCCGATACGAAACGATCCCTGGGTTGCTTGTAAACCTCTTCCGGCTTGCCAACTTGCAAAAGGGAGCCTTCATTCATGACACAGACCTTATCTGCTAATGACAGCGCTTCGATCTGGTCGTGGGTTACGTAGAGCGTGGTTACGCGAAGCTGACTAGTCAACCTCTTGAGCTCGATGCGCATTTCGTCGCGCAGACGAGCATCGAGGTTGCTGAGGGGCTCGTCCATCAGAATAACCTTGGCCTCCAAGGCAAGCGCCCGTGCCAACGCGACGCGCTGCTGCTGGCCGCCACTCAAATCGGTGGAAGGTCTGTTCTTGAGCGCCTCGAGTTTAACTAGCGCGAGTGCATGGTCGACCCTCCTCCCGACTTCGTGCTTGTTTACTTTCCTTTTCCCCCAGGAAAGGGGAAAGGCCACGTTGTCGTAGACCGTCATGTGGGGCCATATCGCGTAGGATTGAAAAACCATGCTGATGTCTCGCTTTTCCGGCGGCACAAAAACTCCGGTTTCCGGATGGGCAACCAGGGTATGCCCAATCCGAATCAATCCCCCGTCCGGCCGCTCCAGCCCGGCAATGCAGCGCAGGGTCGTTGTCTTACCACAGCCGCTGGGCCCCAGGAGCACGCAAAACTCGCCCTCCTCGACTTCAAGGTCGATGCCATTCACTGCGGCGATTCGCCCCCCGACACTGCCGAAGGTCTTGGTGAGTCCTTGGATCTGGATCATCGGTTCGTGTGACCTGTCATTGATTCCTGTTACGCCAGGCGGTCCGCGTAAAAGCCGCCAAACACACGCCGTAATAACAGCACCAGTATAAAAAATGTCGCCATCATTACGACGCCGAGGGCAGACACTTGAGGCACCCGCCCCTCGCTCCACAATGCCCAGATGACCGTCGAAACAACGCGATTGTCGGGCGAGCCAAGTACCAGCGCCATCGTCACTTCGCGGTAAGTTAACAGGACAACCCACAGCCAACCGTTGAACACGGCGCCGGCAACGAGCGGCATCGTGATTTTAATGACCGTAACAAACCCCGACACCCCGCTGACCCGCGCGGCTTCCTCGAGCTCGCGGTGGATTTGAATCATGCTGCTGTTGATCGTTCGGGTCGCATAGGCAAGAGAGTTGATCACGTTGGCGAGGATTAGGGTGACAATTGTCCCGTAAATCGGAAGCGTGCTCCGGGTGATCAAGAAAAGGTAGAGCAACGTCACTGCTAAAACGATATTGGGTATCGCCTGCGACAAAAATACCAGTGTGTCGAGCGTGCCTCGGTAAGCAAAGCGGCTGCGCACAACGATCCAGGAGACGGGAATGCTCAACGCGATGGTCAGCAACGGTGCGACGGCGATCAAGATCAATGTGTTTGCGAACGGCTCTGTTCCTCCGTAATCGAAGATATTGGCATAGTTGACCAACGTGAGCGTGTTCAACGCTTCCCATGACGGAACTCGCAGATATGGCAACAGGGAAGCCCAGAAGAATATCAAGAAGGGCAGGAGAAGCTCGGCGCAGAAATAGAGCACCACGAACCCGAGTGCGAACGGCTTCCATCTCCCCAACTGAACCAGTCGCGGTTTGTAACCCCGACCGGTTACTACTGCGTATTTCTGCGTTTGCTTGATGATCCTGACATAAAACAGACTTGCAAGAAATCCGACGGCAATAATGAACATGCCTAGCGCGCCGGCTTCTCCATACTTCGGCAGACCGTCCCGTGCCTCCACTGCCTCAAAGATCGCGGAGCTCAAGACAAAGATACCGTTCGGCAGACCGAGGATCGCGGGAGCCTCGAAGACCGACATCGCCGTGATGAAATAGTATACGAAGACCGCGGCGGTCGCCGGCCAAGTTAGCGGAACCAGGATGCGCCAAAAGGTCATGAGCTTTCCCACGCCGCTGGTATAAGCCGCCTCCTCAAGGGCCGGATCCATGGCTCGATAAGCGGCCGAGAGCATAAAAACACTTGCCGGCACGAACGAGATCCCTTGCACGAACCACATCCCGGGAAGGTTGTAGAGGCTGAAGTTGAGTTCCTCGATTCCGAGAAGGGCGGGAAGGCCGATTCTCGGGCTGGTCAAAAGGATCCATCCGATGGCACGAAGAAACGTCGGGATGAGAACGCTTACGATCATTAGCAAGTAAAAGAAACCTTTGAGAGGCAGGTCGGTTTTGTTCAACAACCAAACCATTGGAATCGCGATAGAGAGTGTGACTACCATGGTCCCGGTGGCGAAAACAATTGTATTCCACAAAACGATGTGGGTGCCCGGAGCGAGAAAGACAGAGCGGAAATTTGCCAGCGTGAGCCCTCCCGGTTGACCCGGCAGGCCGGTTTTAAGGCTGATGAAAACGACCGTTAAAAGCGGAATGCCCACCAGCAAGGCAAGCACAATCAACACAAGCAGAGGAAAGAGTCGCGCCCCCTTCGACATCAGGCGGTGTCCTCTCTCCTGGTTGGATGTCGTGGCTGACGGCTGCGCTTCAACGGCGGAAACCGAAAATCTTGTCCGCTTGTTCGCTCAAACCGTCGATCTTGGATAAAGCGAAGTTTTCCTCCAAAACCACCAGGTCCCTTCCCTGGATGTAGTTCCAGGTCTGGGTGCCAGTAGTATGGAGCGAGGACTGGCCCTGCGTTTTTTCCCAGATGGCCTGCCCCTCTTTAGATAACAGAAACGCGCTAAACAGGCTTGCTGCGTTCGGGTGCCGGGCCCCTCTCAAGGTTCCGGACATATACTGCGGCGCGATGATCGGATTGATCTCGGCAAACTTTATCGGCGCCCCGGATTTTCGCGCTTGATCGAGATAACTGTCCGTGAGGGTCGCCGCCACGAGAATCTCTCCGAGTTGGAGCTTGGTAAAGATCTCGGCATTGCTGCCGAGCTTGGGGTCGAGCGCCTTGAGCTGTTTCATAAACGCCACGCCCCGCTTCTCGCCCCAGACTTGGGCTAGGCGCGCCCAGTGATGGGTCGCGTTGTTGATGCCGATCTTCCCTTTCCACTTAGGACTAACGACGTCATCCCAGCTCTTTGGAACGTCTTCCTTGCGCACCAGTTCGCTATTGTAGGCAGGAAGGGCAAAGGATGTAGCAAATACAATCGAGTGGTTCTTGTAAGCGACATATTTCTTGTCGGTGCCGAAGGTTCCGGACCAATCAAATTGCTGGGATAAATTTTCTTTAAAGAGAATGGAATGATGGTAGTCCGTCATTATCAACACGTCCCATGTTGGGGGTTGACCGACGGCAATCTCCTGGGCGACCTTCGCGATCTTCCGGACCATCGAGCCTCCGGAAGGATCGATTTGCACGTCAATCTTAAGACCGTATTTCTTCAAAAAAGTTAAAACGAACTGCACTCGCTCGGGGGCACTCAAACTAGAAGGGGCGTTCACTGTCAGCGCACCTTCCTGTTGCGCGGCCTTTATGACCGATTCCAATTTCGATTGAGCCGGGACGGTCGACGCTATCGCCAGATATACCAAGGCAATCATGTAGCCCAGCACCGAACGGCCGAAAGTCCGATTAATGATTTTCATATCATACTCTTCCTCAGAACCGTCCCAACGTTGAAATTGAAACTTGTTAAAGTCATTAAGAACACTGAACTTTTTGTTGACATTACGACTTGCCGATTTGAAACTAAACTCGATCCGTTGTCAATAGGTGTATAAAAAGGCCACAATCGGTTGATAAGAAGCTGGACGTCTACACCAACGGCTGGCGCAGAGCATGATCAGCGGGCATAAGCGGGGCAGCGCAACCTCGATCTAAACAATCAGCTCTACAGACTTCCCTCAACGCCTTCATCCGCGCCGGCCAAAAGCTTGCTGCGGGGTCAGACCCGGCTCTTAAACAATCCATAGACCATGCCACGAGCAAACAGCCGTGGTCGGCGCACCATAGAGTCGGAGCGACACCGTCAGCTTCAAACTGTCAACAAATCCATGCCTGAGAACCTGAAGCCTTGCGTAGATGAGTTGCAAAGTAAAGCCAGTGCCTGACTTGCGAAACTTGCATACCTCAAAGTGCAGCCGCCCCCACCCCCGCACAACGTTGGACACAGAAAAGGGGCTGTCACCCTTTCCATCCGCTCCAAAGAAGTATTTTTTTCATTGCAATATCTACTTCTCAGCAGTATGAAATTTTGAGTGGAAAGCGGACATGAGAGGCACCCTGTGAAAAGGTATCTATGGCCGAACTGTGCGAGCAGGCTGCTCAAGTTTTTCCTCCTTTATCTTCTAAGCTGCTTCCCTGCTCAAGCTGCGGAAATGCCCGCAGTGCGTATCCCGTTCCAATCGTTCAAACGGTTCCAATCGCCTGCTCAAGCTGCGGAAATGCCCGCAGTGCGTATCACTCAAGCAATCCTCAATGAAAAATCATTGGCTTTATGGATCGGTGTCGAGCAGGGGTTTTTCCGCAAGCACGGCGTCAGTGTTGAAATCATTCAGACCCGTACCAGCACTCAAACGATAGCGGCCCTGGCCTCGGGTGAGATACAGATGGGCGGTACGACCCCGTCCGTAGTCCTGAATGCCGCGCTTGCCGGAATGGATGTCGCCTTCTTTTGCGGCATCGTCAATCGGGCCGATGGCGACTTTATGGTGGCCCCCGGAATCCGTCGGGCCGAAGACCTGAAAGGGAAAAAGCTCGGCGTGCAAAGCATCGGCGGCGGGGTGTGGTCCTTGGCCATGCTGGCACTGGACCACTTGGGACTTGAACCGACAAGAGACAAAATATTTGTCATGGTTGTCGGCGATCAGTCTGTTCTGACTCAGGCGATGGTGGCGGGAAGGATCGACGCAAGCTATTTGGGTTATACCTTCAGTGCGATCCTTAAGGAAAAAGGATTTCCCGCGCTCTTGGATATCGGCAGAGCGCCGATCCCTTACCAGGGCCTCGCGCTCGTGGCGCGCCGGTCCTACCTTAAACAGAACCCTCGGACCGTCGATGCGATTCTTAGAGGCGTGCTTGAGTCGGTCGCCTTCATCCAGAACCCCGCGAATCGGGACGTAGCGCTCAAGTCGTTGGTGAAGAACCTGCGACTATCCAATACCAGGGAGGCAGAGAGCGGTTACGAAGTGTTGCAGTGGCTCTATAGCCTCGACATCAAGCCCCAACTTAAGGGCATACAAAACATGCAGCGGCTGCTCGCCGTAACCAATCCAAAAGTGGCGACGGTTAAGGCGGAAGACGTGGTGGACGAGATTCCCGCCCAGCGGGTGGAGAAGACAAGCTTCTATCAAGAGCTTCTAGCTCACGGAAAAAGGTAAATTCAACATTCGATCGCCACTCAGCGGCATAGAGTTACAACTTGTAACCGATCTTGCGCAATAAATCCTTGCGCCAGGCGATGCCTTCCGGTCCTTCGACTCCCTTGCTCTTGCCGCCGTCGATGACGCCGAGGATTCCGCGGCCCTGATCGGTTTCGGCGATGATCACCTCGACCGGGTTCGCGGTGGCGCAGAAGATGCGGCAGACTTCGGGGACCATTTTCAAGGCGTTGAGCACGTTGACCGGGAAGAAGCCGGGGCCGAGAAAAAGAATAAAGCTGTGGCCGGCGGAGAGGGCCAGGGCGTTTCGCTTCGCCAATTCGATCATCGCGTCGTCGGTGCCCGTCCAACGCACCAGCATTTCCCCGGACGACTCGCAGAAAGCCAGCCCGAATTTGATCCCCGGCACCGCCTGGACCATCGCTTCATGGATGTCCTCGACGGTCTTGATGAAGTGGCTTTGGCCGAGAATGAAGTTAATCTCGTCGGGCTTTTCGATCTTGACGGTGGTGAGCTGCATGACGGAAACCTTTTACGTCCAATGACGATCGTCGTCAAGTGGATCCCCCCCCAAGGCGCCCGTGGCATCTCCCTCCCCCGTGGGGCGAAATCCGGAGCTAGCGCCACGGCCAAAGGCCGTGGCGCGCGTCGAAGGGTCCCGCGCTTCACTCGGGCCGAAGCAGCAAGACCGGATTTTTCGAATGCTGAATGACTTTTTCCGCGACGCTGCCCAACATCCAGCGGCCGATTCCCGATCGGCCATGGGTGGACATGGCGATCAGACTGTGGGGCGTTTTTTGCCCAAGATCGATAATCACCTCGGCCGGGTCTCCGTCGATTGCCGTCGCGATAACGCGGCGGAAACCTTCGGCCTGTAAAGTTTCGACCTTGCCGTCAAGGTAAACTGCCGCTTCCTTGCTAATGACTTCTTTCTGTTCGGCGATGGGCTGCAGGTAAAGTCCGTCGCCGACCAGATAGTACTCCGCAGGCACCGAGTAGGCCCGCAGGAGTTGCATTTCCATTGCCAGCTTCTTGGCGAGCGGGAGCACTTGCGGCAGGATTGTTTCCGCCAGCCCCGAGCCGTCAAGGGGCACAAAAACGGTCTTAAGTTCGATCTCCGCGCCGGGATCCAAGCCTTCGGCGGGCCGGATCAGCAGCAACGCGCTGGTCGCGCCATGCACGACTTTGCTGGCGACGCTGCCGAGTAACCAGCGCCGCATGCCGGATAAACCGTGGGTCGCAATCGCGATGAGGCAAGCGGGATTGCGTTTGGCCCACTCGACGATCAGCGCGGCCGGTTCGCCCATTTCCTCGGTCAAGTCGATACTTAGGGATCCGGGCAAATAGCGCGCCGCTATATGTTTGAGATAATCCCCGTTGGGAAGCGGCGGCCAATAGGGAGTTTTGCTTCCCGGTTCGTGAACCCGCAATAGTTCTACTGGAATCTCACAGGCGCCGGCGAGCAAGCGCGCATAGGGAAGAATCTGCTCCGCCAGCTTCGAGCCGTCCAGCGGTACGATGATCTTCGAATACATGGAGCCCGCCTTTCTACGCGCGCCGCCCCCTTGCCGATGAGACGTTATCCGGGCCGCACGATCAAGATCGGATCTTCGCTGTGTCTTACGACGGTCTCGGTGACGCTACCCAACACCCAGCGTTTCACACCCGAGCGTCCGTGGGAACACATCGCAATGAAATTATCCGGGGTTTTCCGCCCCAGAGAGATGATTTCATCCGGGCCGAAGCCTTCCTTCGTCGTGCAGGTCACCTTGGCGACGCCCAGTTTTTTCAGCTCTGCGCTCTTCTTCTCAAGATGTTCACGCGCTTCGTTGCCGACCTCGGCGATCAACTCGTCGACATTGACCGCATAATAGCCGTCGCCGGTGCCATACACGCTGTAAGGGATATTGAAGGCGCGAAACAATTCCACCTCGAGACCGAGCTTATTCGCCAGGCCGGCGACCATCGGCAGCACGCTCGCGGCGATCTCGGAGCCGTCCAGCGGCACCACGACGGACTTGAGAGTCGCCTCCCCTTCCGACTTCGCTTCGTCCGTCGCTCTCACCAGAAGAAGCGGGTTGGTAGTCCCACGCAAGACTTTTTCCGCCACGCTCCCCAACAACCACCGGTTAATCCCCGAGCGGCCGTGGGTTCCCATCGCCATCAGCATCCCCGTGTCCGCGTCCCCGCGGCCGATGATCGCGTCTCCGGCCCGACCCTTTTCGATGGTGCACTTGACTCGGTTGCCCGGGAATGTCGCGGCGATTCTTGAGAGGTATTCTTTACTCTGCCGCTCACCGTCAATGATGATGGTATCGAGGAAGCGGGCTTTCTCGGGGGAGACCTGAGCGGCCAGTTCCGCAATATCTATGACCGCCAACAACTCCACCGGCGTCTCGAGTCTGCCGGCCAGGAAGCGAGCGTAGGGCAACACCTTTTCTGCCGTCTTGGAACCGTCCAGCGGTATCAGCATTCCTGTGTACATGATTTCCTCCTTGGTTACCGTTGCCCTACGCTCGCGCGTGACTCCCCTACTCCACTTTCACTTTGATCTCTTTGCTCTTCGCCTCTTCGGTCTTCGGCAACCTCACCTCCAAGATGCCATTCTTGAAGCTCGCTTTGACCTTGTCGGCATGGACGTCCGCGGGTAGCTCTAACGTCCTTATGAACGACCCGTAGGAGCGCTCGCTCCGATAGTAATTCTCCTCCTTGATCTCTTCCTCTTTTTTCTTCTCCCCTCTGATCGTCAGCATGTGGTCAGTCAACTTCACTTCCACGTTCTCTTTCTCCATCCCCGGTAGCTCGGCTTTGACCACGATGTCGTTTTTGTCTTCGAACAGGTCCACCGCCGGCGCCTCCAGTTCCATCACTTCCCGCCTCAACAACCGCTCCGGCCACCACGGCCTCATCCTTCGATCAAAAAAATCCTCCATCATTCGGTCCATATCCCTCTCCCATCGGGTGAGGTCCATGAACGGCCTCCAGGGCGCTATCGCCTTGGTTTCTTTCTCCTTTGACTTGTCTGCCATTGTGGTTACCCCCTTTCTGGATATGCAGCTCATTTTTCCCACCAAGGCTATTCCGCAATCATTGTGCCAGCACACAATCTCGATTTTCCGCCGATCTGGCTGCATGCTTTCGCATTGTTGAAAAGATTTCTTTGCTTCCCTCGCAATAGTGCAAGATGGAAGGTCGCGCCCCAGCGATAGGGTGCAAAATCTCCTTCTAGCTCGCCTGCCAAATCTAAGACTCCGTGGCACTACTCTTGCGCAATTTTCAGGTCGAACTATCGAGGTAAATCGATGATCGAAGTTCGCTTTCACGGACGCGGCGGACAGGGAGCCAAGATCGCCAGCCGCATCCTTGGCCGAAGCGGTTTTCTATCGGGGCTCTACGCCCAGGACTTCGCGCTGTTCGGCGCCGAGCGGCGCGGCGCGCCACTGGCTTCCTTCACTCGCCTGGGCCGGGAACCCATCGGCGAACGGGGTTACGTAGAGACGCCCGGTCTGGCCGTAGTGATGGACGACTCACTATTGAAGGAAGCACCGGAGCAGATTTTTCACGGCGTCTTTGCGCACACCCCGCTATTCGTCAACGCCGACCCGGGTCAGTTCGCCGGGCATACTGAACATTTGCCGCCGGCGAATTATATTTTCATCGATCTTAGCGCCGTCGCCCGGGAACTGATCGGCGGCGCCTTTATCAGCGCGGTGGCGGCCGCGGTGGCGGCAAGGTCTATCCCCGCCATCGACATCGCCTCGCTCGACGAAGCGGTGAAAATTGAAATCGCCGAATTCGGATTGCCGGCGGACATCATCGAAAAGAACCAGGCCGCGGCGCGCAAAGCATATGCGCAGGCGCCGATCATGCCGGTTTCCCCCGCGCCCATGGCCGCGGAATTCTTGGAAAGCGTATGGCAAGCCGTTCCTTACCTGGGCTCCGCGCAGTTTGCCGGGCCGACGATCAGGCATCGCGGCAGCGCGGCTTTGCGCGAGACCGGCAACTAGCGCACCGAGCGGCCGGAGATCGAACTCGGCAAATGCAAACGCTGCTTCCTCTGTTATCTCTACTGTCCCGAAGCGGCAATGCGCCTAGACGCGGAGAATTTTCCCCACGTCGATTACGATCATTGCAAAGGCTGCATGATCTGTTTCGAAGAATGTCCGACCGATGCCATCAGCCGGAGGTTGGAGGCCTGATGACAAGAACGATGCTTACCGGCAACGCCGCCGCCGCCTGGGGAGCCAGACTGGCCGAGGTCGATTACGTGCCGGCGTTTCCAATCACGCCGCAGACCGAGATCCTCGAGACCCTGGCAGGCTGGAGTCAACTCGGCGCAATCCCCGCGCGCGTCGTGATGATGGACTCCGAGCACTCCATGCTCGCGGCGGCGGCCACCGCGGCAGCCACGGGCGTGCGGGTTTTCACCGCGACTTCGAGCCAGGGATTTCTCTACGGCTTCGAGATGCTCTACGCCATCGCCGGGCTCAGGCTACCGCTGGTCTTGGTGAACGTATCCCGCGCGTTGGCCCATCCGATCACCCTGGAACCCGATCACAACGACGTGCTCTCGGCGCGCGACACCGGCTTTCTCCAGTTTCATGCCGAGACCAGTCAGGAAGTGCTCGACTCGATTCTCATGGCTTACCGTTTCGCCGAAAATGCAAAGATTCTGCTGCCGGCGATCGTCAATCTCGACGGCTTTTACCTGTCTTTCACCCGGGAGGCGGTGGAGATGCCTACGCCGGAAGAAACAAGAATTTTTCTTCCTGCGTTCAATCCGACCTATCCCCTGCTATCCAATCGCGAGCCGGTCGCCATGGGCGCCGCCGTCCTCGATCCGAGTCTGTACAGTTATTTCAAACACCAGATGCATAACGCCGCGGAAAACGTTCTGGCGATCTACCCGAAGATCGCCGACGAGTTCGCCGTAACATTCGGCCGGTGCCATGGCATCATCGAAGAGTTCATGCTCGACGACGCCGACTACGTCATCGTCATGACCAATTCCTTCGCATCGATGGGTAAGGCCCAGATCAAGCGCCTACGCCAGAAGGGCAAGAAGATCGGTCTGGCGCGATTGCGCTTGATCCGGCCCTTTCCCCATGAAGAGCTGCAGCGCGTCCTGCGCGGGCGCAAGGGTGTGGCGGTGGTGGATCAGAATATTTCGGTCGGCAAAGGCGGCATCCTTTTCAGCGAGATCGCCAGCGCGCTCTACCCACTCGCCGAGCGGCCACCGGTGCTGCTTTCCTTCATCGGCGGCCTGGGCGGGCGGCGATTCCGCCCCGGCGAATTCGACGGCATGCTGGCAAAAATAGAAAATCCGACGGAGAGCGCCGCTGAAACGGCGCGCCCGCACCTGCTCTTTACTGGCGAAGAGTGCCGCCAAGTGGGTCGATTCTTCACCATCGCCTGCGAGGACAGACCAAGCCGTGAAACGTGAATTCTATAAGAGCTTGCGCACCAACTCCCATGAGGAGCCGCTTGGACCGGGCGGTCCGCTTTGCGCCGGCTGCGGCGGCCAACTGAACTTGCGCCTGTTTCACAAGGCGCTGGGCGAAAACGTCGTCTTCGTCAACGCCGCGGGCTGCTCGACCCTGCTCGCCACTTACCCGTTAACGCCGCTCAACTCGTCTTGGATTTATACCGCTATGGCCTGCGCGCCGGCGGGCGCCCAAGGCGTGCGCGACGCCCTGGACATTCTTAAAGCGAAAGGGAAGCTCGGCGCCGACCAAGACCGGAAAGTCGCGGTCCTCACCGGCGACGGCGCGGCGCAGGACATCGGCCTGTCGTCCACCATGGCGGCGATCCATCGCGGTCTGGATTTCTACTATCTCTGCTACGACAACGAATCCTACGGCAATACCGGGTTCCAAACCTCGGCCAGCACGGCCTACGGCTCGCGCACGGCCACCTGTCCGATCACACCGTCCTCGCCCCATGGCCTCTTGCATGAGAAGCGCGATCTCTTCGAGATCTGGCGGGTGCAAAAACCGCCCTATCTGGCGACAGTGTCTCCCGCATACCCGCTCGATCTCTCGGAAACAATTTATCGCGCCGGGAAATTCAAAGGACCAAAGCTCTTCATCGCGTTGACACCCTGCCCGCCCGGTTGGGAGTTCGACCCGGAATGGTCCGTCGAGATCGCCCGCCTGGCGGTCGAGACCGGCATCTGGCCGCTCAAAGAAGCGATTCATGGCGAGGTCGCACACACCCATGTGCCGCGCAAGTTTGCCCCGGTGGAAAATTATCTCGTGCGCCAGGGGCGCTTTCGCCATCTTTTCGAACCGAAACGCGATGAAGAGACCATCGCGCATATTCAAGCGACGGTGAATAATTATTGGAGCGCAGTTCGGAACAACGAGGTGTCGTCGGACGGCGCGCCGGCGCCGCACCAGGATGAACCGTAGGGGCGGACCGGCGCCTGTCCTGAGCGGAGTCGAAGGGTGTCCGCCCTTCTGTTCGGAGGACAACATGGAAAACATCTTTGATTTCGCCGACGAGTTAGGACCGATAAAAATCGTTCACGTTTACGATCCTAAATGCGGCCTCAAGGCGGTCGTTGCCATCGACAACGTCGCGCGCGGGCCGGCGATCGGCGGCGTCCGCATGGCGCCGGACGTGAGCGCCGAGGAAGCTTTCCGATTGGCGCGGGCCATGACGATGAAGAACTCTGCCGCCGGCCTGCCCCACGGCGGCGGCAAGTCGGTGATCTTCGGCGATCCAAAAATGGAACCGGCGAAGAAAGAGCAGTTGATCCGAGCCTTCGCCCGCGCCATCCGCGATCTCGTCGAATATATTCCGGGTCCGGACATGGGCACAGACGAGCGTTGCATGGCCTGGATCAAAGACGAGATCGGCCGCGCCGTCGGCCTGCCACCGGAAATCGGCGGCATCCCGCTGGATGAGATCGGCGCCACGGGTTTAGGCTTGAAGGCGAGCGTCGAGGCGGCGCTGAAATACTGCGAGTTCGTTCTCAAGGGCGCGCGCGTGGCGATCCAGGGCTTCGGCTCGGTCGGCAAACATGCCGCGCGTTTTCTCGGTGAAAAAGGCACCGCTCTGGTCGCTGCGTGCGACTCGCACGGGACGATTTACAATCCAAAGGGAATTGAGGTAGATCGCCTGATCGCCCTAAAAGATTCGGGAAAGAGCGTCATCGACTATCCGGACGGCGAAAAACTCGGAGCGGATGCAGTGATCGACGTCGAATGCGAGATCTGGATTCCCGCCGCACGGCCGGACGTGATCCGCAAGGACAACGTCCATCGCTTGAAAACCAAGCTCGTGCCCCAAGGCGCCAACATTCCGTTCACACCGGAAGCCGAACGCATCCTGCACGAGAAAGGGACGCTCGTTATTCCCGACTTCATCGCCAACGCCGGCGGCGTCATCTGCGCCTCGGTGGAATACCACGGCGGCACAGAAACCCAGGCTTTCGCAACTATCAAAGAGAAAATTGGCGCGAACACCAGCATGGTTTTGGCAGAGTCCGCGAAGTCTAAATTACTTCCGAGAGAAGCTGCCGTCGCCCTGGCCGAGCGGCGCGTGAGGATTGCCATGGGTTACCACCGTTGACGAGCCGAGAAACCGGTGATGATATAAGCTATCCTGACAGTCGCAGCGAAAGGAGCAGTATCATGCTCATGAAAATCCCGCCGGGTCGGATCGTTCGATCGCTCATCGCCGCGGCGCTGCTGCTTGGCGGCTGCGCTGCGACGCAGATCATCAACCAGTGGAGCAATCCAAACTACCCGGCAGCCTCTTTCAAGCGGATCATGGTGATCGGCGTAAGCAAGCAGACCAGCATCCGCCGCAATTTTGAGGACGAATTCGTCGCCCAACTCAGAGCGACCGGCGCAGATGCGGTGCCCAGTTACGAATTCACACCGGAAAACGGACCCGTCGAGGAGTCGCGCTTGGCGCAGGCGGTAAAACAAGCTGGCGCCGATGCCGTGATCACGACGCGGCTGGTGCGGGTAGAAAGGAGAGCCGAATACATTCCCCGAACCTACGGTCCGTACGGACCTTATGGTCCTTACCCGGGATTCGGGTTTTATCGCTGGTACTCCTCCGCCTGGGTGGGCTTCTATGAACCGCCGCGCCTTCACTTCTACGACATCTACACCTCAGAAACGAGCCTCCACGACGTTAGAAACGATCGGCTGGTGTGGAGCGGCCTCGCCAAAACGACGAAGCTCGATGATATCCGCCAAGAGACCAAGGAATATGTCGCGGTGGTTATCGCAGCGCTGCGCGAAAAGAACCTCCTTGCAATAGCGACGGGCAGGTAAAGGTCGAGAAGGATATTTAGCCCCAGCAGCGCGTCGTTCATGCGCTGAGGGCGCGGAGAAAATCGGCTAAAGAAATCCTCGTGAACGAATCCTCTGTGAACTCTCCGTCTCTGTGGTGAATGCGTCTCCACGGGAAACCGGCAGGAATATTTGAACTGACGCGGAATGTGAACAGATTGGCTAAAAAATGCGAACGCTTTTGAGTCGATTATTTTTCAATACGTGGGCGTTGTTTGAAAGTGAGAAGTATACACCTACGGTCTTGGCTACTGAAATAGTTTGTCGAGCAAAACGAGAGGCGGTTGTTCGGCGCTGCGCCCTGCCCTCCAGCTTGGATGCTGCGACGGCTCATCGCATGACTGTCTCTCTGGTCTGTGGGTGTCGGCCACTACAGGGACCAGTCGTCCAACATAAGTCCTGGCACCTGCTCGAAGTCACGCCGATTCCGGGTGATCAACACGACATTCTGCGCCAGCGCCGTCGCCGCAATGCGGAGATCACGACTGCCCACGCGCAGCCGCAGCGCACGTAACGCCTGAAATTGCTGCTCGCATGCTATGTCAAAGGGCACCACAGGGATGGTGCTAAAGAAGTGCACCGTTTCCAGCAACTTCGTATAGGCGTGCACGCGGGTCTCGCCTTCGGAGCGTCGTGCCAGAATGGCCAAGCGCCCACGGAGCATCTCTTCCACCGTCACGATACTCACAGCCACTTCTTCGGGGAGGAAGGACGCCAAGCGGGCACGCAGCTGGAGATGGCCTCGTTCATGCAGACTCACGTGATCCGTGTCGAGGAGCACGCGGATCATGCGGGCATATCCCTGGTCCGCAGGCGTTGGAGTTCTTCCAGGAACTCGGCAAAGTCCGGGTCATTTGCTGAGCGCCCAAAGGCGTCCAGCCACGGATTAACATGTTCTTCACCTGAGACTTTAACGTGGATCACTTTGGCGGCCGCAAGCCAGTGTGCGAGGGCCTCAGTGACTTGGGCGATGGCTTCCGCTTCGGTCGCCGCCACCACCTTGACTTCCGGGATGCCCAACGGTTGAGCAACATACTGATGCGCAGATTCCGCTCGAACGATGACAGGATAGTTCATGGGACTCTCTCCTATGCAAAGGATAGAAGATTATAGCATGATCACGTCCCCTTGGAAGACTGGAACCGAACGCCATTGGTGAGAGGCGCGGTTCGCCGCGTCCTTCTCAACCCAATGGTTCGACGTCTCATGGAATCCCGCAACCACCGCCCACTCGGACGCGAGCCGCAGCGGCAAGCAGCGCTGCCAAGGCGGCGTAGTGTTCGTTGCGGTCGAGGGCGGCGGATACACGTTTATCGAAAAGCAACGCTACGATTGGAAAAATGGGGATCTGTTCCAGCTTCCAATCAAACCCGACGGCGTCACATTCCAGCATTTTAACGCCAGCGAAACGGAGGCGGCCTTGCTGATCGCGGCGGAGCCGAATCTGGCGGCCACCACCGGCGTCGATCGCGCCTGCGGCTTTGAGCAGTTGGAAGCGGCGCCGGAGTATAAGTGAAGCCTCACGGGCAAGCCCGCGGGGCGGAATCCTGAGCAAGAGCCCCCGGCCAAGGCCGGGGCTCGAGTCGAAGGGTCGGAGTATTGATCGAAAACTTCACCTAGCGTGACCTTACTTTGAGAAAATCAAGGCGACCAGTTTAGAGGGTATCCTGAAATTTCGTTTTATGTCCCCGGAATATTTGTGATGATTACTATTTTCAGTAAGACTGGAAGAACCGAGTATTTGACCTGAGGCGGAATGTGATCAGATTGGCAAGAAACGGAAAAACCCTTGAGTCGATTATTTTTCAATACGAGGGCGTTGTTTCAAAGTGGGAGGTATACACCTGCGGTTTTGGCTACTCAAATAGTTTGTCGAGCAAACGAGAGGCGTTAACGCCAAGCTCAGCCGTCGCTATTTGCGATCGGTGTGAAGCGGGGAGTTAGGCATCCTATTTGCCGACGATTGCGTTACGTAGTTCGCGAAGTCGGCGCAAGAAAAAGTACCAGGCGAACGGGAAACAAGAGAGTACCAAGATTGCCGCCGCGAGCATGTAGCACCAGCTCCCCGAATTCCATATCTCGATCTGAGTTGCCACGATTTCCGCCTGAATGCCCTGCAACGGAGTCGGGTCAACCGCATATTCAGGGACCCCAGCCGCACCAATGGTTACGAAGGCCTTAGCCTCGCACACAGGCCCACCGCTTACTTTTTTTGGGTTGCCACAACTTGCTTCGAGCTGGTGGAGTTTCGATTCGAGCCAATAGGTCCGGGATTTTCCACCAACAACAACTAGGACGGCCAATATCATCCCTCCGATCAGGATCTTTGTTGATTTGTCCATTCGACTCCTAGCCTAAGTTCACTATACGGGCCGTTTGCCGCCGGAGGCAAGCCCGTTGGGAGGCGGTCCTGTCGAGTTTGCGGTTAGGACTTATCATTGACATACCCGATTGAAGTAATAGTCGGGTGTTCCGTGAAGGTCATCAAGCGCCCGCAACACTATCTCTACGGCCTCGACGCCGTTGGTCAACGCCTGGCGGAACCGCTCATTGAGCTCGTCGTGAAACTCGCTGGCCTTGTCCATCTCATGGAGATCAAAGCCGTGGGATTTGAAATGGACCAAGTAGTTTCGATCTCTTGTCAGGCGCTTGACCTTCTCAAAGATATGTGAGGATTTCTCAATTGCCTTCCCACAGACGAGCTGAGGGATGATGAGCAGTTTAGAAGGCAAGTCCAACTTGTCGAGATGTGCCTCGGTGAAGCCATCGCCAAGCCTGGAGGCTGCGTAATCGTAGAAAAACGCCTCGATACACATCGTGGCAAACGTAATGCCGATTACCGCCGCCTGCTCACGTTTCTCGTATGCTCCTGCGGCTTTTTCCAATGCTGCATCGACCTCGTCATCAGAGACTTGTACAGTCTTCGCTTGGGACATCCCAGCATCAAGCTCGGAGTACACCCGGCGCTGCTCGACGGCGATACAATAGTAATGCCGGTGGATGCTTACGCGAAATTTGTCGCTGGACATCGTTTCCTCATAAGCGGCTAACGGAGGGAGTCTCCATCCCGATTTTGTTAGGCGGCATCCTCACTTGCCAGCTCCAAATCCTGTGTGCTCTCTGTCGTCAATCTCACGTTTTCTGTTCATCTTTGTCGTGGAATGTACGACGGTCAAAATGATAATCGGCCGCGCACGCTCTGTGAGATTCACCCACAACGAACGAGTCGCGGTCGGCGATGTGAAATGCAGCGTGTAAGCTCCGGGAACCTCCTGACTTTCCTCGTGTCGTGAAAACTGGTAAGTGCTGCGGAGCTTGGACTCGACCGTGGATACGACCGACTCCGGTTTTGTGCGGCCAATCGGATCAATGTGAACTCCGACGGAAACCAAGCGCGCCTGTCGGAAACTGAACTCGGCCTCCACCTTCGAGTCGAACATCTCGATTGAGGACGTGTAGAACGCAGCGCCCTCTCTGCGGTCGTCGGAGAACACAGGAATGGCATCCAAGGTATCAATGCTCGGTGACGGCTCACTCCTCCTGTAATCCTCGTAGGTCAACAACTGGGCTCCGTGCTTGGCAACCGCCCTGCGCACCTCTTGCGGAGACATGCCGAACGTGGTGCTGAGAAACGCCTCGTCTCGTGTGCCAGTGGAGAAAGGCCACAGCCGCTCGTCCCACAGGCGATAAACGCCCCAGCCAGCGAAAACCGACGCCAGCAGCGCTACGGAAATCAGAATGGCCTTTTTCGATTTCATCTTTGATTGCGCGTGCAAACGTGTGACGTGCTGATGCCGTCTAACGCCAGGGTGAGAGGCACCGCGGTCCTTGCGGCGTTCTCCTCCAGCCAGTGGTTAGGTCTCATCCGTGTCCCATTGCCGAGTGCGTACCCAGGTCAACAGCTGTCCAGCCTCGCGTTTTACGGTCGACGACGAGATGCGCGCGATGTTGGCGTGACAAACGGACGGAGTATCCCCCTATGTCAGGATAGATGCCGCATGCGAGAACAAATGGAAAGCGGGGCGAGAGAGAGAAAAAGGAAGTGAGTCAACAACGAACGGAGGAGTTTCGCAGAGCGGCAGTGGAAAAGTTTCAGAGTCGGGGGTCGCGGTCGGTGGAGGAAGTGGCGCGGGTATTGGGCGTATCGAGATGGTCTCTTTATCAATGGAGCAAGCGCTATGGTAGAGCTGGAGCGATGAAACACAATCGGCGACCGGGAGATCGAAGCGTTGGAGAGAAACTGAAAGCGGTGATCGAGTTCGAAGGAC